>DATAZF010000045.1:0-43664 GCA_036272235.1 Bryobacteraceae bacterium | reverse complement strand
ACCGCGGTGATCGCTCCTTGCCGCTCAACACCCCTGCCAATAGTGGCGTTAATTAATCGGGAATCGGGATATCCTGCAGGCGTGAAATCCCTGTAAATTTGAGACGCCAGACCGTGCCTGCGAAGGTGATGCCGATAATTGCAGCGCCGCCTGCCAGGGCCAGCGCGCCCGGTTTTTCACCGTGAAAGGCCCACGACCAGACGGGATTCAGCACCGGCTCGATCAGCAGCAGAGTCGCGGCTTCGATGCCCGGCACGTACCGCAGGGAGCGCGTCAATAACATGTAGGCGAGCGCGATCTGGAACACTCCCAGATATACGAGCACTGCCATATCGGTAATGGACGTGAGTCGCGCCGGGACCGCCAGCGGCAGGCACAACACAAACGCCAGCACATTTCCGGCAATTACCGCCGCTTCGGCCGAGTTCTTCCCGGAGGGACGCTTTGCCATCCAGCGGAATCCGGTCATCGTCAGCGCCCAGGTGACACCCGCCACGAGCGCGAGCAGATTTCCGCGTCGTGGGTCGGGTGCGGTCACCGCCGCGGTCTCTGAACCGGCGAGCAGCAGAATCGCGCCTCCGGCAACGGCGGAGATCACGACGACATCGACTTTCAGAATCCGTTCCCGCAGGACGACAGGCCCGAGCAGCAGCAGGTATAAGGGCGCCGTGGATTGAAGGAAAATGGCGTCGGCGGAGGTCGTCAGCTTGTTGGCGACAACGAACAGTATCATTGTGGCCGCATAGGCCAGCCCGATCAGCCATGTTCGGAAGGTCCATCCTCGCCGCGCCCCGGGAAGCAGCAGAAAGAGGACCACTGCGGCTATACCGGATCGGAACCCGGCAGTCTGCCAACCCGACAGCGAGCACGCCTTGACCGCCGCGCCTCCTGTCGAGAACAGGACGGCAGTGGCGAAAAGAAGAGCCCGGTTTTGTGAGGCCTGGGACAAACGGCGTGCGTCTGATTAAGTCAGGGCCGGTCGATGTAACCCGGAGGCTCCGGCTACCATATAAAGATATATCGCGGAAATCGCCGCCGTGCACATCATCGCCGAAAATTCGGAGCGTTCGACAAACGAGCCGATCGAGTTGGAGGCGCATCGCTGGCGTCCGACAATCCGATATCTCTCACAGACTGAAGTGCACGTCTACGCTCTCTCGATCGGGGCGAGTGTCCTGTTGAGCTTCTTTCCTTTCCTGATCGTGATGCTTACGCTGGTGCGGGACGTGTTTCATTTTCCCGCGGCCGAGAAGGCACTGGTCCTTGCGCTCGGCGATTATTTTCCGGGCGACCTCGGGAACTTCATCATCCGTAATCTCACGAAGGTCAACCACGGCCGTTATCAGATCACGTCTCTCCTGCTGCTGCTCTTCACGGCGAATGGAATCTTCGAGCCTCTCGAAGTTGCGCTGAATCGCGCCTGGGGGGTGAAGGAAAATCGGAGTTATTTGCGGAACCAGGTTCTGAGTTTTTTCCTGCTGATTCTGTGCGGCGGCCTGGCGCTGGGATCTCTGCTGCTCGCTGCCGTGAATACAAAATTCGTGATGGTCCAGTATGGGATCAAAGTCGCGTGGCTCCCACTGGTGATTTTCAAGCTGGCCGCAATTCCAGTGACTGTTGCCTCACTCTGGATGGTTTACTGCCTGGTGCCGAACCGCCGCGTACCTGTTCGGCGTGTTTTCCCGATCGCGCTGCTCGTCGGCATCGGGCTTGAGATCTGGAAGTACATATTTCTGATCGCCTGGCCCTGGCTCGACCGAAAGTTCACCAACGAATACGGGCCCTTCTCATATTCCGCTTCGATTATCATCTTCAGCGTGCTCACAGCTTTGCTGGTGCTGGCGGGCGCCGAGTGGTCGGCGCGGAAACCGTTGTTTGTCGAAGGCAGGGAAAGGCTGGCGAGAGCTGCGGCTCCGACTGACGTTTAAAGAGCCCCGGAATCAATCGCGCGGTGCGAACAGAGCCGCGGCTTTTCCTTCGATTTCCGCCATGGCTCCGGAACTCGCGCCGGGCGCGCGCACGTACGCGAGTCCGAACACCGCGTTCGCCGCGGCGGCGGAAGACGTTACCTCGCCCGCGGGCTTTCCCTCCACCAGCAGCTTTGTCCCAGGCGGCGGCGGAGGACTTTGTCCGTCGATGCGAAATCCCATCAGCAGACGGTTAACGTGGCCGCGCGAACGGATCCGCTCGACGATCTCCTGCCCCAAATAACAACCCTTTTGAAAGTGAAGCGCATGGGTTTGCTGCGTTTCCTGTGGCAGCGTGTTCTCGGTGATCTCGAAGCCGTACCGTGGCACGAAGTTTTCGATTCGCGCCGTCTCCGCGTCTTCTTTGGATGCGGCAATTGCGCCCGCGGCCTCGATAGTTGCGACGGTCTCCTGTTTCAGCCCAAGCGCTCCATAGATGCGGATTCCATGGCCGCCCGTGGTAGAGATCGCCGCGATGGTCAATGCACCGGCGGGCACATGCGAAAGGCGGTGGTGCGGCGCCGCCATCGCGGACCTTGCGGCGACATCGATGGCCTTTGGTCCATCGATGCCAAATGAAAACGTCTGGTCGGTGACATCTTCAAGCGTCACGTCATCCGCAATGATGTATTGATCCAGATGCGCAAACACGGACTCGCGTGTCTCGGGCGCAGTATCGAGAAGAAAGTGGTCTTCGAAGCATAGAATGTAGGCGTCGGCGAGGATACGTCCCTGGGCATTGAGGAAAAAACAGTAAAGACCATCTCCCGGCTTCATCTGCTGCACATGATTCGTCGTCATGGCGTGTAGCAGACGCGCGCGATCGTCGCCGGTGACACGAATTCTTCCGCGGCCGGACAGGTCGATGAGTGCCGCGCCGTTCATGAGCGCGTCGTACCCGGCGGTGGAGTTATCGGTCATCGTGTCACCATTATCGGATGAGGTCAGGTCCGCAATGATTCACGAAGTCCTGCCGGTGGGCATGCTGGGATGCAACTGTTCCGTGATCGGCGACGAAACCAGTCATGAAGCCATCGTGATCGATCCCGGTGATGATGTTTCTGAAATCATCGCTATTCTGGACCGCAACGGGCTCACTGTGAAGATGATCGTGATCACGCACGCCCACATCGACCACATCGGCGGAGCGGAACGGTTGCGGGCCCACACGGCCGCTCCGGTCTATATGCACGAGGCGGACAAGATGCTCAGCGATCGACTGGACATGCAGGCGTCGTGGCTCGGCATGGAAACTCCGAAAGACCCGGGGATCGACAAGCCCGCGCACGAAGGCGACGTCATTCGCGCCGGTCGCATCGAGGCCCACGTGCTGCACACACCGGGTCATACGCCTGGCAGCATTTCGCTTTATCTCCCGCTCGAAAGCAAGCTCATCGCAGGCGATACGCTCTTTCAGCGCAGCATCGGACGCACGGACCTGCCCGGCGGCGACACCGCGCAGATTGGCCATTCCATTCGCGGCAAGCTCTATACGCTGCCCGACGACACGATCGTGTTCCCCGGTCACGGCGAAACGACCACAATAGGGGAAGAGAAGCAGCACAATCCCTTCGTGCGCCTGTAGCGCAGGTTGTTAACGTTGTTAACCTGCGGCGGCCTGGCAATCCGCCTGACCTGTCGAGGTCTACAGACGAAGCTTCAAAATCGTGATCGGATCGAAGCCGGTCTTTTTGTCATCCTGAATGTTGGCCATATAGAAGAAGTCTCTACCGGCGACGACTCCGGTCGTGACGCCTTCAAACAAGGGATTACGCCGCTCAAGAACCTCGAACCGCTCGATCGCCCGACGATCACGCGTCAATACCAACCGAACAACCCGCGGCGACATGATCCCGTTCTGTATCGCAATCAGCGCGCCGCGATGAAAATAGAGACCATCAATCGTCGCGAGGCATAAGCCGGCAGGGCGAGCCAGTGGACCGTTCGTATACGTCAGCAGATCGACGAGCCTCAGCCCGTCGGGAAACGTGGACACATAGAGGAACCGTCCATCCGGCGAAAGCGCAATTCCATTCGCAAACTGAAAACTTCCGGGAATTCTCTCCAGATCCGCCGCGCCGTTCGCGAGGCGCCAGACCGTACCCGCCGGCGTATCCGTCAGATAGACATCGCCTGAAGTTGCAAGAGCCAGATCATTGAACTCGTGCCTTGCCCCCATAACGGAATATTTCTGAATGAGCCGGCGCGACGCCGGATCGTAGTGCATCAGGGAGGATTCACCGGCTGAATTATTCAGAAGCCAGAGTCCATCGTCGCGAACTTTCAGCCCGAGCACTTCGCCCAGACCACTCACAAATATCTCGCACTCCCCGGAAGCCGTGCAGCGGACCACCTTCCCCTTTTTCATGCTGCCGAAATAGAAACGACTGGCACGGGGATCGTATGCCATGCTCTCGGGAACGAGATCGCCTTCCGTGATCCGGAAAACGGCGCGGCTGTGCGAAACCGCGGGTGTGGCATCACGCACGGAAGCCAAAACTTGAGCGAATTCGCGCGTGCCCCGCAGTTCCCCACAAACAGAATCCCGCGACGGATCGAGACCGGCTTTCATTTCAGCGACGCTGTTGAGCCACTGCACTGTTTCGGGCCACTGTTTCGCTGAGGCCCAGGTTCGGGCCAACTCGTATGTAACGGTGGCCTTGTCCGGCGCCGACACGAGTTGTTTTTTGACACGTTCGACTTCAGCCCGGAACAGAGGCCAGTCTGCCGCGGACAATGTGCCGGACGCCGGTAATTGCGCGCGAACGGGCCAGACGGCGAGCGCGACTAACGCGACGAGTAGCCTGGCAGTCGCGCTCTTCCACATATCAGCGTGTTCGCTTCATCCCTGAAAAATCAAACTGGCCCAGATACATCGGCTGTGAAACCGGCGGTTTGCTGTTGGTCGGATCGACGGGATACGGGCTATTCTGCAACGTCGGAAATCCCCAGACCTCGCCATTGTTCAGATTGACGACCATCTTGCCTTGCACCTGCGTCAGCCCATCCGGACTGCGCAGAGTCAGATACCCCGGCTCGATATAGATATTCGAGAGATCGGATTGCGCCAATACAGTCATCGGCCTTTCGTATTCCCGCACAACCAGTAACGCAAGCATCACCGCAATGAATGTAAGTATATATTTCAAATTTGCCTCCAATCGTTTTCAGGCGACTCGCGCCTTGCCTCGATTATCGGACAGGTTTCAGCTGGGTCATCACGCCGCTGATGAGGTCCTTGGCGTCGCTGATGGATTTCGTGATCAGCTGAATATCCATCGCGGGTTTGCCGGGCTGACGCGCGCTCTGGCAGTAGACTCCGTGCTGCCCCACGAGCACCAGCGCGTCGGTAAGGACGTCGAGTGTAACCGCGAGCCGCCCGCGCGGCACACCCATCATGAATTCGTGCTTCTCGAGCTCTTCGCGACGTTCTTCGTATACGCTCACGTCCCCTATTCTAAAGGTGACGATATGGGTATCCCCAACTGGCCAGTCTCCGGAGCACGCGAACGCGAATTGCTCGATGAAGTCCTCGCGAGCGATCGCTGGGGCGGATATCACCCGATCGTCGCCCGCTTCGAACAGGAGTTCGCGACATTCCAGCACTGCCGTCATGGACTGAGTGCCATGAACGGCACGGTCACGCTCGAAATGGCGCTCGAAGCGCTGGGCGTCGGCGCGGGGGATGAAGTGATTGTCCCCGCCATTTCGTTCATCTCGACCGCGACCTGCGTCTCGCGCGTCGGCGCGACTCCGGTGTTTGTCGATACCGAGAGCGATACATTCAACATCGACCCCGGGCGCGTGCGCGAAGCAATTGGACCGAAGACGCGCGCGATCATCCCGGTTCACTTCGGTGGCCCTATGGCGGATATGGATTCGCTGCTCCAGATCGCCAACGAGCATGGAGTGCATCTAATCGAAGATGCGGCCCACGCGCACGGCTCGGAATGGAACGGCCGCCGCGCAGGCAGCTTTGGCGCCTTCGGCTCATTCAGTTTTCAAAACGGCAAGGTGATGACAGCAGGAGAGGGCGGCATTCTTCTCTCAAACGATGAAATGCTCATCGATCGAGCCAGGGAGATTCTCGATATCGGGCGCCGCAAGGGCGAGGGATGGTTCTTTCATTACACGCTCGGCTCGAATTACCGCATCACTGCGCTGCAATGCGCCGTGCTGATTGCTCAACTCGAGCGACTCCCCGAACAGAATTGCCGCCGCATGCGCAATGTCGATGCGATCCGCGAATCCGTCGCGGATGTGCCGGGGCTCAACTTCCAGCGCGTCCCGCTGGCGGCGCGCGTACATACGAACTATCTGCTTCTCGGCTGGGTGGACGGAGATCGCGCCGCGTTCCACAGAAACCTGACGGCGGCAGGCTATCCCTGCACGCCGTTCTATCCGCACACGCTATATAACAATCCGCTCTACGCGGAGCGGCATAACTGCCGCGTAATGCCGTGCCCGAACTCGGAAGCGCGCATCACCGATGCTTTCTGGATCCCCCACCGCGCCCTGCTGGGCGATGAGGCGGAGACGCAAGGTCTGGCGTCGGCGATACGCACCGCCGCGGCAGCCTGAACGTACATCAGCGAAACGCGAGTTTTGTTTTGCGTTCCTCTTCCGCCTTGACCTCAGGGCCGAAGAGCTTCTCGAAATACCCTTCGCGGACAAGACGGTCCACAAGACTGTTGTCGATCACCTTGCGGAAATCGAATGCGCGCATCTGCTTTGCGACATTTTCGTCCGCCGGATGGTCCAGAACATATTTCACAGCCGCCGCCGGGATATAGGGAATTCGCTCGTAGTTATTGACCTTTGCGTACTGATCGTAGACGCGCTCCACATCGGCCTGCTCCTGCTTGTCGTAAACCATGTAAGCTTTAACTGCAAACGCTCTGTCGTCGTAAAAGCGCTTGATCGCCTCAGCGTGGGCTTTCATCAGGAGTTCCGGCAGCTTCGGGTTCGCCGCAATCGTGGCCTTCCTGAACAAATAGACCGATGGCGCGTAGATGTCGTCGTGATCGCTGATGTTGCCGAAATCCTTGAAGCCTTCCTGCTCCAGCTTGAAATAAATCGGCGCGGTCAGCATCGTCGCGTCGACACGTCCGCTCGCGAGCGCGGCGGCGCGCGCATTGGCGTCGCCTCCGATCGGTATCCACTCCACATCGCGGGAATTGATCCCCGCCTTCCCCAGCAGCCCGATGCTGTAGTTGTAGGGAGCGTCGCCGATCTGGCTCACGCCGATTTTCTTCCCCTTCAGGTCGCGAATACCGCCGAGGCTCTTGCCCGCCATCAGCGCGAACAGGCTCTTCTTATAAGGAGTCCCCAGCATGACGAGCGAGCCGTCTTTCGAACTTGCGATCATCGCCTGCTCGAGGGTGTAGGCGGTCATCGCCGCCTCACCGCTCACGATCATGGCGATGCCGGCGGGGTGGACGCCGAACACCAGGTTCACGTCGAAACCGTACTTCTGGTAGTACCCGCCCTCTTTTGCGATGTACAGCGGCCAGACCTGGCCGGTGCGAGTCGGGTAATTGATTACGATCTTCTGCAGCGGAGGCGTCTGCGACGGCGCAGACACCGCGGCCACGGCCGCCAGAAGAATCGCTGCGATCCGGCTTCTTATTGCCATTGAGCGAACCCCATTGCGCTTCCCGTCCCCGCTTCCGACCGGTAGCAGGGGACATAATCGATCGGCTTCATGGACAAGCCCGCCTCCGCCATGATCCCCGCGGCGACGATCCAGTTCTTGATCTCCGACGTACCCGATTGGAACATGTCTTCGGGCAGGCTGGCAAGCGTCGCGGCGTCGTCTTCTTCCATGGCTTCGAGAACTCTGCGGTCGAAATCCTCATCGAGCACGAAATGTGTCATACCGCCCGAAGCGATGACTGCGACGCGGACGCCTTCCGGCCATGCTGCGATGGCGCGGCCCAGCGCCTCGCCGAACGCATAGCAGCGGCCCGCCGGAGGCTGGTTTGGCGGATAAAAGGTGTTTACAAACACCGGCACGTGCGGGATCACCTTGTCGCGCAAGACGCGGCGGTAGACAAATCCGTAAGCATGCGGCACCGCGTTCGAGCCGATGGATCCAGTCGGGAGTTTCGTCATCTGTGCGACGTCGAATCCTTCGGTCGTGACGCTTTGAATCATGTGGCCGCCGAGGCCGGGCAGCGTCGGATATTGCGTATAGACGGAAGGCGTGCGGTCGAGTTCCGCCCGTGCCACGCCAGGAGGCAGGGAAGCCAGAAACTCCGGCGTGCGCGGAATTCCCTCGACATATGGCCCCCAGAAAACCGAAAACGCCGGCACGTAGTCGCCGGTGAAAATTTCCATCTGGTCGTTGCCTACTACGACCGCGACGTCTGGTTTGGCGTCCAGAAAAATGTCCCCAAGCTGCCGGATCGCGTTCTGACAGCGGGTGTGCCTTTCGCGGAAGACCTCCGGCGTCAGCAAAGCAGCAAGACCGCGGGGCTTCTGCAATTCGACCATCTGATCGAAGTTGTAGATCTTCCCCTGGTAGAAATGCCGCGGATTGGCGCGGTCGGCTGCGATGCGCTCCGTCCAGTTCTCCCACGGGACGGATAGCATCGGCCCATGCGAAGTCGCGAGGCCAAGAACAATGCGGGCCATTGGTTAACCTGCCTTCTCGATAACCGCGAATACCTCGCACTGGACGAGCATGGCGCCTGGCAGATCAGGCGATGCGAAGGTATGGCGGGCGGGCCGTGAGTGGGGGTCCGGAAACATTTCGAGCCAGCCTTTGTTCACGTGAGGACGCTGGGCGCGATCCCGCAGCCAGACGTTGATCTTGATTACGTCCTCCGGACCGCCGCCCGCGATTTCCAGAATTTTCCGCACCGTCGCGAACATCTGTTCGCACTGCGCGTCGATCCCGTCGGGAAGCTTGCCGGTAAAAGGCTCTTTACCGGAGATGCCGCTCGTAATCAGGAAGGGTCCGACGCGGCACGCTGCCGGGATCGGATTGTCGTGTTCGAAACCGGGAACTTCGATGCTCACGCGGCGGCCCATAATTCTCCTCTCGCATAATATACGTGATGGCGAAAGCGCGGCGGAAGGTGAAAGCATGAAAGCAATCTGGATCGAACAGCCTGGCGGGCCGGAAGTACTTCAGTCCGGAGATCGTCCGGTGCCCGCACCTGGCACAGGCGAAGTGCTGGTGCGGCTCGCCGTGGCCGGCGTGAATTATACCGACATCAGCCAGCGCAGTGGATCGAACAAGATCCCGCTCCCCGCTGTTCTCGGATCGGAAGGCGCGGGTACGATCGAGGCTCTCGGAACCGGCGTCGACGATTTCAAGCCGGGCGACCGCGTCGCCTATGCCATGATGCGTGGTTCCTATGCGGAGTATGCGGCGGTCCCGGCAAAAATGCTCGTGAAGATTCCGGACGCGATCGATTTCCGTACCGCCGCCGCCGCGATGCTGCAGGGCATGACCGCGCACTATCTTTCCCACTCCACGTTACCCTTGAAAGCTGGACACACGGCGCTGATCCACGCCGCGGCCGGAGGCACCGGACGGCTCCTTGTCCAAATGGCGGCGATGCTCGGCGCGCGTGTGATCGCGACGGCAGGCACGGAAGCGAAACTTGCTCTCGCCCGCGAAGCCGGTGCGGCGGAAGGTGTTCTCTACAGCCGCGAAGACTGGGTTGAGGAAGTGAGGCGGCTTACCGGTGGCGCGGGAGTCGACGTTGTCTACGATTCCGTCGGTCAGGCGACCTTTACGAAGGGGCTCGATTGTTTGAAGATGCGGGGCATGATGGTCCACTTCGGGCAGTCGAGCGGCGCGGTGCCTCCGCTCGATACACGTGTGCTGAGTGCGAAGGGATCTCTCTATCTTGCACGCCCCACCCTTGCCAGCCATATCGCCAAACCGGAAGAGCTGGCACAGCGGGCGGCCGACGTCTTCGGCTGGATCAGCCACGCGACGATCCAGCTTCGCATCGAGCGTGAGTATCCCCTGGCGGACGCAGCCGCTGCGCACGCGGATCTCGAAGGGCGCCGGACGTCAGGAAAACTTCTGCTGCGGATTTGATGCGCAAAAACCCGGCGCGCTCAGCGAGCGCTGCAGGGCATCGGATCCCACCCTGTAGCGCCGGCCTGCTTCCGGAAATGTGTACTGCGCTGAAAACGGCGCTGCAGATACTGTGGATCTTCGACGAGCGTTGTCACGATGAGCCATGAGCTGCCGTCGTCTTCTTTCGTGAGATCGAAGTGCTCGGTGATCACGGCATTGGCGCTGTAAGGCACGCCGTTCTTTTGCAAATAACCGGACTTCGCGTGCGTGGTGACGACCTTCAGATCGCCGCCGTGTGCGCCCGCGCGTCCACCCGCGAATTCCCACTCGGCAAGTGAGTCTCCCTGCCATGTGGGTTCTCCGCCGGAGGGAGCGGCGCCGAAGTGGAACAGGCGTGTCTGTGTCCCTGTGTCCGTTTCAACCTTCAGGGTGTTGTCGTCCTGCCACGTAATGTGCAGGCGACCCGGCATCCGCATGATCGCCCCCGCCCCGTAACCTTTGCATTGGTTTCCGGCGGCTTCGTCTTTCGCCGGGTCCCATGCGAGCGCCACTTTAATGCCCTCGGGGTTGAGCGGAATGCTCGGGTAATCGCCTTTCGCCGGAGTCATCATGCGATAGCGCCAGTCCTCGGTGACGATCGAAACCCAGTAGCCGGTCATATCGATCGGAGCTGCCGCTTTGGGCTTTTGCGGCGGACCGCCTCGCCCGCCGCGCTGCGCTTCGAGCGAAGCCGACAATATGATCGACAGTGTCGCCGCGGCGGCAATGTACAAAGTTCGGCGCATCATTTTCCTGACGCTTTCTCGGTCAGACTCTTGTACGCCGCGTCAAGAAACGCATCGGGCGAACCATATCGGCCGTCGTAGTCTTTCGTGAGTCCGGCCTCCTTGACCTGAGCGAGTGTTCGGCCCTTCCTGATCTGGTCCCGGATCCGGTCGCGCAGCACAGTCACCATGTCCCGGTAGTACGCGACGTCGGCCGAATCGCACAGACGCCCATGGCCGGGAATGATCATCGTGCCGCCTTCCAGCCGGAACTCGGGCACTGCGATATCCAGAATGTGATTGAGCGAGTCAATGACGCCCTGCAGACTTCCGCCTCTTTCCAAATCGATGATCGGGTAACTGTTGGTAAGAAAGATGTCGCCGGTAGCGAGCGCATCGGCGCCCCGGAAGTAAACCATGCTGTCGCCGTCAGTCACCGCGTCAGGCTCGTGGATCAGCTGCACTCCTTCGCCATTGAAGAAGTGGCTGAAGTTGAGGACTTCGGTGTCGTAGGTGACCGCCGGCCACGCCGCCGGAGGCGTTATCGTAACCGGGAGCTTGCCTGGCCCGGTCGATGGCCGTGTCGCGCTCATGCGGTTGAGAACGTTCTGATAGGCGTAAATCTGCGCGCCTTCTTCCGGATCGGCCTCGCCAAGTCCGCGCAGATCCCCCGCGACATTGCCGCCGGTGAAGGTCTTGCCGGATTTGGCGATCTTCTCGTTTCCGCCGATGTGATCCGGGCGAGCCGACGTGTTGATGATGTATTGAATCGGCTTGGGCGGCGCGCCATCGGCGCTGAGCTGCACGCCAAGCTGGTGAATGGCCGCGACGACTTTATCGCTCATCGGCGCGAGCCCGGAATCCACCATGAGGGTTCCATCCGGACCGGTGGAAAGCGCGATATTACCGCCGGCGCCGACCATCATGTAAACGTTCTTGCGCACATGCAGGATGTGGACGTCGGCTGTCTGCTGCGCGAAAGCCCCGCAAGCGAACGCGATCGGCAGGACCACGACGAGAGATTTCCGGAGAAGCCGCATTATCGTGTACCTAGCGCGTCGCGTTGACCAGTTTTGCCGCCGCACCCTTTAACTTGTTCCGGTATTCCGGATACATCGTTTCCGGACCGCCTCGGGTGGCTTCGAAAGGAACTCCGTAGCGCTCGCCGAATTCAGTCAGGAACGTATTCGTTCCCGGCAGGTGGTTCGGGACGGAGCCTTTCGCCCGAACGACTTCGCGCACCACCTCACATGGATAGGGCGGAATCTGCTGGTGCACATCCAACTCGTAGTCGGTTGTGCGCACGAATGGCTCCGCCAGGTAAACCGGGTCTTTCACGATAGTCATGACCGTGAGCCAGTCCCCGTGGCGAATCCAGTGTTCCGTTACCGTGGCGACGTCGCTGCGCGGAAGGCCGTTGCGCCGCACGTAGCCTTCCTTGAGGTGGGTGACCGTCACCGTTAACACGTCGCCATCCCACTTCGCGGTGGAAAATCCGGCCCATGTATGGCCGGCATATTCCGGTGGATGCGCGCGGCCATCCAGATAAATCGGGCGGTCAATCGACCGCAGCCACTCGGCATGAAACGCTGTAATCTCGCGCGACAGCGGATCCACTTCCTTCCAGATGCGCAAGTTCGAGGGTCCGCGCCAGATATAGTCTTCGGAGTGCGGCCGGCACTGCCACTCCGGCAGCGTCTGGCTGGACGCATCCCAGGTATCGCCACGCATGCGTCCAGCCGCGTTAATCGGGATCCCGAGATAGTCGCCAATCTCCGGGCCCGGAACTCTCTCCGGCTGATCCTCATAGAAACGCGGCGCCCATTCACCGGAGAAATCGACCTGCGCGAACGCTGGAATACTTCCCAGCGTGGCTGCCAGCAACAACCAGCCGGCAACCACTGTCGAACTACCTGACTTCATAGTGAACTCATTCTATGCAAATGCGGCCTAAAACAAAAACTTCATCGAAAACTGCATGATCCTTGGATTCCCCGCGCTGTTAATCGTTCCCAGCGTCGGGCTGGTAATGTTCGCCGAGGGGTTCCCTCTCAGGAAATCGTTCGGCAGATTGAACGCCTCGCCGCGGAACTGCAGGCTGTATCGCTCACGGTATTTGAACGTCCGGTACAGCGCCGCGTCGATTTCCGGCACTCCGGGACCCCGGATCGTGAAGACACCCATGTCTCCGAACGTGCCAACCGGCACCTGGGAGAATGCCGCGGGGTTCAGGAAGCCGGTGAGAAATCCGGTACCGTATACGTTCGGGAGCGCCTGATTGGGCCGCTCGGTGCCGGTGTCGCCGTTCAACGCCTGGTCGGTGGTGGTAGCGGTGATCGGAGCACCTGTCAGATATCTCCAGATCAGCGAGCCCGTCCATCCGGAGCCAAGCAGTCTGAGCATCCGGTTGCCGTAAGCCGGCGTCGTATAGGTCGTCGAGATATTCAGATTCTGGCGGCGATCATAAGCGCAATCCCCGCGATCCATATTCCGGTTATTCGGGTTGGCGTAGCCGACCGCGACATTCTGGGTGGAGAACTCACTGCTGCCCGCGATTGCAATGCAGTGCGACCAGGTGTCGTTCGCGATGATCGTAAAACCGTGGCTCAGCCGATGCTGGATCGAGAAGATTGCGCCGTTATAACTCTGCGTCGCGCCCGGATCGTAATTATCAACATACCCGTAATACTGTCCGACCGCGGGATTGGCAAGCGTCAGGACGCGGCGGCTTTGAACATTGGCCAACGACGAGCAGGGACCGGGGGCTGTGAGGCCGTACTGCCCAGCTACGCAATTTCCGGGAATGTAGACAGCCGGATTGGACTGGGTCGAGACCCACAGGTGTTCGGTTTCATTGCCGACATAGCTGACCGAAACGAGCCAACTCGAGCCGATTTGCCGCTGGACGGCGAGATTCCACGAATGCATTTCGGTTGCAGGCGTATTCGGCAACACAGGGAGATAAGGTGCCCCCAGCGGGAACGAACTGGGGCTGGTGGCAAGACCCGGGAACGGATCGCCGCCCGGATAACCCTGCCACGGATTCGTGAGGCCGCCGGGAGGAAAGTTAACCCGAAGCTCATCGCCGGCAGGGGGCGCGATGGTGGAATTCAGATAGAACTGCCCGTTGGGAAAGTCATAGAACAATCCATAAGACGCGCGCACAGACATCTTGCCGTCTTTGAAAGGATCCCAGGCGATGCCGATTCGCGGCTCGAAATCCTTCAGATGATTATTGGTCCCCGATTTGCCGAGGAAGCCGGGATCGCCCGGATAGTAGAGACCCGCAGGGGCGGCGGGATAGGTCTGGCTTACAGTGCCGGCGGTGAAACGCGCGAGGCTGAACGTGTAGATATCGCCGTTGTTGATCGACTGCGGCAACCAGGGCTCGTAGCGGACGCCGATATTGAGTGTGAGGTTCGGCTTCAGCTTCCAGCGATCCTGCGCATAGAAACCCGAGGACCACTGTCCCATGAAGAGCGTATTCGGCAAGGCATCGTCGATGAGCGCAAGCTTTCCGGTCAGGAAATCAGCCATGCCGGAACCGGTGGAAGGGGGACCGCCGCCGGTAAACGAAAAGACTCCGGTGGAGCGCACGTTGGCGTCGGAACTCGAGATCCAGTGAGCGATGCGGGCGCCGAAAGAAAACTGGTGCGATCCCTTCACGATGCTGAAATCGTCGCCGACTTCGTAGGTATCGGTGTGGAAGGTGGATTCGCTTTCGATTCCGCTGCCGAGGGAGAAGCCCCCACCGCCACCGCCGACGGTCATCTGGAAATAATCCGGAATGAAGCTGAACGAGTTGATTCCTTCGGTTTCGGCATCGAAAAAGCCCTTGTCAGTACGGTGGATGGCGCCTCGATTCATCGAAATATGGAATGAATTGACTTTGTTCGAACCAAAAAGATAGGTGTCACCGATGGCCGCCGACTGGGTCAGGTTGTCTCTTCCCCCCGTGTTGGTCACGAGGATGTTAGGAATGATCGAATACGGAGGGGTCTGCACTTCCGATGTCGCGATATACCGGACGAACACGCTGTTGTGGTCGTTGAGGTGATAGTCGCCTTTGCCGAGAAGCTGATATTCGTTCTGATGGATGGCCGACTGGTACGTGATCTGGCCGCAGGGATCCGAGGTGGCGGGCAGCGAACTGGCAATCTTCAGCGCCTGGGGATTGAGGGCTGAAAGCGGAGCAATGTCGTTGACGAACGGCGCGGCGAGAGTAAGGGCCTTGCCCGAATTGCATGCTGCCGAGGCGAAGGTCGTAAAGTTGCCCTGGAGCATCGCCGCATTGGGCACGTAACTGATATTGGAGGCCGGCAATTGACGCGTGGTCGTGCCCTCGTATCCGCCAAAGAAGAAGAGCTTGTTTTTCTTCACGGGTCCACCCACCGTGCCCCCGAACTGGTTCCGCTTCAGCCCGTCGCCCAGCCGCTTGCCATCCCGCCCTTTGGCCGCGAACGGATTGGTCGCGTCCAGATCGGTGTTGCGCAGAAACTCGAACGCATCCCCGTGAAACGAGTTGGTGCCGGACTTGGTTACGGCTGTCATCGTGCCGCCGCCGTGCAGACCTGTATTCGCCTCGAGGGCGCTGGTTTCGATTTTGAATTCCTGAAGTGCGTCCGGGAACGGGAGGGGCATGTTCAGGTTGTCGTAAGCGTTGGTGTGCAGCGCGCCGTCGAGGAGAAACGTGGTGCCGGAGGGCTGCCCGCCGGCAATCGAGTAGCCTTCGCCGCCCAGCACGCCCTGCATGCTGCGGCTGGAAGCGTTCGCCGGGCCATAGTTGATCGCCGCACCCGCGAGCTGGATAAGGTCGGCCGGGTTGCGGCCGTTTAGCGGCAGTTCCAGGATTCGGGTGTTTTCAATTACCTGACTGACGCCCGTGTTCTGGGTTTCCACCAGAGCCGCGTTCGCCTCAACCTGAACCTGTTCGTTGACCGCGCCGATCTTCAACGCTACCGGAATATTCGGGCTGTCGGCGACGGCCAGAACGATGCCGGTCTGGACGTAGGTGGCAAAGCCCTGCTTGGAAACTTCGAGGCGGTAGGGACCAGTTTCGAGGCTGTTCAGCGTGTACTCGCCGTTGGGCCCGCTACTCACCGTCCGGGAGACGCCGGTATCGGTCTTGGTCGCCTTGACCTCGGCGCCGGGTACAGCGGCGCCGCTCGAATCCTGAACCACTCCCCCGATTTGCGCGGTGCCCTGCGCCCAAACGAGTGCGGAAAAACCAGCGAAAAACAGCGCTGCGCGAGCAATCGTGCCCAAAGCCTTCATGGAATGCCCCCTCAAAGCATGGCCAGCCTGGATGATGCTTATCTGACCTGTCAGCGAAAATTCTATGCCTGCGGTTCTGCCATGTCAATGTTGGTGCCCGCCGGAATTGATATAATTTCCCGCCAGGATGTCAAATCATCGCGACCGCCGCCGGTTCCTGAAATTCCTTGCGGCGAGCCCGCTGGCGGCTCTTCCCGCGGCCGGGTGGCAAACACAGACTGCCACTTCCCCTTCCAGCTCTGTGTCTCCTTACTTCGTGCCGCTGACGTCTCCCAAAGACGCTTTCAGCGTGATGGATTTCGAAGACGCTGCGCGCCGCGCTCTGCCGCAGGCGCATTTCGGCTACATGGAATCAGGAGTGGACGACGATCTAACGCTCCGCGCGAATCGCGAAGGCTACCAGCACATTGAGCTGCGCACGCGCCGGCTGATCGATGTCAGCAAAGTCGATACGCGCGTTGATCTTTTCGGATCCACCTTCGACTTTCCCATTTTTATCTGCCCGACCGGCGCCCAGCGGATGTTCCATCCGGACGCCGAACTGGCCCCGGCTCGAGCAGCAAAAGCTAAAAACGCCTTGCAGATCCTTTCGACAGTTACGTCGGTTTCGTACGAGGAGATCGCGAAGGCACGCGGCGGGCCGGTCTGGTATCAGCTCTATGCGCCGGCGAAATGGGAGCAGGCCGAGCACATCATCAAGCGGGTGGAAGCTGCCGGGTGTCCTGCGCTTGCGCTCACTGTTGACCTTCTTGGGGGACGCAACACCGAAACTTACAATCGTGCCCGCCGTGCCGACAAACGGGATTGCAACGAGTGCCACGAAGGCGCGCCGGGCTCGAATTTATCGGCCCGGCCCATGTTCAAAGATCTTGATATGACGGGCTTTCAGATGAACAGCCCATCCATGACCTGGGATTTTGTCGATCGCGTCAAGAAGACGACAAATATGAAATTCCTGCTCAAAGGCCTCGAGTCGCGCGAAGATGCCGCGCTGGCGGTCGAGCATGGCGTCGATGGCATTATCGTTTCGAATCACGGCGGCCGTTCGATGGAAACGTTGAAGCCGACGATCGAGTCGCTGCCGGAAGTGCTGGAGGCGGTGAATGGCCGTATCCCGGTCTTCGTGGATGGCGGCATCCGCCGCGGTTCTGACGTAATCAAGGCCCTGGCTCTGGGGGCGAAGGCCGTCGGCATCGGGCGTCCTTATTTGTGGGGATTGAGTTCATTTGGCCAGCCTGGCGTGGAGCGCGTGCTCGACATCCTGCGCGGCGAGTTGCAACTGGCCATGCGTCAGTGCGGAAAGACGTCCCTCGCGCAGATCGACAAAAACACTATTGCGATGAAGCGGGCGTAAGCCAGAAGCGAAGGGAGCAGGAACTATGGCGAAATCCAGCAAGCTTTCAGTCGGACGGCGCGGTTTCCTGAAAGGCGCGGCTGCCGGAGCCATGACCGGCGCGGCAGCGATCGTTGGCGGAACATCGGTTGCGGAAGCCCAGCAGGCGCAGTCGACCGCCGCGCCGGCCGTGCGTCCGCCTTCCGCCGCCGAGCGAGCGACGGAGAATCTTGCGGGCGCCTCGGCCGAGATCCAGATCGTTGAACGCCCCGGCTCCGACTACATGGTCGACGTCATCAAGTCGCTGCCTGTCGAGTACATCTTCGCCAGTCCCGGCTCGAGCTTCCGCTCGCTGCACGAATCCGTCGTCAATTATGGCGGCAACAAGCCCGAATTCATCACATGCACCCACGAAGAAATCGGCGTTGCAATGGGGAACGGCTACGCCAAGATCGAAGGCAAGCCCGCGTTGTCGATGGCCCACGGTACCGTCGGATGCCAGCACGCCGCGATGGCCGTATACAACGCCTATTGCGATCAGGTGCCGAATATCCTGATCCTCGGCAATATTGCCAATGCGGCGGAACGGCGTGGTTCCGTCGAATGGTTGCACAGCGTGCAGGACGCCGCCGCTATGCTCCGCGAGTTCACCAAGTGGGACGATAACCCGGCTTCGCTCCAGCATTTCGGCGAGTCAACGGTACGCGCCTACCAGCTCGCGATGACGCCGCCGACGATGCCTGTCGTACTGGTGGCCGATGGCGAACTGCAGGAGAGTCCGATTCCGGCCGACGCCAACCTGCGGATCCCGAAATACGTCGTGCCGTCACCTCCGGCAGGCGATTCAAGCACAGTCAACGAAATCGCGAAGATGCTGGTGGCGGCGGAGAATCCCGTAATCGTGACCTCGCGCTCCGCGCGCACGCCCGCCGGCCTCAGGTCACTTATCGAGTTGGCGGAGCTTCTGCAGTGCGCGGTCATCGACCAGCACCGGCGCATGAACTTCCCGTCGCGCCATCCGCTCAATCAGTCGTGGAATTCCCGCGGTGTTGTCGGCAATGCCGATGTCATCCTCGGGCTTGAGACGTACGATTTCTACGGCGTAGTCCATGCGCTGGGGGGCCAGACCAAAGTCATCCCGCGATCCATTACAAAGCCGGGCGTGAAGCTGGTGAGCATCAGCTCGAGCGATCTTTTCTACAAGAGCAATTACCAGAACTTCGAACGTTTCCAGGACGTCGATATCGCCATCGCGGCGGACGCCGAGGCAACGCTCCCGTCGCTGATCGAAGCCGTCCAGAAGCTGGTCACCCCGGACCGCAAGCGCGTTTTCCAGGCTCGCGGCGCGAAACTGGCCGATGCCAGCAAACAATCGCTGGAACAGAACCGCACCAATGCCACTTATGCCTGGGACGCCAGCCCCATCAGCACCGCGCGCATGTCGGCGGAACTCTGGGCGCAGTTGCGAAACGAGGACTGGTCGCTGGTTTCCGACACGATCTGGATCAGCTACTGGCCTCTGCGTCTCTGGGATTTCGACAAGCACTATCATTACATCGGCGGTGCCGGCGGCGAAGGTGTGGGCTATATGGCTCCGGCGGCGCTCGGGGCCGCGGTGGCGAATAAAAAGCATGGACGCCTGAGCGTGTGCATCCAGAGCGATGGCGATCTGATGATGGCGCCAGGCACGCTGTGGACCTCAGCCCATCACAAGATCCCGATGCTGACGCTCATGCACAACAACCGCGCCTATCACATGGAAATCATGCAACTGCAGCGCATGGCCAATCAGCACAACCGCGGCATCGATACCTGCGGGATCGGAACGACGATCACCGACCCCAACATCAACTATGCGCAGATGGCGAAGAGCATGGGCGTGGAAGCGGAAGGCCCGATTGCGGACCCGGCTGCTCTCGGCCCGGCGATCAAGCGCGGTATTGAGGCCGTGAAACGCGGCAATCCATATCTTATCGACGTAATTACGCAGCCGAGATAGGCCATGAAACTTAAACTTTATGTGCTGATGCTGGCTGGGTTCGGGCTACTTTCCGCCCAAACTCGCGCTGACGGTAACGTTGAAAACGGCAAACGCCTCTTCCTGAAAGATGGCTGCTACGAGTGTCATGGCTATGCCGGCCAGGGCGGCGCCGGCGCCCGCCTCGCTCCGAAGGTGCTGGCGACGGCCAATTTCATCAAATATGTCCGGCACCCCGCTGGAGCGATGCCGCCCTACACCGCGAAGGTAGCGACGGACGCGGAACTTGCTGACATAAGGGCATATCTTGCGACAATGCCCGAACCGCCAGCCCTTAAAAGCATCCCCATCCTGAACCAGTAACGCGGGATTTTTCTGCGCGAATCGCGGGCGTCCAGCGTCTGAATTCACAGTGAAACGGGCGATTCTTCTCCTCTCTATTAGCGTTTGCGGTGCTTTCGCGCAGCCTCCAGGCCTTCTCCGCGTAATCCGCCAGGGCACGATTCAGCCTTATGCGGCCGGCCAGACAAGAGTGAATGTGGTCGCCATGTCCGGCATCGCCGGGCCAGCCGAAAACTGGCTGATCGAAATGCACGACTCTTTCGCGAGCCTGGAAAGCGTGGACCAGTCTCTTGCTGCGGCTGCTTATCAGGGACCCGATGCGACTCTTTCTCCCGACCCTCTCGCGGCGCTGTCGCGAAGCGTGATCGCGACCTACCGGCCCGGCCTGAGCTACCGCCCCGACGAGGGGATCAAGATGATTTCGAAGATGCGTTATCTCGACGTGGCGCTTCTGCGGATCAAGCCAGGCGACGAGGCCGACCTCGCGAAACTTCTGAGGCTCAGAAGCGTAAGCCTCGACAGTGTTAACGTGGACCGGCCTGAGATCGTCTATCGAATCATTGCCGGAGCGCCCGAAGGAACCTATCTCGTTCTGGCTCCCATGACGTCATTGCGCGGGCTCGACAACGGCCGGGCTTCGCCGCCGGACTATGGCGAAGCGGCGGAAGATACGGCAAAGAAACTCGCTGCCGCGATCGAGCTGGTCCGAGAACATTTCTGGTTCCGGGTCGACCCCGGTATGAGCTATGTCTCGGATGAGTTCGCATCGCAGGATCCGAACTTCTGGCGTCCGCAGAAGTGACCGGCGAAATCGATGCCGCCCGCGCGTTTAGGATTCATGGGCGCCGCGCAGACGGCGGCGATAGCCGGCCTCGATTTTCGAGATCCTCAAGTCTAATCCCACTCATTTCGAAGTTCCGGCGAAAATGAGCTAACGGCTTTTTCGTGATGATGGTCACCGCGTCGGTCTTCACTGGGTCGGTCCACCGCACCTCGCGGGGGTCGAGGCTCATATTTGAAGGAAACGGCGAGTACGAAATTCGGGTGTTACTGAAGTCGCTGATCTGATCCCCGGATTGTGCATAAACGAGCCGCGCCGGCCAGCGAAACATCGATCGGCAGAACAGCGCTTCCGCTTCCAGTGTGAACGGCCCTTCTTCGCACTGCAAACCGTCCTGCACGTTGACCGGTCCATTCCGCAGCGTTACAGTGCGCCGCTCATCGTCCCCAAACAACGTTAGAAAGATCGACCCCCGGATCGTGACCGGGACGCTGCGTTCTCTCTGATAAAGCGCCGGGTCCATCGAGAGGATCAGATCGAAGATCGCAGCCGTCGCGCTCTCCGAACGCCGGTTTGCGCCTTGCATGGTCAGCATCGGTCTCCATGTTCGATCGGGCCATTCCAGCGTCATCGACACCGCGTCGGAACGAATCTCGACATCCCGCGGCAGCCGGCTCGCCACGAGCATTAAAGGGATCTTCATTGTCGGAAACCTGCCGCGGCTCAGTAAAGGCACCATTCGATCGGAAGCCTTGAACGATACCGCTGCATTCGACGCCAGTGACGGACGCTTCGACAACCATTCCTGCGCCGTCAGAGGCAGCGCCCCAGGCATAAACACGAAGAGCAATGCAATCAGGTTGAGATTCACGATGGCAATCACACGGCTGAAGCCGGTCGACCGGTCGCGGTATTGCCATAAGAGCACCATCAGCGCAATCGTCAGAACCGCAGCTGCAAGCACCACGCTTCTCACCCAGTCCACGGGATCCGGAATTGCCGCGAAACCCGTGGGAAACCAGTACTCAACCGCCGACCCGCCTCCGAATGCGATGAGCGCCAGCGTCAGGCCGGTGAGGATAAACGGGACAATGCTCGAGGTCAGCGCGGCCAGTGCGACCACCGGCAGGGCGCCAAACGCGAACAAGGTGGTCTGAGACCAGATGAGGCCGGGCAACGAGCTCGCCACGGAAATGCGCGATGCCAGCAGCACTGCGCCCTGGGCGAGCCCGATCGGAACGCAGATGCACAGATAAACAAACAGCAGTTTGGCGCCGGCAAGAGACATTCTGTTGTACGGACGAGTGAGCCAGAATTGTCGATCGCCCGGAATTGCATCGGCATGTATTGCTCTTCCAATGATGTAGACTGCCGCCAGTGCAACAAGCCCGTCGGACCACTCGTCGTTCATGACATGCATCTTCACCCAGCCAAACGCCGCGACGAGCAGTAAGTAGACGGCGATCTCGATTCGCAGATGGCGAACGTCTTTGCTGAAAATATGCAGTGCCTGTCTCATGCCGGCGCTCCATTTGGGAGTTGCCGGCCGCTTCGTGCCAGAGCCAGAAAGATTGTGCGCAGCGGCATCGGTCGCGCCGAAATATCGCGGACGTCTGCAAACAGATGGCGAATTTCCGCCGCTGTGGATTCAGCCTCGAATCGCGTGTCAACGAATCTGACAAGCGCCGGGGATACCTCGGCGCCCAACCAATGAGCCGGCCAGCCCTGCTGGCCGGGAAGGCTTGCGGGCATCCCGACAGTTACTTCCACTTCACGGAAGCGCCCGGTCAGCGATGCCATCTCCTCGGAAAAGAGCAGACGTCCGTTATCCATATAGCCGATATGGCTGGAGAAGGTCTCGATATCCGCGAGATCGTGCGACGACACGAGAATGGTGCAGCCTTCCGCGCTTTCGAGAATGCCCTCGATCAATTCCTCTCGCACAAGAGCATCGAGCCCGCTGAACGGTTCATCGAGAACCAGAAGGCGCGGACGGTAAGCCAGCGATGACGCGAGCGCAGCTTTCATCAACATGCCTCGCGAGAGATGCCGGAGCCTGCGCCCCGCAGGCAAATTGAATTGACGCAGAAGGTCCACCGCGCGCGCATCTTCCCACGCAGGGTAGAAAGGCTTGAGATACGTCATCAGACAGCCGACGGTCATCCAGTCGGGCAGCGTCTGGTTTTCCGAGACATAACCGATGCGCTGGAACTCTTCCGCGCGGAGACGGCGCGAGTCGCATCCGAAAATCTCAGTGCTGCCGGCGCTGGGCCGGATGATGTTCATCAAGGCCTTGATCGCCGTGGTCTTGCCCGCGCCATTGGGACCGACAAGACCGTAGAGAGCGCCATCGGGCACTTCCAGATCGAGTCGATCGACAGCGCGAACTCCGCCGAACGCCATGGAAAGATCGCGGCAAAGTATCGGGATCATTGTTGTTTGCGGCCTCCTCTTCCGGATTGTGTTTTCGTCTCGTCGTATTCGAATCGCTCCCAGTGGCTGGCGAGGGCTTCCAGAATGTCGTCCAGACGCAGGCCGAGCCGCTTTGCCTCGACCACGAGATGCTCGATATCAGCTCGCAGCAGGCGCGAACGTTCGGCGGCAGTCGAACGGGGGAGCCTCGCTACCACCGTGCCCATCCCGACTCGCACTTCAATCAAGCCTTCGGCCAGAAGCTGGGCCACGACCTTGTGGGCTGTGTTGGGATTGATCTTGAATTCCCTGCTCAGGCCGCGCACCGACGGAAACGGATCGCCGGGGCGCATTTGTCCGGACATCATCGCCTTGCGCGCCGCATAAGCAACCTGCTCATGAAGGGCAACACCCGGCTCGAATGTCACTTTGAAGGGAATCAATTACGTGTACTATAACGGATAGTACAGCTCGCCGCAACCGGCATCGCCTTCAACCTGTGGCGAGACGTGACCGAATTTGCGAAATCGACGACTTAGCTGCGCGGTGTCATCACCTGAATCAGCAGCCCGTCCGGATCGCGGAATTCCGGTGCGCCGGCGACATCCGGCTTCTCGACGCGCGCATTGGCGCTCGACAGCTTCTTCATAGCGGCAGCGTAATCGAACATCTCCGCCGTGACGCAAAAGTGATTCACTCCAGCCTTCCGACCTGCCGGAGTTTTAAGCAGGCCGATTCTGGATCTCCCGGTCTGAAACCAGATCCGATTATTATTGCGCTGGGTCACCGCGCCGAAGATCTTCTCGTAGAACCCGGCCGATGCTTCCGGGTCCGAAACATTCAGCAAAATATGATCGAGTCCAGTGGGACGGAATATTGGATCCCCGGCCGATCGCCCCGGCTCAGGAGACGCGGTTCCCGTGGACAACTGCGCCCATGTGTTGTCCGCCGAAAGCTGCACATGAATTCCGTCGGGATCGGTCACGTTGAGATCGCGTCCGCTTGGATAGTCCTTGTACGCGATGCCCCTCTGCTGCAGATAAATGTGGATGTCGGCGATTCGGTAATCCTCGATGCCGATTGAAAAATGGTCGACCCCGAAAGGCTCGCGGCCTTGCTCAATCGCGATGTAACAAGGCCCGAGTTTTACGTAACGCCGCGGCGTCTTGTTGTTCTTCCAGACAGGGCCGCCGAAAACGCTGGCGTAAAACGCTGCCGACTTCGCCGCATCCGGAGCGGAAGTTTCCACATGATCGAGAGCCGTGAACCGCAGCGGGCTATCAGCGACAGCCGCCGCAAGCGTTCCCGCGCCAAGCATGCAGAGGGCCTCGCGACGCCCGATCAGAGGGCTTCTCTTGCGCATTTGTGCGCCAGTATATATCAGAAACGAATGCGTTTCACGGGGCCGCGTGGATGGTTGTTTTTTGGATTTCTGCAGCGGCCTTCATCCACGTCGCGTCTAAACAAACCACCCACGAAGCCGTTCCGCGGCACATCGACGGGCACGACATTTCGGGCGCTATGACGCTGGTGGCACGAAACGCACGGATCGCTCATTTCGAGGCGCACGGGCTGATTGATATCGGTACGACAAGGCGATGTCGAAAGACACGCTCTTCTGGATCGCGTCGATGTCGAAGCCGATCACTGGCGTCGCGATTCTGTCCTGCCGGAAGCGGGGAAGATCCGGTTGACCGATCCGGTCTCGAAGTTCACTCCCGGAATTCCGCTTGTCTGAGAGTCGGGTCATGCAGGAGAGACCCGCGCTGTCGTGCCCATCCTCGACACCGGATTCGTAGTGTTCCGATCGTCGCGCTACCTGAGGTCCTGAACCGGTATATCGAACTGGGCGGTGTTCACGACGCCTTTGCGCTGGAACTGCACCCAGATGCGGTACGTTCGCTCGCGGGGAAAATACATATTGAACTGCATCTGTGGACCGGTCTTTTCCGGACTTGCGTCGGCGATAAAGGGATGCGTGTGGATCAAGTCGATCAGGTCGTCGCTTGCCGCCAGCATGTGGCCCCACGCGCCGATGTATTTTTCGATTCCATCCGCCGGGTCGAGGCGGAAAAACATCATGGTTTTCTGGCCCGCGATGGGCTGCGGAGGGTCGGTCTCAAGCGAGACGCGCATGTTCTCCGTTTGTTTGACCGCGTAGTCGCGCGCCAATGCCGGAGTCTGCTGGGCTTCGCCCGGCACGATCACGGTCTTTGCAATCAGCTGCGGCGTCGCGCCTTCCGGATAGAAGTCGGCAAGCAGCCGATAGAGTCCCGATTTCGGAAAAGCCAGATCATAACGGAATTTCCCGTCGTCGCCGAAAACGGGGTGATCGTGCACGAAAAATTTGAGGTCCTTGCTGATTACGAAAAGGTGGAGCAGTTTTTCATGGACGAGTTCGAAGTGCTCGATTTGCCGGTCGTTTTGCGGATCGCGAACCGTGAATTCGAGTTCGGTCTTCGCGCCCGGCCGCGGCGCGCGCGGCGCGACTTTGAGATCGACCGGAAACTCGATCGGCTCCGGTATACCCGACCGCAGTTTCATGCCGCAGCGGGAGCAGACGCCTTCTTTGTTGGAGCGGACGTCGGGGTCCATCGGGCATTGATAAACAACGTCCCCCTGCGGGACAGTGCCATTCTGCCCGGTCATATTGAGGGCGAAGAGGGCGGCGGCGAAAACGGCAGCGGCGAAAACAGTGAGTTTCATCTACACCCCGGGGTTCGCTTCCATGCGTCGCTTCCATTATGCTTGAACGGAGAGGTGTCCGATGCGCAAGATCGCGCTTTTGGCTCTGGTGCTGCTTTCTCCCTCGCTCCGGCCCGCTTCGGCGCAGTCGGTGATTTCGGCACGCTCCGGCCTGGTGAACTTCCTCGAAGGCGTCGTATTTCTTGACGGCCAGCCGCTGGCGCGAAAATCCGGCGCATTTGCGCGCATGCGGGATGGCTCCACTCTCAGCACGGAATCCGGCCGCGCCGAAGTGCTGCTGACGCCGGATACCTATCTGCGGATCGGCGAGAACAGCGGGATCCGGATGATCTCGGACAACATCGCCGATACGCAAGTCGAGCTGCTCGCCGGGTCCGCCATCCTCGACTCCGCGAAAGCGCCGGCGGGGGAATTCGTGCGCATGGTTTTCCGGGATACGACAATTCGGATCCTGAAGCCGGGCCACTACCGGATGGATGCTGAGCCGCCGCAATTGCGTGTATTTGCGGGTGAGGCGGAAGTGGTGCGCGACGGCAAGACGGTGAAGCTCGACTCCTCGCAACTGCTTCCTCTCGACGGCAGTTCAGTGGTGAAGAGATTTACCGAGGGGTCGGATGGGTTGCTCGATCTCTGGTCGGAAGAGCGGGGGGAATTGATCGCGAGCAAGATGCTGAGCGCGGGGGCGATCTCGGATCCATTGCTCGATTCCGGGCCCGGAGTTCCCGCGGACTTCGGGGCTTATGTCGGTTATCTGTCGCCAGGCTACCTGCCGCTGGCCTCGATAGCACCCGCGGGTACATTGCCGGGGTGGCCGCTGAGTTCTTTCGGATACGGCTTCGGCGGATACGGCCCTGGTGGATATGGCGTCGGTGGATATGGCGTCGGTGGATACGGCTTCGGCGGATACGGCTTCGGCGCTTTCTATCCGGCGATTGGGTTGTCGGCATACGTGCCCCGTCCGGCTGCTTCGTTTCTTTATTCGCGTTACCCGGCCCGGAGCTATACGCCGGTGCAGACCGGCAGACCGGCGCTCTCCGGCAGTTTTGTCGCGCCGCCCCGAGGCATTTTTGTGCCCAGACCGGTGTTTACGGCAAGGCCTCCGGCGCGCGCAGGGGCTCCGGTGATACGGCCGGGACGTCCGGCGGGGCGAAGATAGCTCGGTTTTGGCCAGGGTCAGCCTGGCCGCCACTGCGGTTATGATTGGGTTCGATGACCAAACAGGAAATCATTCTGGCCAACGAGCAGTACCTGTTCCCAGGCGTATTCCACTACTACCGGGACCCCCTGGTCATCGCTCGGGCCAAAGATCAATTCGTCTGGGACGCCGACGGCAACCAGTACCTCGATTTCTTCGGCGGCATCGTCACCATCAGCGTCGGCCATTGCAACGAGACGGTGAACTGCAAAGTCACGGAGCAGATGGGCAAGCTGCAGCATGTCTCGACGGTATTCGCCAACGAACCCCAGGCCGCGCTGGCGAAACGTATCGCAGGCATCACGCCAGGTGGCGCGCTTACCAAAAGCTTCTTCACTAACAGCGGCACGGAGGCCAACGAAACCGCCATCCTCGCGGCGCGGTGCTACACGGGGTCCCATGAAGTCGTCGCGCTGCGCCACAGTTACCATGGGCGGTCCGCGCTGGCGATGGCCGCTACCGGACAGGCGTCATGGCGTCTCGGCGGCGCACCGGAAGCGGGCTTTGTCCACGCATTAAACGCCTATTGCTACCGCTGCCCGCTGGGGTTGCAGTATCCATCGTGCGGCGTGAAGTGCGCGCGCGATATGGAAGACCTGATCCGCACTTCGACCTCCGGACGCATCGCGGCTTTCATTGGGGAGCCACTTCAGGGCCTCGGCGGATTCATCACGCCGCCCAAGGAGTATTTCGAAATCGTGGCGGAGATCGTGCGCAAATTCGGCGGCGTCTTCATCAGCGATGAAGTGCAGACGGGGTGGGGACGCACGGGCAACAAGTGGTTCGGAATCGAGCACTATGGCGTGACCCCCGACATCATGACGAGCGCCAAGGGTATGGCGAACGGGGCGCCAGTGGGGCTGACGGTGGCGCGTTCGGAAATCGCGGACGCATTGAAGGGCGCCACCATTTCGACATTCGGCGGGAACCCGGTAACCGCGACGGCCGCGAAGGCGGTGATCGATTACATCGACGAGCAGAACCTGATGACCAACGCCGCCGAGACGGGCGGCTATCTGCGGGCGCGTCTTGAAGAACTGCAGGCGCGGCACGCGATCATCGGCGATGTGCGCGGCATGGGCTTGATGCAGGCGATTGAACTGGTGGAAGATCGCGACACGAAGACTCCCGCGACGGCAGCGGCGGCCGCTCTAATGGAGGCGGCGCGCGAAAATCGCCTGCTGATTGGCAAGGGCGGAATGTTCGGCAACGTAATCCGGATTTCGCCGCCGCTGAATATTTCGCGATCGGATGTGGATGACTTTGTGCTGCGCCTGGATGCGAGTTTGAAGACGGTGCGGCAGTTACACGGTTAACTTCTGGCTTTCGCGCGGTTTTCGCTTTGTTTTGAGCGGCTCTCGTTGTCCAGGCGCCTTAACAGATTTGTCATGAAATTCTCACGCGGGGTCTGCTACTTTGGGTATCACGCACTATTGTGGGGGGAAATGTATTAGAACTGCGTGCCGGGAGTTTGTCACTGCACCTGGCCGCGGCGTCTCGCAAACCCCGTTTTGTACACGTGAGTTTTTAGCCACCGGCCTTGTTGTGGGACGGGCGGTGGTTTTCCGAAATCCCAGGAGGATCCGACGTGAAGGTACCAGAACTGTTTCCAACCAGACAAACCCCGGTTCGCAGATTCAAGCTGTCGATGCTCGTGCTGCCAGTGCTCGCGGCCATCGCGATCTTGTGCGCGAGCGTGAGTCCTGTTTTCGGCCAGTCGGCGACTGCCGCGATTTCCGGCACAGTGCTCGACGCCAGCGGGTCGGTGGTGCCCGACGCGGATGTCCTTGTTGCCAACAGTTCTCTCGGTCTGCAGCGTAAGATCAAAACCAATGGCGCCGGCATTTTCACGGCTGCCGATCTGGCCCCGGCACCCGGATACACGGTAGAGATCACCAAAGCCGGTTTCCAGAAATATCAGGTCAACGCTTTCGATCTCGCAATCGGCCAGGCGCTCAACCTTAACGTCAACCTGACCGTCGGCACGGCCGGCACGCAGGTCAGCGTCAACAGCGACGCGCCCATCGTGGAAACGACGAAGACCGATGTTTCCGGCGTCGTCGATAGCAATGAAATCGAGAACCTGCCGATCAACGGCCGGCGCGTCGACAGCTTCGTCCTGCTGCAACCCGGCGTTACCAGTGATGCCTCATTCGGGCTCCTGACCTTCCGCGGCAACGCCGGTGGCAACACCTTCCTCACCGACGGCATCGACACGACCAACACCTTCTACGACGAGAACGCGGGGCGCACGCGCTCCTACAATATTTCGCAGGACGCGATTCAGGAATTCCAGGTCGTGACCAGCAACTTCCTGCCGGAGTACGGGCGCGCTTCGGGCGGTATCGTCAACACGATCACGCGCAGCGGCACCAACGGCCTGCATGGCTCGGCTTACTGGTTCTTCCGCAACCGCACGCTGAACGCGGTGGATCCGACGGCGCTCGGCGTCAATCCTCCGGAATGGCGCCATCAGGCGGGCGTGAGCATCGGCGGGCCCATCAAAAAAGACAAGCTGTTCTACTTCTTTAATGGCGAATTGCAGCGGCGCAACGATCCCATCGTTTCTTCCAACATCAGCTCGACGCTGTTCGATGCGAAGGGCAACCCAACCGGCGCCACGAATCCCACAACAGGATGCGGGGGCACCTCCTACTCATCGCCGGCCACGACGGCGCAATGCAACGCCGCAGTCGGGTTTCTGGAAACGCGCGTCAGGCCGCAGCTCGTGCCGCGGAACGTGGATGAAAACCTGCTGTTCGGCAAGATCGACTATCAAATCAACGAACGGAACCGATTCAGCAGCGAGCTGAACTATCTTGATTTTCGGTCGCCCAACGGCATTCAAACGCAGAGCGTGCTGACCAACGGCGCGGGGATCGGGAATAACGCCGACACCAACGTGTTTGACCGCACGCTGAAGTCGAGCCTGACAACCGTTGTCGGTGCCACCGCGGTAAACGAATTCCGCTTCGGTATGTTCAAGGACCGCCAGTACGATCCCGCCAGCCCAAGCCTTCTTCCGGTTACCGGGCCGGCATCCTACTCGATCACCACCGGCAGCTTGAGTAACATCGGTTATCCGACCACTTATCCGCGGCTGCATCCGAGCGAACTGCGCTTCCAGTTGTCCGACACTTATGCGTGGACCCTGGGACGGAACTCGTTGAAGTTCGGCGTCGACTGGTCGCACACGGAAGATTACGATGTCCAGCGCTCCAATCAGTTCGGCACTTACAGTTACGCCAACATTAACGCATTCGCGCTCGATTTCAGCAACCCGGTCAACGGCAAGAACTGGACGAGTTACTCGCAGACGTTCGGCAATCCGCTGTATGACGCCAACGTGAAGGATTTCGCGTTCTTCGCGCAGGATGAAATTCACGTGACCCCGAAGCTGACGATCAGTCCCGGGTTCCGGATCGAGCACACGACCTTGCCGCAACCCGCTGCTCCACAGGCGCTGGGTACGTTGAATATTCCCGTGGACTGGCCGCAGACCGCGAAACTGAATTACAAACCCACCAACGTGGCGCCGCGCATCGGCATCGCGTACTCGATCAATTCGAAGACGGTCGTGCGGGCCGGATATGGGATGTTCTATAACCGCTACATCACGCAGATCGTCGACGGGCTGGCGAAGGGCAACGGTTCTTATCAGCCGAGCTACTCGCTGTCATCCTCGGTTGCCGCCCAGTTTGCCGCGGGACCGGTGTTCCCGGGTTTCCTCGCGACGAATCCGACCGGCGCCGCGAATGCGCCCACGATTCAGTTCAACACGAAGGATTTCCGTAACTCCTACTCGGAACAGGCGCAGCTCTCGATCCAGCGCGAGTTGAACAAGAGCACGAGTCTGACAACCTCATACATCTGGAGCCGCGGACTTCACATCGTCACCGGCTACAACGCGAATCTTGCGACGCCAACCCAGAACTACACCTACCTCATCGACGACACTTCCGGTAACCAGGTGGGGACCTTCACGGTGCCGCTCTATACGCGATCACTATTGATCAATCCGAACTACAACGGCGTCTATGCGACGAGTTCCAACGCCAATAGCTGGTACAACGGTCTGGTCGTTAGCCTCAATCACCGCTATACGGACTGGTTTGAGGGCTCGGTCAACTATACCTGGTCGCACTCGATCGACGACAACATCGGCGGTGCGGCGGGCGCCTCCGGTTCGGGCGGCGTGTTGTTCGCGGCGAGCAGTCCCACCTCCTTCTATAACGACAACTACGCCGCGGAAAAAGGCAGCAGCGCGACTGACCAGCGCCATCGGCTCGTAATCACCGGCGTCGTCAGCCCGAAATTCACCACCAGCAACAGCAAGTTTGCGCAAATCGCCGTGAACGGCTGGCAACTGTCGGGCGTCGGTACGTTTGCTTCGGCCTTCCCGATCGATTCCACGATCGGCGGCGTCTCCACCACGACGCTGCCGACGATCGCCGGCCAGACATTCTTCGCTACAAGCACCATCAATGGCCTTGGCGGCTTCAACGCGCAGCGCGTGCCGTTTCAGCCGGTGGGCAACCTCGACGTGCCGCCAACCTACCGTGTAGACGCGCGGCTCTCAAAGATCTTCACCGTGCGGGAGCGAATCAGAATCCAATTGGCATTTGAAGCGCAGAATGTCTTCAATCACGTGATCATTGCCGGGGGCTCACCGCTGCAGGAGCAGGAGTACTCGCTGACGAAGAATGCGGCGGGCCAGTCGATCCTGGTTCCCTTCGCCAACTACAAACAAGTGCTGCAGACGCAGGCGCCACCCGACGGGACAACTGCCCGCCGCGCCCAGGCCTCGCTCCGCATCACATTCTGAGAAACAAAAGAAGGGTTTCCAGAGTCAAAGAACGGCAGGTCGTTGTGACCCGGCAACCTGCCGTTTTCTTTTGTCATTTCCGCTCGATTCCAGTCTCTTCACACCACTCGTGCGCGACCTCCTGCAGAGCGCTATCCCGAAAATTAATGCCAGCCTTCAATCGCAGGAGATCAGAGCAAACGAGGACATTCGAATTCGAGATGAGTTGGACCGGCATGTGGCGAAGGAAGCAGGTTCTTTCCTGAATGCGTGGAAGCCTGGATCGGAATACTTTGTACCGACTACCGAAACGGGCTTACAAGGGGATTCAGCGTCGACTTGCAGAGGCTGAATTTCAAAGACGGTCTGGTACTCGTTTTCGGCTTTGCCAACTGAATTTACCGCGGGATATAAACGGGATATAAAAAGAAAAGCCTGCTCTGCCAGGCCGCACATACAGGCCGTGGCGAAAGCAGGCTTCTTCGAACGATACGATTTTGGGCTATTCGCCCGGCGTCATCAAATGCGCAGTTGACGTGCCCGGGTTCATGACCCAGACCTTGCCCTCTTTACCGCTTTCAGGCAACCCCAGCGACTGCCCGGTCGCGCCAGGAACGGCGATTGTCATGTGCGTTGAGGTGTGTTCCAGATCCATGCCCCTCAGGTGATACCACACCGACCCAAAAACCGGCTTCACGCGCGTGCCGTCTTTTTCGGCGTCATTGAGGGCAGCGTTAACCTTCGCCCGGTCTCCCATCGCTTCCATCTTGATATTCTGCGCGGCGCGCTCCATGTTGCCGGCCAGGGTGCATTCGATGGAGACGGCCCCCTGTCCAGGCATGCCGGATTTGTCGTAGCAAACCAACGCGCCTGTGCCCTTCTTCAACGTGTCATAGGTGCCGTCCGCCTTCCACTTGATGACGGTGGCTGTAGCTTTCTGATTCGCCGGGGCAGCCATCAAAGCCTTGTCGATAGCGGCCTGGTCTTGCGCGAATGCGCCGGCCGAAACCACCAAAGTGCCGAGAGCGATCGTGATAATTCGTTTCATTGTGCGATCTCCATTTCTTCCGCCCGGACCTTCACAGCCTCGCGAGCGCCTGCAGGATATACGTCCAGCACACATTCCCGTATTGCGGACCATGCCGTGACGATCCATTAGTATATCGCGCTTTTGCCTTCAGGCCCGTCCCGCGAACGATTTGTCGGCTATCGCCACTTTGACCTTTTCACCTTCTTTGATGAAGAGGGGAACACGGATTTCGAGACCGGTTTCAAGTGTCGCCGGCTTGGTGACGCTGCCGCTGGAGGAGTCGCCGCGCACGCCCGGTTCGGTATGAGCCACGTCGAGCTCGACGAACATCGGAAGCTCCAGACCAATTGGATTGCCGTTGTACTTTTGCACTTCGACGATGGTTCCGCTGATCAGGAAATCCAGCGCGTTTCCAATCTTCTCGTTTGCGAGAGTGAGCGTATCAAAGCTGTCCTGATCGAGGAAGTGCGAGCCATCGGCGTCGCTGTACAGATATGAGGCCGGGACCAGTTGTAGATCCGGCTCCTTGAATTTGTCGCCCGCTTTGAATGTCTTCTCGAAAACGGCGCTCGTAAGGAGGTTGCGCACTTTCAGCCGCACCAGCGTCTGGCCGCCGCGCGCGGTGGGGGTATTTACTTCGGCCTCCAGACAGAGAAAGGGCGTGTTATCCAACTCAAATAGAGTCCTGCGCTTGACGCTGATGGCGTCGATCAGTACGGCCATGAACTTCAAGTATATTCATCCGCGGGAATTCATCACGCGGATACTGGTCCAGGGATACGGTCCATCGAGTCTTCCTCTTCGATTCGTGATTTGCCGGTTCGCTTCGTCGAGGGCACATACGCGACAGATTTGCCGGGAATGGAAGCGGACACCATTTCCAGATAAGCCATCAATATTCTTCTCGATTTCAAGCCCGCGGATTCGCCCATGCGCCCGGCTGTGGTGGCGCTGCTGCAGAAACACACCGCCCGGAACCAACCCTGGCGACCGGTTTCAGTCGCCGAAGACCATGGTGATCCTGTATGGATCCGACAACGCGCAGCGGCAGATCTATCTATACCGACGGCCAGCGAGTCGCGGCGCGTTACGGAACGCTACCGCCGCTGCGGCTTTGGAGACATGGATCCGGAAATCATGTTCGACGATCCTCCGCTGTATCCCGCCCCTTCACCATCAAAGTGACCCAGGAACTGCAGGCGGAGTCGGACATCTTCGAAACGTTCTGCACGAGAACGAAAAGGACCACTCGCACGAAACCCGCCATTAAACGAAACTCGCAATTAATTAACCGCGCCGGCAAAAACGCGTATTATTCGCCTGAGGGGCTATAAAAGAGAAATTTTGTGACGCAATTCACATATCAATGCAAGTGATGTGGGCGAAACGTTGACTCTGGCATATCAATACCATAAACTCCTCGCTCAGGGGAAAGCGTCTTTCCGGTGCTGAGGTAAGGGTGAGTCTAACGCGCGTTTCGCCTTCGATTCCCGCGTCTTGTGGTTCGCGTATGGGTGTTTGCGAATACTGCGGGGAGCGCCTGCCCAAACCAGTTTCAGAGCCGGCCCTGGAATCGACTGCTCACAATCCAAGGAGATTGCAATGCGTCTGACCGTGTTTGCCTCAGGAGTTGCCTGCATCATTATTTCCGCTTCAGGTCTGCTTGCTCAAAGCGACCGCGGAACGATCACCGGAACGATCTCCGATCAGACCGGTGCCATCATTGCGAACGCGTCGGTGGTGGCGCGTAGTACCGATACCGGAGCGTTGTATCCGGTGGCCGCGTCCTCGACGGGCAATTACACCATCCCGCAGTTGCCGGCGGGGACTTATGAAGTCGATGTCACGGTTCCCGGGTTCAAGAAATTCATCCGGCCCGGCTTGACGGTGCAGGCCGCTCAGACCATCCGCGTCGATGCGACGCTGGAAGTCGGCGCTGCAACCGATTCCGTGACGGTGCAAGGTGAGGCTCCGCAATTGCAAACGGAAAGCGGCGAACTCAGCAACACCATCGCGACGCAAACGATGGATACCCTTCCGTTGCTTTCTGTCGGCTCGAGCTCTTCCGGTATTCGCAATCCATTCAACATCGTCGCGCTGCTGCCCGGCGCTTACTATCAGCCCGGACCCCCTTTCACTGGACCCACCGTACGCATCAACGGCGGCGTTTCTGGTTCCGAAAAGGTCCTGATCGACGGCATGGATGGCACCAACATTCTCGGCCAGGGCGCCAACCAGCAGAACCAGCCCGGCATGGATTCCATCCAGGAATGGACTGTCCAAACCAGCAACTACGCCGCGGAATTCGGGCAGGCCGGCAGCGCGGTCATGAACGTCACGATGAAATCCGGCGGCAATCAGTATCATGGCAGCGGCTACGAATACTTCCAGAACGAAGCCCTGAACGCCGGCCAGCCGTTCACCAACTCCGGCAACGGACATCTGTTGCGCCCGACGCAGCGCCGCAACGACTACGGATTCACCCTCGGCGGCCCCGTGCGCATCCCCAAAATCTATAACGGCCGCGACAAGACGTTCTTCTTTTTCAGTTGGGAGCAGTTTCTGCAAAGTCAGAACTTTCTGCCCAACAGCTTCTCTGTCCCCACCAATGCTTACCGCAACGGCGATTTCAGTGCCGCGATCACCGCGGCCGGCAACAAGAACCTGGGGCTCGATCCGCTCGGCCGCACCATCCTCGCCAATACGATTTACGATCCCGCGACGCGCCAGACAGTCAGCGGTCAGGTCGTGACGAACCCATTCCCGAACAATACGATTCCATCGTCGCGGTTCGATCCGGTGGCCCTGAAGATCCAGGGCCTGATTCCGGCGCCCTTCTGCATTGGCGGTCCGCCCTGCAACGCCACCGGGGTGGTGAGCAACTACCAGAACACCGAACCGGTCGATCGCGACACGGAAGCTCCCTCGCTCAAGCTCGACCAGATCATCAGTTCCAAAGACAAGCTGTCGTTTTTCTGGAGCCGCACCATGAGTTACACGGCGACGGGATACGGCGAAGACGGGGCGCCGCAGCCGATCTCAGGCTCGTTCGGCGGAGGCATCTACTCGCATCGCGAACGGCTGAACTATGACCGCACCCTCAGCCCTACGCTGTTGCTGCACCTCGGGACAGGCTACGACCGCGACTATCTGGGGCGCCCGTCCGTCACGCCGAACTACGACCCCTGCGGAGGCCTCGGCCTTTGCAGCGCGGCTTTCCAGAGCCCCGCGACCTTTCCTCTGCTGACCGGGCTGAACGACACGACCGCCGGCGGCACCAGCATCGCCGGACCTCCCGGACGCGCCGACAACATCTACAGCATCGTCGATAACATCGCCAGCCTGACCTGGGTGAAGGGTAATCATACTTTCAAATTTGGCGGCAACGCCGAGTTCCAGGGAAGTTACACCGTCACTGCAAGTAATCTCTCGGGCACCTATGGATTCAGCAGCGCGCAGACGGCAATGCCGTACGCGGTTACTCTTAACACGTCGACCGTGACCAGCGCTGCCAATATCGGCGCCAACCACATAGGCCTGCCTTATGCCAGTTTCCTTCTCGGCGACGTCGACACCGCCGAGATCGACCCTCCTTCCGAAGTGCGCCTGGGAAAACAGCAGTGGGGATTCTACGCGCAGGATAGCTGGAAAGTCACCCGTAAACTGACCCTCGATCTCGGGCTTCGCTACGATTATTCGACCTACTACAAGGAGCAGTATGGCCGCTCTCCGAACTTCGCTCCCAACCTGGCAAATCCTGCAGTCGGCGGAATCCCCGGCGCGGTGACTTACCAGGCGACCTGCCATTGCGATTTTGCGCAGAACTATCCGTGGGGCTTCGGGCCGCGTTTTGGCTTCGCCTGGCAGGCGCTGCCGAAGACCGTTTTCCGCGGCGGCTTCGGTGTCGAGTATACTCCCACGGGCGTGGCGCAGACCTTCGGAACCGCGAGCGGCAACGCGGCGGCGGCCAACAAGTTCGCTCCCTCTTCGACACCCGGCGCTCCTCTCATGACTTTGGGCCAAGGCGTCACGATCAACGGCGCCCCGCTCACGGCCGCCCAGGTGGCGTGGCCCAATTTCAGCACCGGTTTTTATCCGATCGGTGGCGGCGTGGCTCCGAATGCCGGCCCGCAGTTCTACGATCCCAATGCCGGACGCCCGGCGCGGCAGTATCAATGGAGTTTCAGCGTGCAGCGGGAAGTGGCTCCCAATCTGGTGGTGCAGGCCTCCTATATCGGCAATCGTGGTATTTGGTGGCCGAGCTATCTCGCGCCCGCCGGAGCCGGCTCCCTCATAAACTACAACTACCTGAGCAGCTCGATACTCAGCACGAACGGACTCAGTCTGAGTAATCCTGCCGATCTGGCGATGTTGCTCGCTCCGATCACATCAGCCGCGGCCGGCCGTTTCCAGAACAAGCTGCCTTACCCCGGTTTCAACGGGTCTGTAGCCCAGTCGCTGCGTCCGTATCCGCAATTCACCAACATTGCGCTAGTGAGCGCACCGCTTGGCGACACCTGGTATAATTCCCTGCAACTGACTGCGGACAAGCGGTTCTCCAGAGGATTCCAGCTTAACTGGGCCTTCACCTGGTCAAAGTCGATGGACACTTTCGGCGGCACACCGGATGTTCAGAATCGCGCGCTTGCCAAATCCATCTCTTCGCTCGATCAGCCTCTGACGACCCGCGTCGGTTTCACTTACGCGGTACCAAAGCTGGCGAGGCTCGGAATTAAGCCGGTCTCCTGGGCGCTGCGCGATTGGGCGTTCAACGGATTCGTGTACTACGCGAGCGGTATCCCGCTTACGCCTCCCACTGCAAACGCGACCGGCTATCCGACCGGTCTCACGCAGGGCACCATCGCGAACCTGACCTTCCAGCCAGGTCAATATCAGGTCCGCACAGGCCAGCCTCTATACCTGCAGGATCTCAACTGCCACTGCTTCGATCCGAATACGAGTTTCGTATTGAATCCGGCGGCGTGGACCAACCCCGCTCCCGGCCAGTATGGCGGGTCCTCATTTTACGGCGATTTTCGCGGGGAGCGCCGGCCCACCGAGAACTTCGGCATCGGGCGCCAGTTCAGTATTCGCGAGCACGTGCGCTTGAATATTCGGGCCGAGTTTACGAACATCTTCAACCGAACGTATTTCAACAACCCGGCCACCAACAACGCCGGCGCCACGATCATAAGCCCGCAGACCGCGCCGACATGCAAGTTGCCGACGGGCGGCAATGGCGCCTGTGCGCCAGGCTCGCAGATCGTTTCCGGCTTCGGCGGGATCAATAACTCGACGACGCTTTACCCGCCACGCACGGGACAAATCGTCGCGCGGTTCGAATTCTAATCGCTCAGGCCGCTCATATTTGGGGTAATCGAGAGACATTTCGGGCGATCCAGGGAAGGGGAGACGCGTCAATTTTTAGAGCAATTTCACAATACTGTGGGGCAGGTTGGTTAACCTGCGCGGGGTTGGTAACCCCGCTGTCCGGCCGCAGGTGAACACCGCGGGCCGACGGCCAGTCGGCCCGCAGATTCACAATCCGGCGAAGCTACCCAGGTGTCTGTTTCGGACGATTCCAACGCCTCGGTGCCCTGTTTCACCTTCTCAAGCTCAGTCATGATATACGCGACGGCCTTTTCCAGATTGAGCATACGAGCCAGTGCGGGCTCCCTCAAAGGTGGCGGCAAATATTATCCAAAGTTAGATGTCCAGTGCCCCCGGTTGAATTGGCTGCAATTAGTCGCCAATTCCCTGAGGATCTAGTATTCAAATGTGCCTTGCCCCAAATGCAATTCAGGCCGGCTCTCCATCAAGCAGCCAAAGGGACTTGATCGTCTCGTCATATTTTTCACAAAAACATGGAAGTATCGTTGCCGCGATTGTCACCTCGGATTTCGCGCGCTCGACCGGCGGCGTATTTCTCACGAAGCCAGCGGATGCTATTCGTCCGGGCGCGCCGCCAGTATGAAGCCGGTCCTGATCTGTTGACCTGCCGCAGTCTATTTCGCGCAGCCATGCTGCGCTTTTTCGAACAGGTCGAACAACCGGCCGGCGTTGGCACCCGCGAGAGTCTCAAGACGATGCGGTTGTCCCTTTTCAACGGTGTATTGCGCGGTCATACCCCTGGCGCGAAATCCCGACGTCTGGAGTTGCATCAGGTCCTGCCAGCCCATGGGATCGAGCTCCCCGACGAACATGTTGATGCACATTTTGGAAATGGCCTGAATGTGGGCGGGCGTCGACTCCCAGAGATATCCCGGAAATGCGGTAATCGACAGGAAGTATTGCGGGTTCAGAGATGCGACGTGAAACGCCGCGATGCCGCCATTCGACGGGCCCGCGATGTGGAATTTGTTGTCCTGAATCTTATAGTCCGCCAGAATCTGTTTTAAAAACTCGGGAAATATATTTTCGCCGCCTTCGAAGAACAACTTGCCGTCGGGCGCCGCGGGAACCACGACAATATAGCCGCGCTTTTCCGCCTCATCGCGAAAATTTCTGGCGATGACGCTGTCGACGACATTCATCGTCTGCGGGCCGCCACCGAATCCAAGGACGCCGGGATAAGCTTTGGCCGCGTCGTAGTTTTTCGGAAGCACGACCTTGTAGTGAACAGTGACGCCGCCGATCTTTTTGGATTTCTCGATGACCTCGGCTCTCAACGGCAGAATGGCCACGAGCAGGAGAGTTGCTGCGAACGAGATTATGATCGGGCGGCACGGGTTCATGGAGAGATTCTACTCTGCCATGCCGGCATCGGGTTACGGTTTCAGAACCTGCGCGAAGAAATCGAGCGCTCTCGGATCCTTCGATTGCCCGAGCCAGAAAATCGCCTTCCTGCGAACCGCCGGATCCGGATTGTTCTTCGCCACGTTGATCAGCAGCGGCACGCCCTGATCCTCCGGCAGTTGCTTCAACGCAAACACCGCCTGCTCTTTCACCGACCGGTCCGGATCGTTGGCGATCGCCCCGTTAATGGCGTCGCGCGTCTGCTGGCTGGCCGCGCGCTGGGCGGCCCAGAACAACGCCCGGCTGCGGACGCGCGGGTCTTTGTCGTTCCGCGCCGAATCGAGGACCGTCGCCATCCCGGCCGCCTCCTTGCTCTGCGAAAGCGCAAAGATGACCTGCTCACGCACCTTTTCGCTCGTCTCGCTGGCCAGCATCCGCTTCAGCATATCGACGCCCGGCGCGCCTCGCGTCGTTCCGAGCCAGAAGGCGGTCTTCTCGCGAACGCGCTCCGGCTCACTCGCCGCAATCAGATCATTGAGAGTGCGGTCCGCTGCCTGTCCGGAATGCAGAGCGATGGCGAGGATGGCGCTGTCCGCATGCTTTCCACCGACCTGTGCTTTCAGCCAGGCTACGCTCTCCGCCGCGGGCACGCCTGTAATCCAGTAGAACGGCAAGCCGCCGGCGTCGAAACGGCAATCGGGGGATTCGACCTGCAACTGGTTGAGCTGTGCATTTTCGATGCGCACCAGCAGGAGGAGTGCGTTCGGGCCCTCAAGCCGCACTGGAGCCCCTGCCGCGCGTCCGTCGTCAAAGTCGCCGAAGCCGCCGGAGTCGCGGTTGCGAATCCGGCACATATCGCCGCGCCGGCCGGAGACGATCGGCTCCTGCCACGCCACCCACAGCGGACCTGCGCCGAAGCCCGCGACCTGCGCTGCTACCGAACCGGCGAACGCCCGCGAGTCCACCCTGGCGTTTTCCACCTGCGGCGGTTGCTGCGCCAGGGCGCACGCCGCGCAAACAATTGCGATTGGAAGGATCTTCATTTGAGTAACTCGATCATGTAGTCGGTGGCTTCCTTGTTGCGCGGCATGTTCCCGAGGCGCCGCACGATGTAGCTCTTCATCCCCGGGTCGGACTCCTTGCGCGCGAGATCCACCAGCAGCTTCCCGTCGCCCCGCTCGAACAGTCCGTTGACGACTTCCCTTTTTGCTCTCGGATCGCTGTCGGCCGCATAAAGGCTCGCCAGAGCTTCCGGCGTCGCCGCCCGCGTTCTCGCATAGTTGCGGATCGCTTCGTCGCGAACCCGCATGTCTTTCTCGTTCTTCACAAGGTCGAGCAGCTTGTCGGACGCACCGGCGATAAACATACTGCGGACGATCTGAATCTTGTTGTCGGCGGAAGTCTCCGAGGCATAGAGTTGGCTGAGCTGATCCGTCGCCTGCATGACGCCCAGCTGCCGGATGACCTCGCCACGCAGCCCGTCGTCCTTTTCCGTCTTCGCAAGGTTGAACAGAGCGTCTTTGCCGCGCGACATCATGAGCGACTGGATGATCTGCCGCTTGACCGCAGCATCCGTCGACGCGGTGTAATAGCCGGCCAGCTGCTGCGCGGCGTTGTTGGTCCCCGACATCCCGATATAGCGAATCGCACGCACCTGCAGGTCCGGATTTCCCGCGCCTTTCGCATATTCGGCCAGGATTTGCTGGGCGCGCGCCGAGCGGTTTTGCGTCAGTACAAACAGCGCCCGATCCTTCACCTTTGGGGCGCTGTTGCCTTTGAGGATGCCTTCGAGCAGCGGTATGGCGCGGTCGGGGTCGGCGCTCATCAGGCTGTTGATCGCCATGAGCTTCAGATCCTCGTTGGTCTCCTGCGAGGGCGGCACGGCCTGGCCGGAGCTTTGCTTCACTTCTGCTTCGAGGGCCTGCGCGTCGTTGAGCCAGTGGCTCCCGGCGTAATCGCGGCGCAGCGCGGCGATCGCCGCCAGCGCATCATCTTTGCGCCCGATGCGGTTCAGCGCGTAGGCCTTCCAGTAGAGCGCGCCATCGGCCCGCGGCGTCTTGCCGTCGATCACCTCGTTGAATCGCTTCACCGCGTCTTCGTAACGATGGTCATCGAGCAGGCGCGTGCCCTCATCGTATCGGGCATCGAGCCTGCTGTTTCCGCCTCTGCTCTGCAACGCCAGGCCTGTGTTCGCTATCGCGCCGAAAGCACCGGCAATAGCGTTCGAGATTGTGCCGGCGATGTAGGTCCGCGTGGCATCCCCGATCGTGGCCTTCTCCAATTCTTTTTCCGCCCGCGCGAGTTCGGCCTGCGCCTCGGCCATCCGATCCTGCACGTAAACCCGTGAGGCCGGAGTCGCCTGAGCGGCCTGAGATGCCTGGGCCGCCTGCGTCACAGGCTGCTGGGCGAAAGAACTCGCCGCTACGGCTGTGATTGCGATGAAAATCCATCCATTCATAATTTCTGTCCTTGTGTTCGTAAATTCGCTTCGATAATTCGTACTTTGAAGAGCAGTGAGCCGGACCCGATCCGTTCCCGCATCTCCCGCATCTCGCCGGGATTCACCGCGTCCGGCGCATTCGCAACTTCAAGAAGGAAGCGCTCGACCTCATCGAGAAACGCGAGTGTCGCGCTCCCACCACGCATTTCCAGCGTCTGCCGCATGAGCCGCCCTTCCTCCACCAGATCCTGCGCCCGGCCGCGCTCGAGCGCGAAGCCGCGGGCGTCCGGAGTGCCGGTATTGGAAATCTCCGTGAGCAGCATCCCGGCGCGATCCAGATGGTCGGCCAGCGAGATCTCCAGAATGCGCTCGCGGGCCTGGCTGGAGAGCCCGGCCATAACCGTCGCAGGCCCCGAGCGTCCATTCCGCTTGCCCGACACTCTGCCCAGCGCAAAAGCTCCGGCCATTAGAATCCCGGCCGCGGTAACCGCCACCCAAACCCGCGGCGCAAACCATCTGGAAGCAAATCCGCGCCGAGGCTCGGCGACAAGCGCGGGAGCGATCCCCGCCCAAACGCTCCGCTCGAATGCGGCATCCGGCTCGGGAACACCCCACTCGCTGCAAAGGTCGAGGGTTTGCGCCAGCGAATCCGCCGCCGCTTTGCACTCGGTGCACTCGGCCACATGCGTCCGTGCTTCCGCCGCACCCACCGGCTCGTTGTAATAAAGCAGAATCAGATCTTCTTCAGACAGATGTTTCATCAAGCTGATTTCCTCTGCGCCATACCCACCGGCTCCAGCGCCTTGCGAACCTTCTGCACCGCCCGGAACACACTGTGCCTGGCCGCGCCCGGCTGGACGCCCAGCGCCGCCGAAATCTCGTCGATACCCAGCCCTTCGTAGTGCCGAAGGACGAAAGCCGCTCTCTCCATCTCGCTCAACTGGTCGAGTGCCGGCCCCAGAATCGCGTTCACCTGCGAGCTAAGCGCAAGGCGTTCGGGAGATGGCGAGCTCGCGGCCACCGGCGCGGCGGATTCGAACGGCACGTCCTGTTTCCGGTTTCGCGCCCGGATGTGGTCGAGCGACCGATTCGCGCAGATCTTGTGCAGCCAGGTGCCGAAACTGGCGCGGCCGTCGAACTTTGCGAGCTGCTTTCAGGCCTTTAAAAACGTCTCCTGCACCATGTCCTCGGCGTCGACTTCGTTGCCCGTCATACGAAAAGCCAGTCGGAAGACTGCGCGCGCGTGACGTTCCACCAAAACACGGAAGGCATCCTGATCGCCCCCCCGCGCCTTGTCTATGACGATTTCGTCGCCTTGCGTTGTCTGGATGTAATCCACCCGGCTGTCAGATTAGACTGCGTTCGGCCCGTCCGGTTAGTGGCTGGAGGTATTTGTTCGGAGCCTGTACATTTCGCGAACCCTGCGCATCGCCTGTCAGATAAGTGACTAACCGCACAAATGCGGAGGGCACAAAGAATATGGGTCCGAGAACGAGAAAACGATGAAGTCTGGCGGATCAAGAGCTGTCTGCGCAGAGCGGCACTTTCCGCGGGCTTTACCTGCGATGGGGGTAGGGACCTCCCTCGGGAACTGGAATCTTTCGGTTACCGCAAGCGATGGGCTCCCGGACTATACTTGCGACACCAGACGATACGACTCCAGCGCTCGATTGAGAGCAGCGGCGGCTTCTGCCGCGGCGATTTCGAAATCTTCCAGTTCACCTCGGACGACGCCGGTGCGGTACTGCCGAGCCTGCAGCGCCGGAACCGCGAACTCTGTCGCTGCTCTCGTTCGCATTCCTGCTGTCAGGCGGCCTTCTCCTGCCCCGTCGGACCGGGCATCTCGCCTGGCCCGGGAACAA
>DATAZF010000044.1:0-15384 GCA_036272235.1 Bryobacteraceae bacterium | reverse complement strand
CCCGCACCGCCGGTGCTCACGAGATTTTCCTGGCTGCAGCCCCGCGACGGGTGTGCGGAATTCCAGGATTTGTTCCCGCCGCCCGTGCGGTCGAAGTGTCCAGATTGCGCGGTGCCCGCGGCGCTGCTGGTCCAGTTTGTTACAGGCATGTCGTGCCGATCAGGCATATCGCCAAAGCCCTTGATCGAGTCGCCCTTCTCCGGTGCATGCCGTGGCTTTGGTCAGGTTGTTGCCGAGACGCGCGCTGACGGCAGGCTGGCCCTCTTGGCTTGCGTGTTCATGTACGCGTGCCACGTTTTAATGCTGCCGCGGCCGCTCACCCTGTTTACTTCCATTCGCGAACAAATTCAGCGGGATCCGGGCGGGCCGGTGGATCGACTTTTTCCACCGGAGTCCCTACGTGTAGAAACCCGATGAGCTGATCCGCCGGATCAAGCCCGAATTCGCGCTTGAACTCCGGGTCGTAGCAGTTCGCGCCCGTTACCCACTTCGCCGCAAACCCGAGCGCATGCACGGCATTGAGGATGTTCATGGCGGCGGCGCCGGCGGAAAGCGTCTGTTCGATCTCCGGGACCTTGTGGCCCGGAGTAAGTCTCGCGACCACCACGATCGTCACCGGAGCACGCAGCGGCTTCTCGCGTTCCTTGGCGATCTGCGGTTCCGCGGCGCCGGGTTCGCGGCGATTGATACCCGCGACGAAAAGCTCGCTCAAATGGCGGCGCGCATCGCCCCGCACCACGAAGAAACGCGAGGGACGAAGTTTGCCGTGATCGGGCGCGCGCGTAGCGGCTTCGAAGATCGTACGTAGCTGCGCGTCATCGGGTCCGGGATCCCCCAGCGCCTTTATCGACGCGCGTGACAGAAGATTTTCGATCAAATTGGATTCCAGGAACACAATGCTAGCATCGAAGGCATGACGATCGGCAACCTGGGAAAGGTTCTTGCAAATCAGGCGATCGAGAGCACGAAGGCGACAGTGCTCGACGCGGTCATGCCATCCGACCCAAAGAAAACCGACGCGCCGAAACCGACTGAGACGAAGCCACCGGCAGCGGCTGTCGCGGACATCGGCGCTTCCATAGTGGGACAGATCCAGGCCATGCAGCGGCCCCTCAAAGACGATCAGGAACTCGCGGTCCTGTTCCGCGCCGGCGATGAGATGCTGCGAGTCACCGAAATCTTTGTGCCGAATGCGGATGTGCTCGTTTTCGCGGGAATGGATCCACACGGAATTATTACGCGCGTGATCTCCCCGGTCAACGCCGCTCAGGTAGTGTGCAAAATCCTGAAGGTCGCACCGGGAGCGACAGCGTCGCGGGTAAATGTAATTACACCGAGACCGCAGCCGAAACCGGGGTCGTAACGCGCGTGCGCACTACAGGGCTAATCGCAACCACCGCCAGCGCGCATAGATACAATCCACCGCCGATCAGCATCGTCGCAACCAGCCCGAGATACAGGGCCAGCACGATTGCACCCACTGATCCGAGCACGCTTGCGGCGGCATTCAGCGACCACGCCCAGCGCACCGAAGGCTGGTGCCGGTGTTCGAGGAGTCTGAGCCCGGTGGGAAACGGGATCCCCATCACGAAACCCGCCGGAGCAATCATGAGAACCGTCGCAATCATCTTCACGGGCAATGGCATTCCGACACCCGCAGTCAGCACTGGCTGCACGATCGCTGCCAGCACGCCGACGAGAGCCGCCGCCGCGGCCAGCACGGCAATGAGCCTCCCGTTGCGATCATTCACGAGCCTGCGGCTGAGAAAGCTGCCCAGTCCGCTCGAAATCAGCATCGAGAAAATCACGACCGTGAGCGCATAAGTGGGATGCCCCAGAAACAGCACGAACTTTTGAATCAGCGCGACTTCGATCAGAATGTACCCGGCGCCAATCGCGAGGAAGTACATGAGGAACGAGCGCACCGACCGCTCGGGCGGGAGCCTGGTCCCGAGTACGAGAGGCGGCAGGATCAAAATTATGACCACAGCTATGACGCTGACAATAAGCGCCGAGAACAGCTTCGGCACTGCTACGTTCACTTTTACGTCGGCGGCACGCGCGCTGTCGAGCAGATACTGACCGACATCGCGGGGTTGCACGGTGTAGAAGAAGAACGGCCGGTTGTCGGTAACCGGCGTTATGTCGAACTGGTAGCCGCGTTCATAGGCGAGGGGGTCGCTCGCAAGCAGAAGTTTGCCGAATGGATTGCGCGGCGCGTCTCCGGGAAGATAGATCGTGGACATGTGCGCCGCGTCGAACGCAGCGTGGGCTTTCGCGACGTCGGCATCCGAAAGCGGCTTGCGCGAAATGATGACGGTATCCTGCGCGCCCCATCCCGCGAGATCGGCCTTGCCGCCGTACCGCCCGACGAGCACGTGCCGGGCAGGGTCATGTTCGCCGAGGTCGGCCAGAGCCGCGATCGCGAGCGAAACAAGCCGCAGCGACTCCCGCGGCGGATCGAAGCCCCACCGGGTGAACGTGAGCAGCCCGTCATCGGTCAGGTGCGAAAGGTAATCGCGAAAGGCGTCGGTCGTGTAGAGATTGTTCTCGGAAAGTGCAAATGCCCCGGCGGCCGTTGAAGCCCATGTGTCGACGAGCGTAGCCTGAATCACCTGGAATTTTTCGGGGCTGCGGCGGACGAAGCTGCGTCCATCCTCGATGTTGATGTGGACATCCGGCCGCAGATAGAGCCGCCGGCTCAACTGCGGGAATCGCTTCCGCATGATGTCGGTGCCGATGATCGGGTTGATTTCGACACCCGTAACGTCGCGGCTTCCGGAGGCAAGGGCGCGCGAGACATCCCAGCCGCCGCCGGGTCCGATGACCAGCGTTTTCGCACCCGGCCGCAGATTGTAAGGAATGCTCGGGCCCTGATGCAGCAGGTTTTCCAGATCGGCGGTCGAAAGGTGGCTGAAGTCGAAGTTCGCCACGCCTGTCGAAGCGTCGGCATCGATGAAGATCATTTCGCCGCCGTCATGCTTCGCGAGGCCGATGCGCGAAATGCTGTTCCATTTCGTGTACTGCTCCTGGTGCAGCTTCTCGCCTTTGGCGTATCGGACTTCAACGAAGTGATACTTCGTATTCCCGATGACGATCATGGTAAGCAGCAGGCCGGCGAATACACTTGCAATGCGGCCATACCGCATTCCCGCGAGGCTGAACCAGATGGCCGCCGCGGAAGCGAAAAGCACGGATACGGCGATGACCGTATTCTCTCCACCGAAAGTGTTGAGCAGCAGCACCAGCGCGAGGCAACCACCAGCGGCGCCGAGGAGATCGAAGAAGTAGATCCGGTCGACGCGCTCGATCGTTTCCGCGATGACAAGAGAGACGATGAGCCCGGAGCCGAGAAAAGGCAGTGCGGTGATGAAGTAGATCATCCCGAGATCTAATGTGCCGACTTCAGCGCCGCGCGTCAGGACAAACAGCACAGCCGCCAGCACCAGACCGGCATCGATCAGGCTGACGATACCCAGCTTCCTGTAGAGCGAGCCGGGCCACGCCGCGACGACGTAGGAGAGGACCCCGCCCACGCCCAGCCCGAAGAGCGCGATCGAAATGGCGAGAAACGCGAAGTGATAGTAGAAGACGACTGAAAAGATGCGAGTCAGCGAAAGTTCCAGCAGCAGAGTCGCAAGCGTCGTCAGGGCAACGGCGGTGTAAAGCAGAGGCCAGTTGGAGGACCGTGACGAATAACCGGGGGACAATGCTCCATTTTAGATGATGGACAAATCCAGTTGCGTCAGGTCGTCGAGGAGTATGTCCGGCGCGGCGCCGACCAGGTCCTCGGGAGGCGTAATTCCGGTACGCACGGCGATCGAGCGGATACCGTTTTCGCGCGCGGCTTGAACGTCTTGCGGAGCATCGCCAATGAGGAAAATCCGGTGACCCGCGATGCCTTCCCGCCGAGCCTGTTCGATGGCCAGCCGCGCCAACCCGCCGCGCGTCGGGGCCATCTCGCCGAACGCGCCAAAGCGGAAGTAGCGATCAAGACCGGCCCGTTCGAGCTTGCGCCAGCCGATGCGGGTCAGATTGCCGGTAACAAGCGCGAGCGGGATGCCGCGATCACGGAGCCGATCGAGGATTTCCGGCACGCCCGGACAGGTCTTGTCGCGGATATCCGGGACGGAGTGTTCGTAAAGGTCCTGCGCAGCTTCGACGATCGCGGGCATGGCATTTGCAATAGCACTTGTCCCGGCCCGCACGGCGAGCATCATTTGCGTGAGGATATCGGGGTCGAGCATGCCGTGCACGGGAATCCCATCCGTGGTGGTTTCGAGACCCGTGACCTCACGAACCGCATCGACAAGCGCCTGCCGATGATGCGGCCCCGCGCGCCGCACGAGGGTTCCATCGATGTCGAACAGGATCAGGTCGGCCACGGTTACCCGATTGTAACCAGCACCGTCAAACACCCACACTAGAATGGTTTCTGTGACTTCCGAAAAGTTTCGCATCGCGCTGGTACAGATGCGCTGCGGTCTGGATCCCGAGGAAAACCTCGCCCGCGCCGCAGACCGTATCCGCGAGGCGGCGGTCAAAGGCGGCCAAATCATCTGCCTCCAGGAGCTCTTCCGGTCGCAGTATTTCTGCCGCGAAGAAGATGCACGGCTATTCGATCTGGCCGAATCGATTCCCGGGCCATCGACAGACAAGCTGACGAAACTTGCCGCGGAACTCGGCGTCGTCGTTATCGCGTCGCTGTTCGAGAAGCGAGCCCCAGGCCTCTACCACAACACGGCGGCCATCATCGACGCCGATGGCGCTCTCCTCGGCCTCTACCGCAAAATGCATATCCCGGACGATCCCCTCTTCTTCGAGAAGTTCTACTTCACGCCCGGCGATTTGGGGTTCCGCGCCTTCGACACGAAGTTCGGGCGGATCGCAACGCTGGTCTGCTGGGACCAGTGGTATCCGGAAGCCGCGCGGCTCGCAGCCCTGACGGGCGCGAATATCCTGTTCTATCCGACCGCGATCGGCTGGCATCCCGCGGAAAAAGCGCAGTATGGCGCGGCCCAGCACGATGCCTGGCGCACGATGCAGCGCGCACATGCAATTGCGAACGGAATCTACGTGGCGGCGGTCAATCGAACAGGCTTCGAAGGCCCTCCGGAGAGAGGGCTCGAGTTCTGGGGCGCGTCCTTTGTGAGCGACCCGTTCGGGCGCGTTCTCGCGGAAGCATCGCACGACGGCGAAGAAATTCTGGTGGTGGAATGCGACCCGGCGCAAATGGAAGAGGTCCGCCGCAACTGGCCATTTCTGCGCGATCGGCGCATTGACGCCTATGGCGATATCACGAGCCGGTTCCTGGCGTGAGTCCGCCGGAGAGCCAAACCCCGCGCGGGCTCGGGTTTCGCATGCCCGCCGAATGGGAGCCGCACGAAGCCACCTGGATCGCATGGCCCCACAACGAAGATGACTGGCCGGGCCGCTTCGAGCCGATTCCGTGGGTCTACGGCGAGATCGTCCGCAAGCTTTCACAGGTCGAGCGTGTGCGTATCCTGCTGCAGAATGACGACGCCGAGGAGAGCGCGCGCAGAGTCCTCGACAAAGTCGGCGCGCAATGGGAAGCGATTGAATTTCATTCACTCCCGACGGACCGCGTGTGGGCTCGCGACTTCGCGCCCCTTTTCCTGAAGAGCGCTGCCGGCGGGTTGGCGGCAGTAAAGTGGCGCTTCAATGGCTGGGCGAAATACGACAATCACGAGCGCGATGAAGCGGCGGGTGCAGCCATTCCGGCTCTCGCGGGCGTGCATTGGTGGCGGCAGGAGATGGTCCTCGAAGGCGGGAGCGTGGATGTCAACGGTGCCGGCTTGCTGCTGACCACGGAGGAATGTCTGTTGAGCCCCGTACAAGCGCGCAATCCCGATCTGTCGCGGGCCGACATTGAAGCCACGCTCGGGGAATATCTCGGAATCGACCGGGTGCTCTGGCTGCGGAATGGCATCGCGGGCGACGACACGCACGGCCACATCGACGACCTCGCTCGTTTTACCGACCTCGAGACGGTCGTCGTGGTTGCGGAAGAGGATCGGTCGGATGCCAACTATGAGCCGCTGCGTGAGAACTGGGAGATTCTGAGCCGATACCCGGTGCGCGCGCGCAAGCTGCCAATGCCCGCTCCGGTCTGTTTCGAGGGCCAGCGGCTTCCCGCGAGCTATGCAAATTTCTATATTGCAAACCGGACGGTTCTCGTGCCGACGTTCAACGACCCAAACGACCGGGTGGCTCTGAACATACTCGCGGAATGTTTCCCGGACCGCCGGGTGACAGGCATCAATTGTGTGGAACTGGTCTGGGGTCTCGGCACACTGCACTGCATGACACAGCAGCAGCCTGCGTAACGCCTGCCGTCTTCGGTTAAAGGTGAAGGCGGTCCTTGCAGCATCCCGCTAAGAGGTTTTCAGCCGCTGAACGAACTTCTTCCTGAACTTCTGTACCTTCGGCGCAACCACAAAAGCGCAGTAGGGCTGGGCGGGATGATTTTCAAAATACTGCTGGTGGTAATCCTCAGCCGGATAGAACTCACTCGCCGGCTCCAGGGCGGTTACGATCGGATCGACGAACGCTTTCCCGTCAGTCAGATCTTTGATGACTTCCTCGGCGATCGCCTTTTGTTCAGGGGAGTGATAGAAGACGACCGAACGATACTGCGTTCCGCTGTCATTCCCCTGCCTGTTCAGCGTCGTCGGATCGTGCGTGGCGAAGAAGACTTCGAGCACGTCTCGAAAACCGATAATGGCCGGATCGATGGTCAGTTGGACCACTTCGACGTATCCTGAGGCCCCGGTGCAAACCTGCTCATATGTGGGATTCGGCCTGCGCCCGCCCATATACCCGGAAACCACGGAAATAACGCCTGCAGCCTCGCGGTAAACCGCTTCGACACACCAAAAACATCCACCGCCGAGAGTCGCCGTTTCCTGAGCCATGCTGCTTTTATGATAATCCGCCGCAAAAAAGAAACCGGCGAAGGCCACTCATTTGAGCGCTCTTCGCCGGCGGCTTGCCAGGAGATATTAAGAAAATATTTACTTCGCCGGCGCCGGTGCCGGGGTCGCCGAAGTGGTGCCCTTCACGGCTTTCTTGTTCTTCTTCACGTGCTTTTTGGCAACAGGCGCGCTGTTGTTGGCAGCCGCGGGGGCAGGCGTCGCCTGGGCGGCGAACGACAGGCCAGCCACGGCCAGCGTCAAAGAGAGTCCGAGTACTGCTGAAGTGATCTTTTTCATGATATTTTGTCCGGTTCCTTTTCTCGAGGCTGGTGTTTTTCGCCTCTACTTCCATTGACGGGTGCATTATTAACCCGCCCTGAACAGCCCGTTAAATTGAATTCACCTGAGAAAACGTGGCAGACCGCACACCGTTTCTGATTGAAACAAATTCTTCGATAGACATTAACTGGATTTCATTTGTTTAACGTGCGACAGTTGTCTTGTGTTCGCAGCGGTCCCGGCCAGATCGCCAGTGTGTAACCTCCAAGCTGAGATTCACCAAATCCGAAGGGAGACAAGACCCTCATGGCAAACGTATTTCTAATTGGCCTGGAACAGTCAACTGCCGCCCAAATCAGCCGTGCGCTGGCGGTGGAACGGCACAAAATCGAACAGAAGCCTCAGACGGTCGGCGCCCGCGACCTGATGGAAGTGGATATCGTCTTCGCGGGCGGCACACCCGCACAGTATCTGCCGCTGCTGCGGCGTGTCCGGGATGAACGCCCTTCCCTGCCCTTTGTTGTCGTGACCCGCATTCCGGAAACGACTGAGTGGCTGGACGCACTTGAGGCGGGTGCCACGGACTATTGCTGTTCACCTTTTGAAAACCGGCAGATTCACTGGCTGATGGAAACCGCCTTGCCCAAGCCCCGCACCTTCGCGGTCGCCTGAAGCTAACTCAGCAAAGACCCGTTACCGGGTTTTCTCCTCGACTTTGTCCGCGCCCTTCGCCGCACCTGAGGCAGTTGCGTGGGCCGCTTTCTTCGCGCCGTTTTTTGTCTTGCGAGCGCCGGTTTTTGCGGCGCGGCCCGTGCCCTTCGCCGTGTCTTTCGCGGCTTCTTTGGTTTCGTGGCCGGCGTCCTTGAGATCCTGGCCCGCCGACTGCGCCGAGACTCCAGCGTACAAGCCGAGACCGAAAATTGCGATAACGAGCAACGTCATTCTTTTCACAGTGAACTCCTTTGGACAAGCGTCCCGTGCAGCCAGTGCATGCGGAATGCCATGCGGCTATACTCGGATTAATTCAAGGAGGCACGGGTGATTGAACTTCGAGTAAACGGCGTGGCGCGCAAATTTGACGGCGATCCGGAGATGCCAATGCTCTGGTACTTGCGCGATGAACTGGACCTCACGGGCACGAAATTCGGCTGCGGCATGGGATTGTGCGGCGCCTGCACCATCCATCTGAACGGAAATGCCGTGCGCAGTTGCCAGACATCGTTGCAGAATGCCGCCGGCAAAAACATTACGACCATCGAGGGTCTCAGCACGAGCCATTCCCATCCCGTCCAGAAAGCGTGGAAGGAAGGCAACGTTCCGCAGTGCGGATATTGCCAGAGCGGCCAGATCATGCAGGCCGCGGCGCTCCTGAAGCAGAAGCCCAAACCGACGGACCATGACATCGACGAAGCGATGGCCGGTAACATTTGCCGCTGCGGAACCTATCAACGCATCCGCGCCGCGATCAAGGTTGCCGCGGGGGTCAAAGCATGAACACCCAAAACATCACCCGAATCGACGTCAGCCGGCGCGGTTTTCTCGGAGCGATCTTTTCCGCCGGCGCCCTGGTGCTGGGGGCACCTCTGTTCGTATCCGAAGAAGCTTTAGCCGCGGAAGTGAATCCGGCAAAAACGCCATGGTTTCCGACCGTCTACCTCGGTGTCCAGCCCAACGGCGATGTAATCATCGTGGCCCATCGCTCCGAAATGGGGACGGGCATCCGCACGTCTCTCCCCATGGTTGCGGCCGACGAGCTCGATGTCGAGTGGAGCAGGGTCCGTGTCGAACAGGCGCTGGGCGACAAGAAATACGGTTCGCAGGATACGGATGGCTCCAATTCGATCCGCAGTTTCTACGATCCCCTGCGCATTGCCGGCGCGACCGCCAAAGCGATGCTGATCGGCGCGGCGGCCGCGAAATGGAGCGTACCGGCGGGCGAATGCAAAGCAACCAAAGGCTTCGTGACGCACGGAAGTTCGAAAGCCAGCTACGGGGACCTCGCGTCGAGCGCCTCGCATCAACCGCTGCCGAAACCCGAGACCTTGAAATTCAAATCGCCGGCGGAATACCGGTATGTCGGCAAAGGTGTCCCCATCGTCGATCTGGATGATCTGGTTTCCGGACACGGCGTCTTCGGCATGGACGCGAAGATGCCCGGCATGGTCTACGCTTCGATCGAACATCCGCCGGTGATCGGCGGCGAGCTGAAATCGGCCGACGATTCCGAAACCCTGCAAGTGCGCGGCGTAAAGCAGACCGTTCAGATCGAGCGTTTCAAGGGCACGTACGGGTTCCAGCCGCTCGGCGGCGTGGCCGTGATCGCGGACAACACATGGGCTGCCATGCAGGGCCGCAAAAAACTCAAAGTCGCCTGGGACCTCGGGCCCAACGCGAACTACGATTCGGATTCCTTTCGCGCAGAACTGACCGCGACGGCGCGCAAACCCTGCAAAGCCGTCCGCAACGTCGGCGATGTCGACGCAGCGTTTGCAGCGGCGGCGAAAACGCACGAAGCCGAGTATTACACTCCTCTGCTGGCGCACGCCCCGATGGAGCCTCCGGCGGCCGTAGCGGAATTCAAAAACGGCAAGGTTGAGATCTGGACCGCAACCCAGAATCCGCAGGCCGTGCAGGATACCGTCTCCCAGGTACTCGGCATCAAGCCTGAAGATGTGGCCTGCCACGTGACCCTGTTGGGCGGCGCGTTCGGGCGCAAGTCGAAGCCCGACTACGCAGCCGAGGCGGCCCTGCTTTCGAAGAAGGTGGGCAAGCCGGTGAAGGTCGTCTGGAGCCGCGAAGACGACGTTAAGTTCGACTATTACCACTCGACAGCCGCCATGTATCTGAAAGCGGCGATCGATGCAAACGGCAAGCCCAGCGCGTGGCTGCAGCGCAGTGTATTCCCGCCGATCTTTTCCACGTTCGATTCGAACACTGTCTACGGCGATCTGGAGATGGGGCTCGGATGGAACGATGTCCCGTTCGATATCCCGAATCATCGGGCGGAAAATGGCCCTGCGACGGCGCACGTCCGGATCGGCTGGATGCGCAGCGTAGCGAACGTCTATCACGCGTTCGCCGTGCAATCGTTCCTCGATGAGCTGGCTGCGGCGGCCAATCGCGACCGTGTCGAGTACTTCCTCGACGTACTCGGGCCGGCACGCACCATCGATCTCGGACCGACCGCGGCCGATACGGCGGAAAAATATCCGCTGGAGACGGCCCGCGTGCGGCGCGTGCTTGAAACCGTGGCAGACAAATCCGGCTGGGCGTCGAAGAAGTCGACACCAGGTCATGGTTACGGCATCGCCGTGCATCGCAGCTTCCTGACCTATGTCGCGGCAGTGGTCGAGGTGAAGGTCGATGCGCAGGGTAAGGTCTCGATTCCACGGGTCGACATCGCGCTCGATACTGGCAAGGTGATTAATCCCGACCGCGTGCGCTCGCAGTTCGAAGGGGCCGCGGTATTCGGCACCAGCATCGCGATGATGGGTGAGATCACGGCAAAGGATGGCCGCATCCAGCAATCGAATTTCAATAACTATCTCGTCGCCCGGATGCCTGAAGCGCCCTACGAAACACATATTCACATCGTGAATTCGGATGCTCCACCAGCCGGCGTTGGTGAACCGGGCGTTCCGGTGATGGCTCCCGCCATCGCGAATGCTATCTTCGCCGCGACGGGGAAACGAATTCGCGAGTTGCCGATCCGCAAGCAGAAGCTGGTTTAGGGCATTTTCCGGTTAACGTCCCGTATGTGAGCAAAAACGGCTGCAATGCAGCGCTCGCGGTCTTGCCGCCGGCGGGTTTACTCAAACGCCGGCGGGTTTACTCAAACAAAGCAAGGTGCAGGCGACCCGGTTAGTTGCGGTGCGGTCCGTGATAACCTGGTTTCCCATGGCTCTGATGTCGTTTCTTACACCCTGGGAACCTCGGCTGCGCTCGATCGCCCGCATCATGATCGGCTTCACGTTCTCATTGCATGGTTGGCAGAAGTTCTTCGGCGCATTCGGAGGCCTTGGAGGCGCCCATCCTCCCCTGACCTCGATGCTCGGCATCGCAGGAATCATCGAGACGATCGGCGGAGCATTCATCATCGCCGGCCTCTTCACCCGCCCGGTCGCGTTTCTGTTGGCAGGGGAAATGGCGATCGGATATTTCCGCACGCACGCGCCCCGCGGACTCTGGCCGATTACGAACGGCGGAGAACTGGCGGTTTTCTACTGCTTTTTCTTTCTTTGGCTCAGTTCAGCCGGGGCCGGTCCCTGGAGCCTGGATCGTGTAGTCGGCGATAAATCCGTATAAGGCCTTTAAAATGCTGCGCTACTCCCAGGGGGCGGAAGGCATTGCCAAAAATCACCAGCCTCGCCTGCGCATTGTTTCTTTTTGCAGGCCTCGCAACACCTCAGACGCGGGATCCGGCCGAATTCCAGCCGATGACCCAGGGCGAACGCTTTCATCATTTTGTTGCGGGGACATTCAGCCTTGAGTCGATCATTCGCTCGGCGGCCGGCGCGGGGATTCTGCAATGGAGCGATACGCCGGCCGAATGGGGTCAGGGCGCGGAAGGCTATGCGCGGCGCTTTGGAAATTCATATGCGCAGCACATCATGCGGCAAACGATCTCATATGGCGCGGCCGACCTGCTGCACGAAGACAACCGGTATGTTCCATCAGGCCAAACAGGCACCGGGGCACGCCTGAAATACGCCGTTGCCAGTTCGTTTCTCGCGAGGAAAGACGACGGCACGCGGCGCATCTCCATTTCCAGACTGGGAGCCTATGCCGCCGTGGCTTTCCTCTCCCGCGAGTGGCAGCCTCACTCGACGAACGGCGCTCAGAACGCCGCGACGAATTTCGAAACCACGCTGGGAACCGAAGTCGGCTTCAACATCGCGCGGGAGTTCTTTCCGCGATTCTTTCCCCGCCACTGATTGTGGCTTTTCGATACCGCATATTTTTGGAGTAAAGTAGCGGGCATGCCTGAAGCACCACGAACACTTAGCCGCCGCTCCATCATTTCCAAAGCCGGTGTTGTTGCTGCAGCAGAATTAGCCGGAACCGCAGCCGCAGCCCCCGCCGGCCATATCTGGAGCGCCGAGTACACGGCGAAAAAGGGAGCGGTTTCTCTCGCGATGTACCGCAAGCGCGCCCGGGCTCAGGTCGCCGGCCAGCCGCCGCTGCCGGTGCTTTTTCTGGTGCATGGCTCTTCTCTCTCGGCTCGGACCAGTTACGATCTCGCCGTTCCCGGGCGCGAAGAATATTCGATGATGAACGTCTTCGCGGGCTACGGTTTCGACGTCTGGACCATGGACCACGAGAATTACGGCAAGTCGAGCCGAACCAGCAGCAACTCCGATATCGCGAGCGGCGCCGCGGATCTCAAGGCAGGCATCGATCTGGTCTTTCGTGAAACCGGGAGCCGGAAGGTTCACCTGTTCGGCGAATCGTCCGGAGGCCTTCGTGCCGGCGTTTACGCCATGGCCCATCCGGAAGCGGTCGACCGGCTTGTGCTGGCTGCGTTTACGTACAAAGGCGAGGGCTCTCCAACGCTTGCCAAACGCGCCGAGCAGCTCGACTACTACCGGACTCATAATACTCGTCTGCGGGATCGCGAGATGATTCACGGTATCTACACGCGCGACAAAACCGGCACGACGGATCCGGCCATCGCGGACGTCGTGGCAGGCATGGAGCTGAAGTTCGGCGATCAGGTGCCGACAGGCACCTATCTCGACATGACGGCGAACCTGCCGGTGGTCGATCCGGTGAAAGTGAAGGCGCCGGTGCTGCTCCTGCGCGGAGAGTATGACGGCATCGCCACGATCGACGATCTCAGCGAATTCTACAAACGGCTGCCCAACGGTGATCGGCAGTTCGTGATCTTACCGGGAGCAGCGCACTCGCTCATCACCAATGTGAACCGGCGCCAGACGATGCACACCGTACGGGCGTTCCTGTCGATGCCGGCGGGCGCCGCAGTCACATAGTCTGCACACGCGACCCGAATTCCTCTAAAAACAGGATGCTGAAAAAGGCATCGACAGGCTGAATGCCCGCTCAAAACCGCAAGGGAATATCCGCAGGTCTTCTCGAAAGATTTCGCCCAGCGCATACTCGGTAGTCCCGGCCGATGATTGGCGACCCTCCAGGTGAAAGTGATCGAATCGGAAGGTTCCACGATCCCTTTCGCGACCGCTCTAAGGTCCGCCTTCGCCAGTGCTGTGCGCATCGAGTCGGAACCGAGCGATGGGTACTGGCGCAGATTGGTCAACTTCTCCACGTCCTGCTTCATTTCCTCCTTCTTCTTCGAGACGATCAATCCGCGCAGACCTGTGTCGAGTCTCGGGCATCGCGCCAGGAACTGCGACCAGAGTTATGATTCGCGTCATTGACATCTCCTATTTGGGCTCAACGGGTTGTCCACTTTGACCGAGAAACTGTTGTATCCGAAGCCGCCGAAATTCCCGTCGAAATCGTGGAACGTCACTCGGCCGCGGCAGGACAACCTGCAGGAACAGCACGGCCATCTCGTTGGTTGTCTGCTCGCCGAATGTGACCCGTCGCGGCGGATTCGACGGGTTGTGCGGATTAGCGGCGGAATTGTCGTAGATGTACCGCATTTCGATTCGCGTGCCTTTCGGCAACGACACCGGGGAAGCATATCGATACTGCCCCTGCCAGTTAAAGTCCCAGTCTTTGATCCAGATCAGCGGCTCTGTTTTTCCGTCGGGAAGATATGCATCGACCTTCATTTCCCTGCATAGAAGGTGGGCGTGCGGAGTGATCCCGATCAACTCGACATCCTCCGGCACGACAGCCGAGTCGGTGACTACCTGATGAGCGGCGCCAGGCGCGAGATCGATGTTCCGGGAGCCCAGAACCATGCCTGCCAGCCCCTTGTCAGGGGCCTCGCCGAAGGTGAGCCCAATCGACGACTGATCGGTCTCGGGCTTGCCGGAGGGATGGTAGTGAATCTGGATCACGAGATCCGTCCCCTTTGCGACGGTGTGCGCGAGACCGGCGGGGAGAGGTTGGGGCGTGGCGCCGGGAGCCCACCCGCCGAGCAACCCGGGCCGCTGGAATTGCGGGCCGCCGAAACACGAGTAGCCTGGCTCCGGCGTGGCGGCATCCTGTTTGCGCGCCTGGCCGCTGGTATCGAGATAAAACAGGGCATGGTGGACGACCCGGGGGTCGCCGGGGTGAAACTCGACGTTCTTGACGTACCGATCACCGGTGAAGTTCAAGGGGATGACGAAACACTGGAAGAGATCGCGTCCATCAGCTGGAATCCGGAACGGCTCTACGATCGTGAATACCGCGCTCGGATTGCCGGCCAGCCAGCCTGAAGCGAACCGAGGCGGCTCCGGCTTCAACTTCGGATCACCTTCCGGAGCGCCATCCCGAGCCCATTCGCCGATCATGGCGATCTGTGTGTCGGTGAGACGCCGCTCGTCCTGAAAGTGTCCATAACCAGCCTCAGCCTTCCACGGCGGCATGTAGTGTTTCGCGGTGACGGCCGCGATCAGACTTGCGCGTTTTGCGGCGTCGGCGTAAGTCAGCAGCGGAAACGGAGCCACCTGGCCCGGCCGGTGACAGGTGGCGCAGTTTTGCGCGAGAATCGGCGCGATCTGCTGGTTGTATGTGGGAGTGGCCCCGAATGCAATGGCGGCCGGAATCAACACGGGAACGACAATACAGGTCAGTCTCATAGTCCTGGTCCTTACTTGATTCGCGTGATCGCGCAGCCGATCGACTTCGTGTACGGAACCGCGACAGACTTACCCGCGAGCACTGCGTCGAGGGCGTCGCGCAGATCATGGACAGTGGCTTCCGGGTGTTGGCGGCCGAAGTCTTCGACACGGTTGTCGATTCGACCGCGATAGAGCACCTGGCCCTGCGGTGAAAGCACCACCGCTTGCGGCGTGACGGTAGCGCCAGTCAGTTTCACCAGAACCTGATGCGGATCCAGAAGCAACGGGAACGCGTAGCGATAATCGCGCGCGTACTGCGCCACTACACGCGGAGGCACGCTGGTATCGGCCTGCACAGCGAGGAAACGCACGCCTCGTGCGGCGTACGATGCCTCAATGCGGTTCGCCTCGGGGACGTAGCTGTTCGTGACCGGGCAATCGTTGGTAACGAAGAACAGCACAATTGCCCGCGCGTC
>DATAZF010000043.1:0-8916 GCA_036272235.1 Bryobacteraceae bacterium | reverse complement strand
TCAACTCTGAAAAAGGCGTCGGCAGCATAGAGGAAGCGCTCGAAGGCGCCCGTCACATCGTCGCGGAAGCGATCAGCGAAAACGCCGACTATCGCAAGGCGCTGCGCCAGATGATGTTCGACCAGGCCGTGATTGTTTCCGCCAAAGCGGAAGGCGCGGACAGTGTCAAAGACGAGCAGGAGAAGTTCAAAATGTACTACGAGTATCGCGAGCCGGTGGCGAAGATCCCGTCGCACCGCATGCTTGCGATACGCCGCGGCGAGGCCGAGAACATTCTCTACTTCAACATCGAGCTGAATGCCGAGGGCCCGATCGTTTATCTGAAAAGCAGGATTTTAAAAACGCCCGGGGATTGGACTCCGCATCTCGAACTGGCGATACAGGACTGTTACAAGCGCCTGCTCAATCTTTCCATTCAATCTGAAGTCCGTCTGGAGCTGAAGCAGAAGGCCGATGTCGAAGCCATCCGCGTTTTTCGCGAGAATCTGGAAAACCTGCTTCTCGCTCCGCCGGCCGGCCAGATCGCGGTGCTCGGCATCGATCCCGGAATCCGTACCGGCTGCAAGATCGCGGTCGTGGATGAAACGGGCAAGTTCCTCGATCACCGCGTGATCTATCCCCACCAGCCGAAGAACGACTTCGCCGGTTCGGCGCGCATCCTGAAAGAGCTCATGGCGAAGTACAACGTGACTGCCGTTGCGATCGGCAACGGCACCGCTTCTCGAGAGACCGACGCGTTTGTACGGGATTTCTTTCGTCAGGAAGGGCTGGCCAGCGCTTTCAGCGTCACAGTGAACGAGTCCGGCGCCTCGATCTATTCGGCCTCGGATATCGCACGCCAGGAGTTTCCCGATCTCGATCTGACCGTGCGGGGCGCCATCTCCATAGCGCGCCGTTTGCAGGACCCGCTGGCCGAGCTGGTGAAGATCGATCCGAAATCGATCGGCGTCGGGCAGTATCAGCACGATGTCGATCAGGGTTTGTTGCAGAAGTCTCTCGAAACCGTAATCGAGAGCTGCGTGAACCGCGTGGGAGTCGATTTAAATACGGCATCGTGGGCGCTGCTTCGCTATGTGGCGGGCATCAGTGAGCGCACGGCACAGAAGATCGTGGAGTATCGGAACGATCATGGAAAGTTCCGCTCGCGCGTGCAACTCACGGCGGTTTCCGGCGTAGGTCCAAAGACATTCGAGCAGGCGGCGGGCTTCCTGCGGATACGCGGCGGCGAGAATCCGCTGGATAATACGGCCGTGCATCCGGAGTCGTATCCGGTGGTAGAGCAGATCGCCAGTTCCAATAACGTTGCGATTCCCGACCTGATCAGCAAACCGGAACTTCTCAGCCGCGTGAAGAAAGAAGACCTGAGCGTCGGCGTCTATACGCTGAATGACATTCTGGAGGAACTGAAGAAGCCCGGGCGCGACCCTCGCGACAAATTCGTCGCTCCGAAGTTCAACGACGACGTCAAAGAACTCGCAGACCTGAAGCCGGGAATGGCTCTGGAGGGCGTGGTTACCAATGTCACCAAGTTCGGCGCGTTTGTGGACGTCGGGGTCCACCAGGATGGGTTGGTCCACATCAGCGAGCTTTCCAACCGGTACATCAAGGAACCGTCAGAGGCGGTGAAGGTCGGACAGATTGTGAAGGTGCAGGTTCTGAATGCGGATGTGAAAAACAAACGCATTGCGCTTTCGATCAAGGCGCTGCTGGGGCCTGCCCAAAAGGCGCCGCATCCGCAGAAGGGGCAGCCGGCGGTGAAAGCGCCGGTTGGTATGGACGACAAGATCTCGGCTCTGGCGGATAAGTGGAAACGGCGATGAGAGATGCGGCGATTACTCTCCGTCGGTCGCGATGGGCCTGCCCTATATCGTGGTGGTCTGGAGCTGACAAAGCCGCCGAAGCGGCGTACTAATGCGGCATCACAATAACCTTGAAAAGGAGGGCCGAACAATGAACCTTGAAATCCATAAGCCGGAGCTGATGCAGCGCGTGAACGCGCAATTGCAGAGCCGCCATTTCCATGACGTGGACGAGCTGATCGAAAAGGCCCTCGATGCCCTCGATGAAAAATCCTCGGTGCCGCCACCCGTGACGCCCCATGGAAGCCTGCACGAATTTTTTATGAACTCGCCGCTGCGCGGAGCCAATCTCGATCTGGAGCGAGTGCGGGACTACCCGCGCGGCTTCGACCTCGAATGAGAGGGTATCTCATCGACACCAATGTGATCTCGGAGTACAGCCGCGAACAATCGCCTCATGGGGGTGTCGTGAAGTGGCTGGGTATGACTCCCGAAGCCTCACAGTATGTCAGCGTTTTGACCCTGGCCGCGATCGAAAAGGAATTTTGCGCAAGGAGGACGGCAAACGACGCCGGGACTTGCAGCGCTGGTTCGACGAAGACCTTCCGGCGCGTTTTGCCGGGCGCATTCTTGCCTTCGATGCATGGGTTGCGTCATGCTGGGCTCATCTGACCGCATCGCTGCTTGATAAGGGACGGCCCCTTCCGACCCTCGATTCACAGCTCGCAGCAACCGCGCTGGCTCACGATCTCGTTCTGGTCACGCGTAATGTGAAAGACTACGCGGGAACCGGCATTGGCGTTCTCAATCCGTGGGAGCTGCCGTAGCTGCGGCCCGTGTTTCTCTCCGGCGCTTCAACGCCGCTCGAAATATTCCGGGCCGCGACTGTCGTAAAACCGGCTCCGAGAACGGGCGTTTCGTAAAATCTGGGGCCACGCGGGTGCTGTGCGCGGAAGGCTTCAGCGATCGACGCAACATCCGTGGCGAAGTGCACCGCGCTCTGCTTCGCGGTGCTCCCAGCGTCCAGGGCCATTCCCGCAAGCTCCATTTCGGAGGCTCTTCCAAACATCATTCACACGGAATTTTGACAATCGTTTCAACAACCTGGGCACTTGGGCCGAAACCACTACCGTATAATCCATCCTCTGGCGGCTGCGCCCGAATGCGCCAAAATGGCTTCGGTTTTTCAAATCGCCTCGCTGGCCGTCAGGACCAATCCGGTCGTAATTTAACCCGTTGACCCCATTAGGCCAACGGGAGTAATATAAACAAGGACGATAAAGGTCCACATTCGTGCTCAAGCTGACCAAAAAAGCCGACTACGGGTTAATCGCCCTCCGCCATCTGGCGTCTCTCTCCGCCAAAAACGGAGTTGGCGCGACGGCCAGCACCAAGGACATCGCGGACACCTACCACCTCCCGGTGCCGCTTCTCGCCAAGGTGCTCCAACTCCTGACGCGGGCGGGAATTTTGCAATCGGTCGCCGGAACCAACGGCGGCTATAAACTGGCGCGCGTGGCGAATCGGATCAGCGCCCTCGAAGTGGTACGGGCCATCGATGGTCCGGTGATTCTGACGCACTGCTTCACCGAACACGGAACGTGCGATCAGTCGGAAAACTGTACTGTACGCGAGCCCTTGCGGCGCGTCCATGAAGCGATTCTCGAATTGTTGAACCGGTTCACGATCACCGATCTGGCCGAATCTCCGGTGGCTGGCTTGAATCAAAGCGCCAAACCCCTCCAGATCTCGCCCATGAATCTGGTGACCGACAACCGGCATCAGGCACTGTAAACAGGTAATTGAATGAAGACGCCAATTTATCTCGACAATCACGCGACAACGCAGATGGACCCTCGTGTCCTTGAGGCGATGTTGCCCTACTTCACCGAGTACTTCGGTAACGCCGCCAGCCGCAACCACGAATTCGGCTGGATCGCCGAGCAGGCCGTCGACAAGGCCCGCAAACAGATCGCCGATCTCATCGGCGCTTCCCCCCGCGAAATCATCTTTACCTCGGGCGCCACCGAGTCGGACAATCTCGCCATCAAGGGCATCGCCGAGATGTACGCCGAAAAAGGCAACCACATCATCACCGCCGCGACCGAACATAAGGCGGTCCTCGATACCTGCAAGAAGCTCGAGAAGAACGGCTACCGGGTCACCTACCTCCCCGTTAAGGGCGATGGACTCGTCGATCTCGATATGCTGCGCGAGTCGATCACCGACAAGACCATCCTCGTCACGATCATGTACGCCAACAATGAAATCGGCGTGCTGCAGCCTGTTGCCGAAATCGGCAAGCTCTGCCGCGAGAAGGGCGTTCTCTTCCATACGGACGGCGTTCAGGCGATCGGCAAGGTTCCGGTCGACGTCAACAAAGACAACATCGACGTGATGTCGATCACCGCTCACAAGCTTTATGGACCCAAGGGTGTCGGCGCTCTCTACGTCCGCCGCAAGGCCCCGCGCGTGCAGCTCACAGCTCAGATGGATGGCGGCGGCCACGAACGCGGCATGCGTTCCGGAACCCTCAACGTCCCCGGCATCGTTGGACTCGGCGAGGCCTGCGCGATCTGTCAGCGCGAAATGCCGGAAGAGACCAGGCGGCTCCAGTATCTTCGCGACAAGCTGCGCAACAAGCTTGAAGCCGAGCTGGACGAAGTTTATCTGAACGGTTCGTGGGAGCATCGCCTTCCGCACAGCCTGAACCTGAGCTTTGCGTATGTCGAAGGCGAATCCCTCCTGATGGGGATAAACGACGTCGCGGTTTCGAGCGGCTCGGCCTGCACCTCGGCGACTCTTGAACCGAGCTACGTTCTGAAGGCCCTCGGACTCGGCGATGACATCGCGCACTCGTCCATCCGGTTCGGCATCGGGCGCTTCAATACCGAAGAAGAAATCGATTACGTCGCCGACAAACTCGTCAACGTGGTCAGGAAATTGCGCGAACTTTCACCGCTCTATGAGATGGCGAAAGAAGGCATCGACCTGAGTAAGGTTTCCTGGGTCACAGACGCGGCCCATTAAGGTTCCAGGGTAGAGGAGATTTCAAAAATGGCATATTCCGATAAAGTTCTCGATCATTACAACAATCCGCGCAACGTTGGTTCACTGGACAAAAGCTCGGACAGCGTCGGCACCGGTATGGTCGGCGCCCCCGAGTGCGGCGACGTGATGAAGCTCCAGATCAAGGTCAACGACGCAAGCGGCCTCATCGAGGAAGCGAAGTTCAAAACCTTCGGCTGCGGCAGTGCGATCGCCAGTTCCTCGCTCGCCACCGAATGGCTGAAGGGCAAGACCGTCGACGAAGCGCTCGCGATCAAGAATACCGACATCGTGAGCGAACTCAGTCTGCCGCCGGTGAAGATCCACTGCTCGGTGCTGGCTGAAGACGCAATCAAGGCAGCCATCAGCGACTATCGGGCCAAGCAGGCCAAACGCGTTCCCGCTGAACAAACGGTGGCGTAATGGAAGCAGCAGTCGAGCACGAGATCGCCGTCACTCCGAAAGCGGTTCAGAAGATCCGGCAGGCCTTCGAAAAGATGGGTGTCGCGGATCTCAAGAACGCTGGACTGCGCCTTGGCGTCCTCGGCGGCGGCTGTTCCGGCCTCAGCTATCAGTTCAAGTTCGACACGAAGCCGCGCGCGACCGACAGGATTTTCGATTACGACGGCGTCCAGGTTTTCGTCGACCCGAAGAGCATCCGCTACCTGCACGGCATGACGCTTGACTATAAGGAATCACTCATGCAATCGGGCTTCGTCTTCGAAAATCCAAACGCGAAGAAAAGCTGCGGCTGCGGGACGTCCTTCTCTTCATAGATGTCGGGGAACTACTTCGAGGCATTCGATCTGCCGCGCAAGCTGGCAATCGATCCGAAGGATCTCGAAAAGCGTTTCTACAGCCTGAGCCGCCAGCTCCACCCGGATTTGCGGCGCACTCCTTCCGAGCGGGCCGAGGCGGAAGAAGCGATGGCGATCCTCAACGACGCCTATCGTGTCCTTCGCGATCCGGTAGCGCGGTCGGAATACTTGCTGAAGCTCGAAGGCTTCGACACCGCGCAGACTTCGAAGGACGTTCCTCCCGAACTCCTTGAAGAAGTCTTCGAACTGAACATGGCGCTGGAGGAATTACAGGCAGGCGATACCGATGTTCTCGAGCAACTGGAATCGACGCGGCAGCGCTTCGAAGGCATGCGATCCGAGCTGGATACGGAGTTGCGCCAGAAGTTCAACGATTGGGATTCAGCCGGGCGTACCGAAGATCTTGCTGCAGTTCGCAGCCTGCTGAACCGCCGCAAATACATCGCGAACCTGATTGTGAAGACGAATGTTCCAGATCGAATTTGATAACGACAAGGTAGTTGGGATCGACCTCGGCACGACCAACAGTCTTGTTGCGCACATGGACCTGGCGAAGCCCGAAGTCATGCTCGGCGAAGATGGCGACAAGCTCGTTCCCAGTGTTGTCTCAATCTCGACTACCGGGGATACCATCGTCGGCAACCGCGCCCGTCAGGAGCTCATCGACCACCCGGACCGCACTATCTACTCGGTCAAGCGCCTCATGGGCCGCGGAATCGCCGACGTGCAGGACGAGCTCAAACTCTTCCCCTTCCATATCGCGCCCGATAGCGAATCCATCATCCGTGTCCAGCTTGGCGAACGCACCTTCACCCCGCCCGAAATCTCCGCCTTCATCCTGCGCCAATTGAAGAAGAACGCGGAAGCCGCCCTCGGCGCGCCCGTTACCAAAGCCGTCATCACCGTCCCGGCCTATTTCAACGACGCCCAAAGACAAGCCACTCGTGATGCCGGACGCATCGCCGGACTCGAAGTCCTCCGCCTCGTCAACGAGCCCACCGCCGCCGCCCTCGCCTACGGACTCGACAAGCGCCAGGAAGGCGTCATCGCCGTCTACGATCTCGGCGGAGGCACGTTCGACATCTCGATCCTCAAGCTGCATGAAGGCATCTTCGAAGTACTCGCCACCAATGGCGACACGCATCTCGGGGGCGACGACATCGATAACCGGCTCCTTCGCATCGCCCTCGAAGACATCCAATCCGAATGGAGCGAGGATCTTTCCCACATCGGTGAAGCCGTACAGACTCTCCGCCGTGACGTCATCCGCGCCAAAGAAGCGCTCTCATTTCAGCCGGCAGCGACGATCGAGTTCGCATGGCACGGCAAACACTACCGCCGCGAGATCACACGCGAGCTCTTCGAAAGCCTTATCAAAGATATCGTCGAGCGCACCCTCGGCCCATGCCGCGCCTGCATGAAAGACGCCGGCGTTACACCCGAGCAAATCGACGACGTAGTCCTCGTCGGCGGCTCGACTCGCATCCCCATGGTGCGCAGCGCGGTCGAAGTCCTCTTCCGCGCGCGTCCTCGCACTGAGCTCAACCCCGACGAAGTCGTCGCCCTCGGCGCCGCCGTGCAGGCGGGGATTCTCTCCGGCACCGTCGTAAACCAACTTCTCCTCGACGTCACCCCGCTTTCGCTCGGAATCGAAATCGCGGGCGGCGTCGTCTCCAAAATCATCCATCGGAACTCGACCATCCCGGCCAGCGCCAGCGAGAGCTTCACCACCGGCGTCGACGGACAGACCAACGTCCTCATTCACGTCATCCAGGGGGAGCGCGAGCTCGCGAAGGACTGCCGCAGTCTCCTCCGTTTCGACCTCAAGAACATCGCTCCCATGCCTGCCGGCATGGCCCGCATTGAAGTTCGCTTCCTGATCGACGCTAATGGGATCCTCAACGTCACCGCGCGCGATGCGCGCACCGGCAAAGAGCAGTCGATGGACGTGCAGCCCTCCTACGGACTGACCGTCGATCAGATTGAAGCCATCATCGACGAGAGCATTGAGCACGGCGATGAAGATCTTCAGGCCGCGCAGGTGGCAAGTTCACGCGTGGAAGCCGACCAGATCCTCCTCGCAATCGACAAGGCTCGGAAAAGCGACGCGTGGCAGGCACTACCCGATGCCGAGCGCGAGTCAATCATCGCAGCCATCCGCGAGCTCCAGTCTGTGTATCACACCGACGACCATCACGCCATCGGTAAAGCCATCGAGACGCTCAACGAGATCACCCGCGGACTCGCCGAGAACATGATGAACACGGCGGTAAATTCCGCGCTCAAAGGCACAAAGGTATAAGGCTTCAGCGAACGTTGACGGTGGCCATTTCGCTCGCCGAGTGACCGCTGCCGTCCTCGGCGATCAGCTTGTACCCGGTGTCTTTGCGCGGCGCCACTTGCACGCACCGCGTCAGCGCCGGCCAGACCGCGTCAACCGGCGGTTCGATCCGAACCGTCTTCGCACCGCTCACCCCATAACACAGATTGGTGTGACCTCCGCGGGCAATCTTTCCCGGAGCCGCATAGAAACTGAGGATCTTCAACCCCTCACCGCCGAGCTCCTTCACGACATTGCGCGCCTGCTCAGTCTGTTTTTCCGCCTCGGCTTTGGCAGCCTGCCGGTTGCTGTTCCAGCGGGAATAAAAGACGCCGCCGTCATAGAGCAAGCCAGCGGCGATCAGGAAACCAAGGTACGGCATCGCACGCCGAATTAAGGAAAGAGATTTGTCCACCTGGCGCTATCGTAGCGCTGCGCCCTGCATGAGCTTCACAAGCTCCGCTTCCTCTTCAATCTCAGTCCGGATCTCAAGCCGGTAAAGCTGCAGATCGCCGAGTATTGCCGCATAATCCGGCGGGAGATTTACCGCGTCCTTGGCGGTGGTGAGTAGCATCCGAGACCCCAAATCCCGTGCGTGCTGCGCGAGGCGGCGAACTTCGGATGGCGAGTACTGATGATGGTCGTCGTAAGCGATGCAGGCGAGCGGTTTGATTCCGATCCGGGCGAGAGTCCTCCAGAAAGCGTTGGGATTTCCAAGACCGCAGAAAGCGAGCGCGGCTTGTTCGGAGACATGCGATGGCTCATGTTCGCCGCCCGCGGCGTCGATCCATTTGTCCGGCACGGTCCGCGCGCGAAAAACCCGCGCCTTCGGATTCAGGCGCCGCAGAGCAAACTCGATCGCATACGTATTTGGCGCTTCGTCCGATCGCGTGATCAGGAAAGCGCTGGCCCGCGCGAGCCCGCTCATCGG
>DATAZF010000042.1:0-17284 GCA_036272235.1 Bryobacteraceae bacterium | reverse complement strand
CGAAACAGGTCTCGACAAGATGTACAGCTACAAGCTCGAGTGGAGCCCGCAGACGGGACCGAATGACGCAGCGCCAGAACGTCCGTCTCTGTTTACGGCTCTGACCGAGCAGCTTGGATTGCGGCTTGAAGCAAAGAGGGGTCCGGTGCAGGTTTACGTGATCGAAAAAATCGAACGGCCAGGTGAGAACTGATTACCCGCGATCGACGGCGAAGCCGACAACATTGGCGAAGTGGATTCCGAAATCCCGGCTCGTGTCCCGGTACTGATCCAACATACTTAGATCGTCATGCCCGTTATCCAGGAATCGTCACAGTTCGGACGAGATCCGCACGTCGAGCCGGAGGCCACGAAGTCACAATGTCAGCGTTGGCTTTCTCCTGGCTTTTGAGAGGCAGGGATACACGCGCATTTACGCCGAAGTAGCCAGTAATGCCAGGCACTGGGCGAGCAAGGAGGCAACGAGCAACGGAGTACGGATCAGCAACGATCGATCCCACGACGCCTGCAACTCTCGCGCATTGTCGAGCCTGCCGCCCGTTTTTGCTGCTTCGGTTTGAAGCCGATTGATTGGCTTTGACAAAAGATTGTAGAAAATGACGAACAGGATCAGCATGGCGAGCGAGGCGAAATAGAATCCGCGGCGTTCGCTCCCGCCGAACAGCGCAAGAATCAAGTTCGACAAGATCGACACGATGCCCCAGATCGGCATCCGCGCGTCGCCGAAGCTATGGATGAGTCCCATAACTTCGGTTACGGCCGACGGTGAGGCCAACCTGAGAGCGGGACGGCCGACAGTCAGGAAGAACATGTCGGTGCCATAAACCATTGCCGTGCTCAGGATGCCAACCAGAGACAGCGGCCCTGTGAGATAGTTCATTGTCCTTCCGGCTTTCTCACGGTCGCTGCGCCGATCTGCTGAAAAACTTCAAGAAGATTCAGTTCGTCCCAGTGTTCTGCAAGCTTTCCGTCTGCGACACGCCAGATGTCGATGCTACGCATCCGGATCGCCGCACCATTGGGCCGATAGCCCATGAACGGATTGCTGAAGGTTCCGTTGAAGGTGAAGCGGGCGCTGATACGATCGCCTTCTTCGATCACGTCATCCATCACGACATTCGTGTCGGGAAATGCGTCAAGGTAGTGCCGAAAGAATGCTTTAACGCCCGCCGGGCCGGGTTCCACATATGGGTTGTGGTTGTTGTAGTTCGGGTGGATGAACTCATCGAACAGGTCGACCCGTTTTTCGTTCAGGGCCTGCGCGAAGAGCCGCGGGAGATGTTTGTTGCTCATTGAATCCTTCATGACTCAAGTGTATGATTGGTACTGACAAAATTCAATATACTGTCATATTTGTCAGTATAGGAGCAGCAAATGCCGGTCTCGAAAAAGGAAGAGGGCGAGTGCCCCGTCGACGCGATGATGCGAGTACTGGACGGCCGCTGGAAAGGCACGATTCTGTGGCGTCTGCTGGAAGGGCCGAGGCGCACCAGCGAACTCAGGCGTTGCATTCCCGGCATCACAGAGCGTATGCTGATCCGGCATCTTCAGAAACTTGTGGCCGATGGCATCGTCGAAAGAGACGATAAGAAAACGATTCCGCCCTGCGTTTACTATTCGATTTCGGCGTATGGACGGACGCTCGCCCCGGTAGTCGAAGTGATGTGTAACTGGGGGCGCGGGCACCTGAAGCGTCTGTCGGCGAGAAGACGTCTGCCGGCGAGAAGATAAGAAGCGACGTGCTCAGGGGTTAGCTCGCGGATGATCGGCGGCTAACCAGGACTATCCGGCTTCGACGGCAGGATGGTCCTGAAGTCGTCGTTGCGACTTCACGCATGAGGAAAGTCAAGTTGACAGGCCGGGCGGCCGCGAACGCGCGTGGAGCTATCCATCCGCATGGGCGACGATGTTCTGGTTCCTGATGTTTGTGTACTGCGCGCAAGGGAGAAACCAAACCGCGATATTGACCGCCGGCGATTTGGCGGTCTAACTTGCCGACTTGTTCAGCAAAGAGTGACCGCGCTCAAAGCAGCTGCCGGATTTCCTTCTCGTACTCGTCCCGGCCGATCAACCCCGCGTGCAGGAATGCGATCTTGCCATCGCGCCCGATCACAAGAGTCGTGGGCAGCGCATCGAACCCTCCATAGAGCTGATTCACCTGCTCATTCCCGAGCACGACCGGATAGTTGATCTTCGCCACCGCGACATAAGGGTTGACGACCTTCCATCCGTCCTCATCCATCGACACGCCGAGCACCGTAAATCCGCGCGCCCCGAATTGCTTCTGGAACTCGATGAACCAGGGGATCTCCGTCTTGCAGGGCACGCACCAGGTGGCCCAGAAGTTGAGAAGCACCACTTTCCCCTTGAAGCCGGTCAGAGGCACGGATTTGCCGGCGGCATCCTTGAGAGTGAAATCGGGAGCGGGCTTTGACACACCGAGCTTCGAGGCGTCAAGCGTCGCTGGAGCGGGCGCCGATCCATCAAGCGCCTGCGATTCGACGATTTTGCGGGCGATGAAGTGCAGCGCCGGCGCCCAGAGCAGATAGCCGCCGAGCCCCACGCAAACGAGGGCGGTCGCGGTCAGAATGCGCCGGCGTGCCTGCGAATACATCTACTTCGACTTCGCTGCGACCTGGACTTTGTGGAGAGATGTGTCGCCCTCATAGACCGTGGCGGTGATCTCGTCGCCGGCCTTGACCTTCTTGAGGATCTTAGGATCGTCCACTTTGTACTTCATCGTCATGGCGTCCATCCAGCCTTCGACTTTTTCCCCGTTGACGGTGAGTCCGTCAGCCGCGACGGCTTCGACCTTGCCGTGAAACGTGAAGGATTTTTTGCCCGCAGGCGCCTGTGCCCAGGCGGCCGCGGCCATCAGAAATGCAAGGCTCAAAGCGGCGATCGACCGGTAAAAATTCTTCATCTTTCCACCTCCGGGTGCTTTCAATATCAGTATAGGAAACGCCGCCCCAGCCACAACACGCTGCGACAAATTGTCGCGGCCACCCTTCACCACCACCATCACGGTCTAGCATGAAGGTTCCAGACGTGAGCGCCGCCCAGCCAGTTCCGGAAGTAGCCCCGCAGATCGCACTCCCGTGGATTGTGCGGCTGCGCTACGGCATGACGCTCTCGCAGATCGTGACGGCGCTTTTTGTCCGCTACGCGCTTGGCATCGATCTTCCTTTGGCCGTGTTCGCGATCGCGCCCGTGCTGGTGGGCGCGAGCAACCTGCTGCTTGCGGCGCGCGTTGCGCATCCCGGCGAGGCTCGGAGAGTAGCGACGGCGACTCTCGTGGCATGGGCTTTTGTGCTCGACACGCTTTGTCTCACGTTCCTGTTGATGCTGGCGGGCGGACCGACGAATCCGTTCAGTCTGCTGTATCTGGTGCACATCACGCTCTCGGCGATCATCCTGACAAAGCGCTGGACGTGGGCTTTGGGAGCGCTCTCCACGCTTTGTTTCGGATTGTTGTTCCGCGTCTACCGTCCGATCCCGGCGCTCGAAATGCATCGTCCGGCGGACGGCACCAATCTGCATCTGATCGGCATGTGGATCGGTTTCGGTGTCGCCGCATTCCTGGTCGCGCTGTTTTCCGGGAAGATCTCGGAGCTTCTGCGGCAGCACGAAGATTCGCTGCGGCGGATGCAGGCTGAACTTGCGAAGCGCGACCGACTGGCCTCGCTGGCGACGCTTTCCGCCGGAGCCGCTCACGAGCTGAACACACCGCTGGGCACGATTGCCGTGGTGGCGCGCGAGCTGGAGTTGTTCGCCACCAATACCGCGCGCAATGAAGCCATCGCCGAAGACAGCCGGCTGATCCGCACCGAAGTCGACCGTTGCCGCGAAATCCTGTGGCGAATGAGCGTGCAGGGCGCGCAGCCTGCCGCGCTGGGGTCGGAATCCGTGGAGGCGGCGGAGCTCCTTGCCGATGTTTGCCGCGAGATCCAACAGCCGGCGCGACTGACCGTCGAGGTCTCTTCAGCGGCGGTGCCCGCCGCCGCTTTGACCGTACCCCGACGCGCGGTCGCGCAGGCCCTGATTGCCCTCACCAGGAACGCGCTCGAAGCCAGTGCTCCGGATGAGGCGGTGCGGGTGGTCGCGCGGCAGGAAGGCGCCAATTTCCAGTTTGTGATTGCGGATCGCGGCAAGGGCATGACTCCCAATACGCTGCGCCGCATCGGCGAGCCGTTCTTCACAACCAAGGAGCCGGGCAAAGGCATGGGTCTCGGGACGTTTCTCGTGCGCACGCTGGCCGAGCAGCTCGGCGGGCGGCTCACTTTTGAATCCTCGCCGCAGACAGGCACCCTGGCAACGCTCGAGCTGCCTCTGGTGTTGAAGCATGTTGAATGAAGCCGAATCGAGCCGCGTCGCGCTGGTGGTCGACGACGACGATATTTTCCGCAACCGGCTCTGCCGGGCGTTCGAAGCGCGGGGCTGGGAAGCGCTCGGCGCGGCGGATGGCCCGAGCGCCCTCGAGCTTTCCTCGCAATCGAGTCCGGACCTCGCGATCGTGGATTTGCGGCTCCCCGGCATGAGCGGCCTTGAGATCGTGCAGGGATTGCGCAGTCTCGATGAGACCACCTGCATCATCATGCTCACCGGTTACGGCAGCATCGCCACTGCCCTGACCGCCACCAAGCTCGGCGCGAACCATTACCTCAGCAAACCGGCGGACGCAGACCAGATTCTGAACGCGTGGAAAAGGATCATGGACGGCGCGGACGAGCCGCCGGTGCATGCGGTGCCCAGTCTCGCGCGCGTCGAGTGGGAGCATATCCAGCGCGTGCTTACCGATTGCGAAGGCAACGTATCGCAGGCGGCAAAGCTGCTGGGTCTGCATCGCCGGTCGCTGCAGCGGAAGCTGGCCAAGTATCCGCCGCAGGTGTAGGGCAGAACGGCATTCTGCGCGGGATTGGTCAATCCCGCTGCCGTCCCGAAGACCAAAACCCCGGCACTTCGAAACGCGGTCCATGCGGCAATTTGCCACGTTGTCGCCGCGCCGCCGCGCCCGTAGACTCCAGGAAGGTGTTCAAGTTTTTCTGCTTTCTCATTTCCCCGTTGCTTCTCTACGCCGTCGTGTACGGTTCACTGCGGGGCATTGTTCACGACCCCGATCATCGCCCGGTCACCGACGCCCAAATCGTGTTGAAAGCCACGACTTCCGACTTCACACGCACCATCTCCACCGACTCCGAAGGTGCATTCACGGTGGCTGCGCTGGCGGTCGGTGAGTATCAGGTAACCGTGACCCACGAGGGATTCGAACCGGCTGCGCAGAATGTCGTCGTCGTTTCCGGAAGCGCGCCGGTGCTCCATTTTCAGCTGACTATCGGAAGCGCGAAGCAGAGCGTCACGGTGTCAGAGTCCGCAACCGCGGCCAATCCGGAAACCATGACGCCGACCACTGTGCTGAGCCGCTCGGAAATCCAGAACACGCCGGGCGCGAACCTCAGCAACAGCCTCAACATGATCACCGACTACGTGCCAGGCGCATGGGTGACGCACGACCAGCTGCATGTCCGCGGCGGCCATCAGGTGTCGTGGGCGATCGATGGCGTCACGATTCCCAACACCAACATCGCGAGCAATGTCGGACCGCAGGTGGATCCCAAAGACATCGACTTCCTCGAAATTCGCCGCGGCGGTTATTCGGCCGATGCGGGCGACCGGACATACGGAGTATTCAACGTCGTCCCGCGAACCGGATTCGAACGGAACAACGAGGGCGAGATCTACTCGACGTTCGGCACGTTTCATCAGACCAACGACCAGATCAATTTCGGCAGCCACACCGAAAAGTTCGCTTATTTCGCGAGCGTGAACGGCAATCGCGCCGATTACGGGCTCGAGTCGCCGGGACCGCTCGTGCTTCACGACCGTGTGTGGGGCCTCGGCGGCATGACAACGCTCATTTACAATCCCGACGCGAACAATCAGCTCCGCTTTGTGAGCACGCTGCGGCGCGACGACTATCAGATTCCGAACGATGCGGATGCCGAAGCCGCCGGCGTTCGCGATGTCGAGCGAGAGCGCGATGCGCTGGCGTCTTTTTCGTGGGGGCACACGTTCAAACCGGGATTGTTGCTGACGATTTCGCCCTTCTATCACTACAATCGCGCGAATTACGACGGTGATCCGAACGACATTCCGGTCAGCGCCACGCAGCATCGCGGCTCACAATATGCGGGCGCGCAGATCGCCTTCACCGAGGTCACCGCCAAACACAACGCGCAGGCGGGACTCTACGGATTCGGCCAGCACGACGACGAATCCGTCGGCCTGATCGCAAACGACGGGTCGGGAACGCCGCCGCTCGCCCAGACTCGGCTCTCGTCGGGACATCTGGAAGCCCTGTTTCTAGACGATCAGTACAAAGCCCTTTCGTGGCTGACCCTCACGGCGGGTGTGCGGCTCACGCACTTCAGTGGAACGATCGCCGAGAATGCCGCAAGCCCACGGCTGGGCGGCGCCATTCGCATTCCACATCTGAACTGGGTATTGCGCGGATTCTGGGGCCAGTATTATCAGGCGCCCCCGCTATCCACGGTCAGCGGACCGCTGCTCGACTTCGCGGTGACCGAAGGCCTGGGGTTCATTCCCCTGCGCGGCGAGCGCGATCAGGAACACCAGTTTGGGCTGACGATTCCACTACGCGGGTGGGCGATTGAAGTGAACGATTATCACCAGCGCGCGGAGAATTATTTCGACCACAACAACATCGGCAATTCCAACATCTTCTTCCCGCTGACGATCGCCAATGCGCGGCTGTATGGATGGGAGGTGGGAATCCGCTCGCCGCGCCTGTTCCATCGCGGCGAGGTTTTTCTGGCGTATGCCTATGCGCACGCCGAGGGAGCGGGAGCCATCTCCGGAGGGTTGACCGATTTCTCCGCGCCTGACGCCGGTTATTTTCAGCTGGACCACGATCAGCGCCATACGCTGCACGCTGGTTTCTCGTTCGCACTGCCGCGGGGGATAACGGCTGCGGGCAATATCTACTATGGGTCCGGCTTCACCGACGGGTCGAGCGACGTGGGCGCGCATCTGGAGGCGCATGCGACCGTCGACGCGTCGCTCGGTAAATCGCTCGGCGAACGTTGTACGGTGGCGGTGACCGCAACCAACCTCGCCAACCGCCGCTTTCTGCTCGACAACAGCCTGACCTTCGGAGGCACCCACTACGCCGAACCGCGGGAGGTGTACGCGGAAGTTCGCTATCGATTCAAATACTGACCGTTTGAACAGAACTCAACGACTGGCGGCGCGGCGTCGCAGAAGCGCCAGCCCGGCAGCGGCCAATGCCAACAGGCCAGGCGTGCCGGGTTCGGGCGCGCCCGCGATTTCCGAGTAAGCGACCTCAAAACTGCCGACGTTGTCGGCATAGCAGCCGGTGGCGTCGCCGTGGTGGCCACAGGCGTCGGCGAAGCCCAGATAGAGGGTTGTCGCGCCCGTGGGCACGATAAAATTCTGCACCGATCCGGACCCATCTCCCGTTAATCCGTCGCCGATGAAAAACGTCTGATCGAGCAAGGGGGAAAGAGAACTGAAGCCGGTCGATCCCACGGCCGTGAAATCGAGAGAGGCCGGAGCGGAGCCGCTGGGCGTGCCGCTTTCAAAGACACCGGTCAGAAAGCCGGCGTGCGCGGCGCTGATTCCCGAAAGACTGTTCAACGCGTTATTCGACATATCCGATGCGGAGCCAATTCCGTCGGCATCGTTGAAATTGCCACCATTGTCAAAACTGACGCACCACGTCGAACCGCAAACGTTCGTGCCGCCGGTAATCCCGAAGGTCAGAATCTGATCGCCGCCGGCCAGACTGATCGCGATGGGCAGGGATCCAGCGCCTCCGGGCGTGGATCCGAAGCCCGCGCCATAAATATTGTCTACGCCCGCGACAGTAAGCGTAGACGCCGAGGCCGTGCCGCAAAGCGCGCCGAGCGCGATAAACACCAGCAGGTATCGCGCCGGCGAGCCTGCTCTGTAGTTACTCGTTCGCGTCATCGCCGAATATCCTCCGAAAGGTCAGGTTAACGTCAAACGGTTGAAAAACTGTGATTCAGGATACAGAATGCGCCGGTGTGGCACTGGTACAGGTTGCGGCGCAGGTACATTCTTGACATCCGAGCGCCCGCCCGATAGCATCCTGATTCTATGCAGTCTTCTCTTGGCGCGGGCGATCTTTCCCGTCGTGATCTCCTCGGCAGAATTGCGGCCTCAGGCGCCGGCGCTCTGCTCGCCTCGTGCGGATTACGCGCCCAAACTCCTCCCGCCGGACCGCGCCTGATCGACATTCACCGCCATTTCATCTCGCCCGCCTTCCTGAAAGTCCTGAACTCGAAACAGGGCAAGAAGGTCGAGGGCTTCACCAGTTTCTTCCCGCTCGGACCGTGGAACAACTACTCGCCGGCCCGCGACATCGAGACCATGGACAAGCAGGGCATCGCCACTTCCCTCGTGTCGACGACCTCTCCCGGCACATGGTTCGGCAATCGCGAGGAAACGCGCGGCCTCGCGCGCGAGATGAATGAATACGGCGCGAAGATGGCGTCAGACTACAAGGGCCGGTTCGGCTTGTTTGCGCTGCTTCCCATGCCCTCGGTTGACGACTGTCTGAAGGAAATCGAGTACGCCTTCGACAGCCTCAAAGCGGATGGTGTCGGCCTGCTTACCAGCTACGGTCCGCACTACCTCGGCGACGCCGCTTTCCAGCCGATCTTCGACGAGCTTAACCGCCGCAAGGCTGTCGTCTACACGCATCCGATCGATGCGCCCTGCTGTCAGGACATCGCGCTCACAGGCGTCACTCCGACCACGCTGGAATTTCCGACGGATACGGCCCGCTGCATCCTGAGTCTGATTTCGTCGGCTCCGAACACACCTTCGCCCGCGACGCGCTATGCCGATACGCGCTTTATCTTTTCCCATGGCGGCGGAACTTTGCCCGCCATCATTGGGCGCGTCGGCGTGGGTGGTCCTGACGACCTCGGCGATAATCTTGCGAAGCCGGCGGCGGCGAATTCACGCCTGTTTCACCTGCGCCGCTTCTACTACGACACGGCGATGGCGACAAATCCCGTCCAGATCGGCGCGTTGAAGACTATCGCCGGAGCTTCGCAGATTCTCTTCGGCACCGATTATCCGTTCGGAGGCGATGCCGTCAAACACCGGCAGGGTCTGGAAAAGTGCGGGCTCACGGGCGAGGAGTTGCGCGGTATCTTCCGGGAGAATTCCGCGAAGCTGCTGCAGAAGTACAACAGTTAATTCATCGCGGGATTTTTTCCCGCGCGAGCGCCACCGTGCGGCTTTCTTCACCGGGAAAGAACTCGGCATATTGGACGCTTCACGGGGATGGATAAATCGGCGCCGTGGTCGCACATCGGGCTTCCGCCCTTTCCGCACCGGATGCACCCCTGGACGCCGCTAAAATTGAAGCGCCACTAATCCGCACGAATTTCGTTAAGAAGAGGATTCACCCGGCGCAGTTCCTTAAACCGCCCAAAATCCTGATCGGCCGAGGGCAGAACCGCGCCGTACTCGATCGCCAGCGCAGCCAGAACCGCGGCTGTGACCAAGGCGCTGCTCACGCGGCCCTCGATAACCAGCCTCTCCAGAATCGAAGCATGTAGCGGTCCTGGGTTCAGAGGCTCCACCGCCGGTTGCGCCGGCCACTCAGTCACGATCGCAAACGCTTCCTTCATCGAAAGCGGGCGATGCCAGACGCGAGGATTTGTGCTCACCCGAGAAAAGCCCAGAGCGTCACCCAGGGAAGGCCGATTGTTTCATCGCTTTTGAGTAATCTTTCAAGCCACCGCGACGCCTGCTTGTGTTCGGCTGTCCCGGTTTCATAAGCATAGAGCAGGACGTTCGCATCGAGGATTGTCATCGACGCCGTTCGCCCTCCCCGTATTCGAGCAAGGACTCGACACTGTCGTAATTCAATCCAGGAACGCGACCGCTGAGGACGGGTTTGATCCGAAGCGTGCGCCGCGGCCTGGCGCCAGTCTGCAGCAGGCCTTCCCGAGGCAGGTCATTGAGGGTCTCCCGGAACGTCGCGCCCCGCGACTTGCTCTCCCGCTTTACGCGCGCCGCGACATCGTCGTCGAGCGTAACTGTGGTTCTGATGCTCACGATGCCTTGATTCCAGCATCATAAGCATCACGATGAAATCAGTACAATTGGCCAGTGGCTCATTTCCAGCGGAAACTGCCATCGCTCATCGTGCGATGGACTTCCTGTTTCCTGCTCGACTACGTAGCCCCGCCCATCGTGCGGAGGCTGGAGCGAACCGGCCGCATCGACCGGGTCCTCTGGAAATGGAGCGAGAGACGCGAGAGAAGCAACGTCAGAAGAAATCCGTTCCGCAAGCTGGTCCCCGGGAAACAGGACGTCTTCGTGATGACTTACCCCAAAAGCGGAACGAACTGGATGCTGCAAATCGTCTGGCAGCTCATTCATCACTGCGAGGGCGATTTCGATCATATTCATTCGGTGGTGCCCTGGCCCGACGCCGTTCTGGCTACCCGGACAATGCGGAATTATGCCATTCCCCTGAAATGCGCAACAGCCTGGGGCACGGCGCCGGAGCGCAAACGGCTGATCAAGACCCCCCTCAACTGGGAGTTTCTGCCGTATTCGGAAGAAGCGCACTACATCGCAGTGGTTCGCGATCCGAAAGACGTGTTCGTGTCGTCGTACTTCTTTATCCGCGACTTTTTCCTTGGCGGCGGAACTCCGTCCGTCGAGGCGATGCACCGCGCGTTCGTGGCGGGTAAAGCGCTGGCGGGAGGATCGTGGGCCGCCAACGCGGCCGGTTACTGGGCTCAGCGCCACCGGCGCAACGTCCTGGTGGTTTCATTCGCAGCGATGAAACGGGATCTGGAAGGTACAGTGCGCCGGGTGGCGACGTTCCTCGACCTTCAAGTCCCGGAGGAAGTGATTCAAGAGGTCTGCCGCCGTTCCGCCTTCGATTACATGAAGGCTATCGACGGGCGGTTTGCGCCGTATTGCGGGGCGCCGTGGCGAAAGAATGGCCGCATGATGCGCAAAGGCGGCCATGGGGAATCCTCCGAACTATTGGGTCCGGAGCAGCAGGCGCAGATCGATGCCGCCTGCCGGGCAGAACTGGAGAGCGCGGGAAGCGATCTTCCGTATGACGAAATTTGCGGGCGCGGCTGATTCATTCACGCGCGGAGCAATGGCTTTTTTATAACCGCGACAATCATTTGCCGCCGGTCTGCGGCATACAGCCTCGAGTCGCCTGCTACTCATAAGCGGAGGCAGGGATCGATTTCCCCGCCCGCCAAATGGGTTTGAATTTTCAAATCGCGTTTAAAATCGGTCTCGGAGGCCGTCTGATAGAATCCGCTATTCCATACTGAAATGGCAGTGAAAGGAGAGTGCACATGGCGTCGAAGCCCCTGACAGCCCGCAGCTGGCTCACCCTCTTCACGTCTTTCGTCATTCTCACCGTCGCCTTCGCGTTTGGCCTCTTCTGCTGGCCTGCGATTTACCGCCCACTCACCAAAGCCTACGGCTGGACCTTCGCTCAAGCCAACGCGGGCGGTTCGATCATTCTATTTCTGATCGGTATCCTCTCGCCGTTTGTCGGGACACTGGTCGATAAATTCAAGCCGAAACGCGTGATCCTCGGCGGCACGTTCATCATCGCCATTGCGCTGTGCCTGCTCTCAACCATTCACTCGCGCCCGCAATACTACGCTTTCTGTTTCCTGCTTGGCATCGGTGCATCGGCGGTTTCGATTCTGCCGACGTCCATCCTTATTGGTCCTTTCTTCTCACGCTGGCGCGGACTCGCAGTCGGCTTCATCAATGCCGGCATCGGACTCGGCGGCTTCATCGCGCCGCGCCTCGCCACGGCCCAGATCGCACAGCGCGGCATCTCCGGAATGTTTCTGGTGCTTGCCGCATGCATGGCGATCCCGTTTGTGATGACACTGATCGTGGTCGACAACAACGCTGAGCCGCGGGTACAGACGCACACCGCCCACGTCCCGACCATGCCAGAGCTCGCGCGGATGCCCATGTTCTGGATCTTCGGCATCGCGCTCTTCTTCAGCGCCCACGCGATGCTGGGCGTGCAGCAAAACCTGATCTCCTACCTGACCGGGGCGCACGTCGCCCCGAAGGACGCAGCGTTCATCCTCGCGATTGCGCTCGGAGCTGCCGCGCCCGGCAAGCTCATCAGCGGCATTCTCGCCGACCGCGTCAACGCCCGCGCGGGCATGATCTTCAGCGTGATCTGCGTGGCGCTCGGAGTGCTCGCACTGCTGAATACGGATCCGAAGTCGGATATGGTCCTCTGGCTTGGCATCGTCTTCGGACTCGGCTACGGCGGCATCTTTAACGCTGCGCCGACGATCATTTTCGAATTCTTCGGTACTCACCAGGTGGGCAAAGCGCTCGGCCTCTTCTACGTTTTCTTCGGACTTGGCACCGCCAGCGGCGGCGAGCTGGCAGGCTACCTTTTCGACGAAACCCATCGCTGGGCCGTGCCATTTACGGTCGATCTCGGGCTCGCCTGCGTCGGCCTTTTGCTACTGCTTGTCAGCGCCCGGCAGACGCGCGCGGTTGTTGCGGCCAGCCCGGCTCTATCCACCACCTGATCGCGGCACATATATGAAAAACAAGTTGATCTTCGAAGGGAACTGCTGGAAGTTCGGCCATAACATTCCGACCGACCTCATCACCCCTACCCACATCATGTGGAAGCGTGCCGATGAGATGGCGAAACACGTTCTCGAAACGGCCAATCCCGATTTCCCCGTGGACGTGAAGCCCGGCGATATTCTCGTCGCGGGACGCAACTTCGGCTGTTCTTCCGGGCGCGCCCTCGCCGCGAAGGCGCTCAAAGCCACCGGGATCGGCGCCATTGTCACCGAGCTTTTCTCGCGCACCTTCTACCGCAACGGGCACGAAATCGGCCTGCCTTTGCTCGAAGCGCCCGGCGTGCATGCTCTCGTCGAAACCGGCCATCGCATCCGAGTCGACATTGAGCGCGGCACGGTCGAGAATCTGACGACCGGCCAGTCGGTGCAGGGAAATCCGCCGTCGGAATTTCTGCTCGAAATGGTCTCGACCGGAGGTCTTATCCCTTTGCTCAAATCCGGCTCGAAATTCTTCAGCAGCGTGCCATCAGCTGGACAACGATGATCCTTTTAAGTAACGACGACGTGGAGAAGGCGCTCACCCCGCAGGACGCCATCACCGCCACCGAGACCATCTACCGCGAACTCGCCGAAGGAAAAGCCATCAACCGCCCGCGCAGTCAGACCTATATGCCGGTCGAGTCGAAGGATAATCCCGGCTTCAAATACCGTTTCAAGTCGCAGGAGGGCAGCGGCGTCGAAAGCGGCGTGTGGGCGTTGCGCATCACCTCCGACATGGCCGGCTTTTCGTTCACCAATGGCGTGAAGCGCCGACGGATTCTCCCCGTCGCCACCGGCAACCGTTTCTGCGGCCTCGTGATTTTGTTCGATCTTGAGCGCATCGAGCCCATCGCCATCATGCCGGACGGCGTGATCCAAAAGGTGCGCGTGGCGGCTCTGAGTGTGGTGGGGGCAAAGTATCTCTCTCCCGAAAAACCGAAGGTTCTCGGACTCTTCGGCAGCGGCTGGCAGGCCAGCGCGCATCTTGAATTTCTCTGTAGCGAATACGCGTTCGAAAAGGTGAGAGTCTACAGCCCGAACCAGCAACACTGCCGCGAATTCTGCGCGCACTGGACGGCGAAGCTGGGGCGCGAAATCGAGTGCGTCGAGTCTTCGCGCAAAGTGGTTGAAGGCAGCGATTTCGTGCAAGCGGCGACCGCCGCGTGGGATGCGGTCTTCGATGGCCATCTGGTGGAAAAAGGAATGTACGTGGCTTCGATCGGCGGCTCCGATGCCAGCAACAAGCGCCGCGAGATCGACGACGAGACCATCCGCCGGGCGGATCTATACGTGGTGCATTCGAAAGAAGTCGCGCGCCTCGATCAATCGCCAGACGTCTGGGAAGTCGCACAGAACGGCATCAAGGCCTGGGATTCCATCGGCGAAGTGCAGGATCTCGTCGCGGGCAAAATCAAAGGCCGCACCTCACCTACCGAGATCACGGTATTCAACAACAACACCGGCGCGGGCACGCAGTTCGCCGCCGTCGGCGCGGCCGTCCTGAAGCGCGCGCGCGCGATGGGGCTCGGCCGCGAGATCCCCACCGAATGGTTCCTCGAGGACGTTTCCCCGTAATGCTCTCCATCAATGCAAACCGCCGCAGCCAGCTCACGGAGCTGATGTCCGAACATGGCTGGGATCTTTTGGTTCTCTACGGCCACACCTGGCGGAAGGACTATTTCCGCGCGCTGGTGAACTTCAACTTCTCCGGGACGCATGCCGCAGCCGTCATGGATCGGTCGGGCGAAGTTCGCGTTATCACTTCCGATCCGTGGGATGCGGAAGCTCTCGGCGTTCCCTATACTCCCGATTTCGCTGCGGCTCTGCCGTCACGCGGTAAAGTCGCTGTCGCCGGGAAGGAAATCATGCAGTCGCGTTTCACCGGCGCCGAACAGGCTTCCGCGACGTACGCTGTCGAGGAACTCCGGCGTGTGAAGACGGCTGACGAACTCGCGCTCATCCGCCAGGCCGCTGAGCTTTCGGATCGCGGCTACCAGCACTTTGCGCAGTCCGCTGAGCCGGGCATGACGGAATACGAACTGGTCGCCGAAACCGAAGCGTTTCTGAAGCGCCACGGCGCCGAAGACAACTTCATGCTGATCGCATCCGGCGGCACGGAAGTTGTCGGCATGAAGCCGCCGACCGAGCGCAAGCTGCAGCCCGGCGATTCCGTCACGACCGAACTGACGCCGCAGATCGACGGCTATTGGGCGCAGATCTGCCGCACGCTGGTCATCGGCGAACCCAACGCCGCGCAGCAGGAAGCCTACGGCATATTCGCCGAAGCCCGCCAGGCGGCTCAAGACTCGCTGAAACCCGGCGTCAACATTGCCGACGTCGCTAAAGCCACTAACGATGTCTTCCGCAAGTACGGCTACGGCGAATACACAGGCTCGAAGTATACGCGTGTACGTGGACATAACCTCGGGCTGCATCCGGACGAAAATCCGTACGTCCTCGAAGACGTGAACTATACGGTGAAAGAAGGCATGGTGGTGATCTGCCATCCCAACACTTACCTGCCGCTTTCGGGGTACATGGTCTTTGGCGACACGCTGCTCGTGACCGCCGATGGCTGCGCTTCGCTCAATACAACCGAAAGGAAACTCTTCTCCAAATGAAGCGCGGGTGGATTACGTGGGATAAGGCCGAACTTCCTCCCTCGGCGTTCGAGGCCCGGCTCGAGGTGGTGCGGAAGCAACTGGACGTGCAGGGCCTGCCGGCGCTCGTGGTTTACACCGATGTGTGGCGGTCGAATCAGGGCCGCTATCTCGCCAACTTCATGCCTTACTGGAACCGCGCGCTCCTCGTGGTCCCGCGCGAGGGCGCGTCCGTGCTGCTCTGCGGACTCTCGCCGCGCGTTTACCCGTGGATTCGTTCCGTGACGATCCTCGATGAAATCCGACCCAGTCAGAACATCGCGCAGCAACTGACGGCGCTGTGTACCGAAAGGGGCTGGACGAAGATCGGCGTTCTCGATCTTCCGCTGCTGCCGAGCGATCTTGCTATTCCGAATTCCGTCGATGTTCCCTGGAGCGCGATCCATCCCGAGCCGGATTACGCGGAGCTCGCAATGTACCGCCGCGCTGCGCAGATCGCGCGCGAGATTCTCGAGGCCGAACTCCCGAATGCGGCAGGCCTCGTCGATCACGAACTCGTCGCGCGCCTTGAACTCAAATATCGCCGGGCGGGGGTTGAGGACCTTGTAATTCTTACGACAAACGGCGCCACACCCCCGCTGCCGCCGGCCGGATCAACACTCACGCCGACGTGCGCAGTGTCGGTCGCGATGGAGTACCGCGGCCACTGGGTGAAGATTGTTCGATCCGGCTATGCCGTTTCAACCCAGGCAGAGAAGACGGAACTGCTCTCCGGGCCATATCCGTATGAGCACTGCACGCAGGCCGACCTCCCCGCCGGCGCGATCTTCGCGATGATGTCAAGGTCGTCGGGCGATACCTATAGACAGACGGCGCACGGCCCCGAACTCTTATGAACGTCATCGAGAAAATCCTCGCCAAAGCGAGCGGCAATAAAGAGGTGCGTCCCGGCGACGTCGTTGTCGCCAACGTCGACCTGATGGTGATGCACGATCTCAGCGCAAACTTCGTCATGAAGGTCTTCGAGAATGAGATGGAAAACGCGAGGATCGCCGACCCTTCGCGCATCACCTTCGCTTTCGACCACAACTTCGCGCCGGCGACGCAGCAGGCGGCCGAGGCACTGGCAGCAGTCCGCAAATTTGCCGCGAAGCATGGGATCAAGCACGTCTTCGACTGCGGCTGCGGCAGCGTTCATCACGCCATTATCGAAAGCAAGCTCTGGAAGCCCGGTCAGATCATCATCGGCTGCGATTCCCACACGCCGATCTATGGCGCGCTCGGCGTCTTCGCCACCGGCGTCGGCAACAACTCCATGGCGGCCCTCGGATTTCAGCACCACCTCGGATGGTTTCGCGTCCCCGAGACAATTCTGGTTCATTTCCATGGCAAGACCGGCCCGGCTGTTACGCCGCGCGATGTTTCGCAATATCTCGTCGGGAAGCTTGGTGAAGATGGAGCCGTTTATAAAGCCATCGAATATGCCGGTCCCTGGATGCAGTCGCTTCCGGTCGAGGACCGCATGCTGTTTCCACTGCAATCCATCGACGTCGGCGGCAAGTGCGGCTACGTCAATCCCGATGAGAAGACCGTCGCGTATGCGAAGGCATATTCCGGCTCACAGGATTTCGACATGCCGGTCAACGACGCCGACATCCGCTACGTCGAGACTCTCGATATCGATGTCAGCAAGCTGGAACCGCAGATCGCGTGCCCGCCGACTGTAGGTAATGTGCGGCCGATCGGAGAAGCGGTTGGAATTCCTGTGAACATCGCCGAAGTCGGCGGCAGCACCGGGGGACGGATCGAAGATATCCGCATGCTTGCCCATGCGTTCGCTGGTAAGACGGTTCATCCCGGCGTGCGGCTGCAGGTGGTGCCGGTATCGCGCGGTGCTTACAGCGCGGCTTTGCGGGAAGGGTTGATTCAGATTCTGCACGACGCCGGCGCGAACGTCTTCCCGCCGAGCGCGGGTTCGAACCAGGCTTTCAACATGGGAGCTATGGCGGAGGA
>DATAZF010000041.1:0-21772 GCA_036272235.1 Bryobacteraceae bacterium | reverse complement strand
GCCAGTAACATTCTTCCGGGGCTGCCGAATTTCGGAATCGCGCAGGGTTCGGTATTTGTTGTTTACGGTGCTGCCATGGGGCCGTCGACAATTGTTGTCGCGCCCACGCTGCCGCTTCAGACGAGCCTTGGCAGCACATCGATACAGGTGACGGTCGGTGGAACGACTGTTAACGCTCCCATGCTTTACACCCTCAAGAGTCAGCTCGCCGGGGTACTCCCCTCGAACACCCCAGTCGGCACGGGAACGCTCACGGTCACTTACAACGGCGCCAGCGGCTCGACGCCCATCACGGTCGTAAAGTCCAATTTCGGCATTTCGACGGTCAACCAGAGCGGAACGGGCCCAGGTGTCGTAACCTTTGCCGACTACAGCCTTGTCACGGGTACGAAATCGGCCAAGCCCGGTGACACCCTCATCATCTGGGGCACCGGCCTCGGCCCGATCAACGGCAACGATGCCGCGGTTCCCGCGGGCGGAGACCTCGGTACGCCGATCACGGTGTACATCGGCGGCGCAGCGGCGAATGTGACATACCGAGGCCGTTCCGGCGAACCCGGCCTCGACCAGATCAATGTCGTTGTTCCTCCCGGCCTCTCCGGTTGCTACATTTCCGTCGTTGTGCAGACCGGGAACACTGTCAGCAACACCACCACAACTGCCATTTCCCCCAACGGCGGTACCTGTTCGGATCCAAACGGACTTCAGCTTTCGACACTGCAGGGTCCCCTGAATTCCAAGGGCACGGCGAGTATCGGCATTATAGACGTTGTCCAGGAATCCATTTCGTTTTCGATCGGCACTGCGGCGCCGCCGACCACAACGACTATCGGAGTGGGTGCGGCCGTTTTTGAAAAATATACGGCGTTGCAGCTTACGTCGAGCGGCAGCCCACTTTCCCAGGCCTCGGTCGGCAGCTGCATTCTTTCATCCTTCTCGCAGTCGCTCACCAACACAAGTCCGCCGAGCACGGGGCCCACGGTTGTGGCAACCGGCCTCGATGCGGGGTCGGCGATTGTGGTCAACCCACCGTCAGGAAATCCTGTGAACCTGACTCCGACGGCGGCGGTCGGTAAGGGCTACTATGGCGGATCGATCTCATCGCTTTCTTCCGGTGCGTATGAGTTCTCCAACGGGAGCGGCGGCGCGGATATCGGCGCTTTCAGCACAACGCTCACCTTCCCCGGAGCTCTCAACTGGACCAATCAGACAGCGGTGACATCCGCCGCAATCGACCGCACGCAGCCTCTCAACCTTACGTGGACAGGCGGAGACCCCGCAAGCTCCGCGTTCATCGAAGGATATTCCGTAGCCGTGACCGCCAATACCGAAGTCGGAGCGTTTTTCGTTTGTACCGGCCCGATATCGGCTGGAAAGTTCACGGTTCCGCCATCGGTACTGCTATCTCTGCCGGCGTCCGGAAACCAACTGGGGACGTCTTTGCTGTTACTTGGTACCACGTCGAATCCCCAGACGTTCACTGCTCCAGGACTCGACGCGGGATTCGTGTTTGCGACCAGTCTGGCCGGTGGCAGCGTAGCGTTCAAATAGGCGCCAGGCCTGCATAAAGACCGGGCCGGGTCGGCACTACAGGCGGGTGGTGCATTCCCAAACCGCCGCTCGCATTACTCCAATCGACTGTGACGACTGATCGACGCGATTGCTATTGAGGGTGAATGGCAAAGCGCCCGGCCGCCGGTACTCTGGTCCAAATCGGCATCCAGATCGAGCGATGGCCGATCGAGCGGCTGATTCCGCGGGCGGACAACCCGCCCACGCACAGCAGGGAGCAGGTCGCTCATATCGAGGCATGGATGCGCGAGTGGGGATGGGCGAACCCGATCCTCGTCGGTGCCGACGACGACATCATCCGCGGGGCAACGCACGTTTGCCGGCGGCCGAGAAGCCTGGGGATGAAAGAGATCCCCGTGATCTTGCTCAGCCATCTATCGCCCAGCGGCGCGCGCTCGTCATCGCGGACAATGCGTCCAAATATCCCTGGCTCCTCATTCTTCACGCTTCTTCCGCTCTCCAAACGGCGTCGAAACGGCGGCTGCATTAACTTCGTGACTTAGGTTGGCGGGGCGGCCTTCAACTCGAATTCCAGCGTGCGCGTTCTTCCGTGATGCCGCACAGTGACGCTTACCCGGTCTCCCGGTTTTTTATTCCACAGTGCGAGTTTCACATCAGAGCTCCTTTTCACCGACTGGCCGTCGATTTCAAGGACAACGTCCCCTCGCCTGAGCCCATCGCGCTGCGATGACCGGACGCGGCACTCGCCATCTTTGTTTTCAGTGGTGAGCCCAAGTATGCCGGCAGGTGGCAGTTCCAGTTTTTGGCTGACGAGGAGATAGTCCGCCATATGTGGTCCGATGTTTTCGTCGCTGCCGGCGTTGAGCACGATCGAATAACTCGCGTGTGTCCTGCGCTCAAGGCGTTTTGGAATGCCGCTGCCGAATACGAGGTGTCCGGAGCCGGCAAGAATCACCATGCGACGGTTCGGGTTCGCATTCAGATAAGCGGCCGCGTTGGCGGACATACTTTCATCCCACGTAAGCTGCGCGTCTACGAAGTGATCGAAAGCCTGCGGCTTTGAAGAACCGTGCTGTTCAAAAATCGGGCGAAGGCGAGCCTTGTAATCATCGTCGGCAGGCCCGATATCGGAAGGAAGACCGTCGCGTTCCTTCGGAGTGAGCCCCGCCAGCCCGTTCTTCGCTACGTCTGAAACCACTGCGGTGGGAACATTCAGCGCGCGCACAGGGATCTTGTTTTCGCGCGCGAACTGGAAGATTGGTTGGTACAACCGGTAATCGTATCCCCACTCTTCGAAGTAATCGGTCCCGCGAAGGAACTCCTGTTCGCTGATCCGGCCGTTGACATAGTCATCGATCTTCGACTGGAAGCGTTGTTCGAGGTACTCGACACCGATCGCAAGTCCTGGGTCGATCTGGTAGAGCCCGCGAATGACGGCCAGCTGATTGAGATGGTGATCGTAGCGGTCATGCGTTTCGCCGATGAAAACCACGCGCTTCGCGGCAAGCTGCCTTATCAGATTGGCGGGCGCGAGCGCGGAGTCCAGGTCGACTGCCTGGAAGGAGTCGGGCGTCTGGGCTGCGAGAGCGCATGCCAGTAGGGGAATCCACAGAACGCGATGATTCGCCACTACCGGATTCTTGCATGCGGAGCTCGATTGTTCCGTTGCGCCCTTTTTACCGGCACGGCTGGGTGCGATTTAATACGGCTGGGTGCGATTTAATTAAGATGGCCGCGATAGAGTGCGGTGCGGGCGATGATGTACACCATCTTGCGGCGCGCGTACCCGGGACCCGGAAAATATGGAGCAATGTGCGGCCGAGAAATGGCGAAAAGCGAGCCGGGTGCAGCCAACGTCAGACGAGGTGGCGCGCCTCGCGCGCCCGCGATCGTTTGGCGGCTGTAATGAGGACACCGGACGTACCAACACAAGCGGTATCCCCTGGAAGTGGCCGATCGAACCCTTCTTCCGCACCAGGGTTTGACCCCTGGCTCCTGGCCTCTCTACCATCGGACCATGCGTTCTGCTGCTCTGGTGTGGTGTTTCCTGCTCGGTGGACTCTCTTCCACGATGTGCCCTGGCCAATGGTCCACCCAGTTCCCTGCTCAATGGACCACGCTGCCCGGGAACGGAAGTATGTCGGGCAAGCCCGGAGTCGTGTTGGGCCAGCCCGGTGGTGAGATCGACGTGTTCGATCGGTTCACCAACAATACAGTCGGAACATTTCAGACGAGTACCTTTCTGTTTGCCGGCTGGAATTCTACCGGCGGCTCTGCAATCTCCAATTTGTCGGCTGCCTCAAATCCCGATGACTCGCTCGAAGCTTTCGCGCTTGGCCTCGATTCCGCGCTGTGGCACGTCCGCCAGGATCGTCCGGAGGGCGTGACGTTCTTGGGATGGAGCAGCCTTGGCGGTAGTTTTATAACTGAACCCGCCGCTGCCGTCAACGCCGATGGGCGCATGGAAGCCTTCGTTGTGGGAACCGATCACGCCCTTTGGCACATTTCGAAGACGACCGCGAACGGCAGCACATGGTCCAACTGGGACAGCCTCGGAGGCAGCCTCGCGGCCTACCCTGTCGTGACGATGAACGCGGATGGACGCCTGGAGGTTTTCGCCCGTCACACGGATAATGCGTTGTGGCATATATGGCAGACGGTCCCGGGTGGTTCGTGGTCTGCCTGGACTTCGCTCGGCGGCGCAATTACATCCAGTCCCGCGGCAGTGAAGAACGCAGATGGGAGGCTGGAAGCGTTCGCGCGGGGTACAGACAACGCGCTTTGGCACATATCCCAATCCGGCGCCGGTTCACCAGACTGGACGGTATGGGCGCCGCTGGGCGGGGAATTCAGAAACGACCCCGCGGCTGCCGCAAACCTCGACGGGCGGATTGAAGTCTTTGTGCGGGGAGCCGACGACGGGGTCTGGTCCAACGTCCAGAGTTCGCCGGGCTTTTCCTCGTGGTCCGGATGGACCAGCCTCGGCGGTAGCACGGATGAGACGATAGCGCCCGTCATAACCCTGGACGGCCGCCTGCAGCTGTTCGCGCACCGATTCGACAACTGGATTCTGACGCTTGCCCAAGTCAGCCCGGGCCAATGGTACGGAGCGCCTTAGTTAGCTTCAGTTCCAGTTATCAGGTGTGGTCTGCGCGCGGGGATGAAGGAACTGAGACAGCCACGTTAATACCCATTTATCGGTAGTGTCATATGTTTGCGCGGCCTCGCAAGCCTTGGATGCGGGTTCGCACAAGCTCACAATCGGAAAAAGGTGCAGAGCAAAGAGTGCTTCGAGGCCCGTGTCAGTCGCCCGCCCGGCCGAGAGAGGCGAAACGAAGCCGACCGACTTCAGGAAGTGAATGGTCGGCGAAGAACGCATCGTATCGGCCACGCGCGACTTTGGAGGGTTTGACTATAGCAACTCTTCCGCGAAGGTCTCAGAAATGGAAACCCTCAGTTGCTCGTTGGGCTCGCAGTCGGCGGCGACGGCTAGAACCTGCTCTCGTACGATCTCCTGATGAAAAAACCAGCGGTCGGGATCCTGACCGACGGTCTCGGGTTGCATCGGGTCGAACCATATTGAGGTAGGGTCAAACGAAAAAGCAAACGCGGTCAGTGGAATCGAGAGCCCCATGCCACGTGCTTTGACGTAGGCCTCTTTGAGTGTCCAGAGATGAAAGAAAGCCGCGCTTCGCCGGTCAGTGGGGAGCGAATTCAGAAAACTGATCTCGGCTGGTGCGAAGGCGTCTCGGGCGATGTGAAGGTGCGCTTCGCGGTTTAAGGGCTCGATATCGATTCCCACGTGGCGACCTCGGGCGAACGCGGCGGCGAGAAGACCCGAGGAGTGCGAAATATTGAAACGAAGGGCCTCCGTTCTCGACGGCGCAAAAGCTGCGGGTTTTCCATATGTATTGGTTTCGAAGATCCAACCGCCGGACGGTGTCGGAGCGTTGCGAGAAAGCGTTGAACGCACCAGCGCGCGGCCAAAGACGAAGGCGAGGCGGTCGCGGTGAAAGCGAAATCGGTTGGCGCGGGCGCGTTCAGAATCGGTTAGCCGAGGGAAGAGTTCTGCCTCAAGAGGAAGCATCGGCGCGGCCGCAGGCTCGCAACCGCTCATCTCGATCTTCAAATAAAGAACTTGAATTTGGGGGGCCGGAGATAATTCCGTTTGCCCGATCTCTGCTGAGGCTTTCACCGGGGACCGAAGTGGTTCCTCGAAGCTAATGTGAGGACCAACACAGGCACCAGGATATGAGACCGCAAGTGTATCAAAAAGACCTTATTTATATTTGTATTTCGCTGCAAACAAAGTGATTCACGAATATACAAACGCATAGTACTAACACGGTACGTTCTACATTGACCGGGATCGTGATCGGACATAATAATTATATAACCGTGTCAAAAGTAGAATCCCTTACGAGGGTATCGTTCACTTAAGTTCGCCTTGCGGGGGTTCGGCGACAAATCAATTATCCGGCAAGGGTCCGCGGTTCGAAGCGAACAGCTGGGCGCCGTCGGTGTCAAATCTGCTTTCCAAGAGGAACCTGGCTGAGATGTTTCATTCTCTGAAGCATCAGAGGGGATTTTGGGGGAAGGTGAAGGGAAATTCACCGGATGAGCTGGGATAATCACAATTCGCCGGGCGAGTCTTCTGTTCCCGAACCGATCGCTATTGTCGGGATGAGCTGCCGACTGCCTGGTTGCCTCGACCTGGCGGCGTTCTGGGACGTGTTGTGGAACGGCGCCGAGAGCGTAGCCGAGTACCCCGGCGACCGCTTCTGCGCGCTTGACGAGTTCTACGCGAAGCCCTTCGAAGACGGCGGTCCGTGCACCCGCCGCGGCGGCTTTCTCCGTCACGTCGACAGCTTCGATGCCTCATTCTTCCATATCTCGCCGCGCGAAGCCGCCGCGATGGATCCGCAGCATCGGCTGTTGCTCGAAGTTGCCGCGGAAGCACTCGACGATGCAGGATTGACACGCCATGCAATTGCCGGGAGCCGCACCGGCGTATTCGCCGGTCTCTGGATCGCCGACTATGAAGACCGCGCCTTCGGCGCCGCGCGCGACGTCGAATTTCATGCCACGACTGGCGGAGGCCGCTATTCGGCATCCGGGCGCATATCCTATGCGTTCGATCTGCGTGGACCGAGCCTCGTGGTTGACACCGCGTGCTCGTCCTCTCTTGTGGCTACGCATCTCGCCTGCGAAAGCCTGTGGTCCGGCGAGAGTGAGATGGCGTTGGCAGGCGGAGCGAATATCATTCTGCGCCCCGAGATCAGCCGTGCTTACGCGCGGGCCGGAATGCTGTCGCCCGACGGGCGCTGCAAGTTTGGCGATATCGCGGCAGACGGCTTTGTTCGCAGCGAAGGCGCGGGCGTGGTGGTGCTGAAGCCGCTATCGAAAGCACTTTTGGACGGCGATGCGATCTATGCCGTGATCGCCGGATCGGCAGTTAATAATGACGGCCAGAGCAGCGGCGCTCTCGTTGCCCCCAGTCGCACCGGGCAGGAAGCGCTACTGCGGGCGGCGTTTCGCCGCGCTGGAGTGGCGCCAGCCGAGGTTCAATACATTGAAGCGCACGGGACGGGAACGGCGGTCGGAGATCCAGTCGAGCTGGGAGCAATCGGCGCGGTAATGGCGGAATCGGGGCGGAGCGCACCATGCCTCGTCGGCTCGGTTAAGACCAATATCGGGCACACCGAAGGCGCGGCCGGGGTGGCGGGACTGATCAAGGTCGCACTGGCACTTCACAACCGATGGATGCCGGCGACTCTGCATTGCGCACGGCCTGCACCCTCGATCGAATGGGATCGCCTGCTTGTCGCGCTCGTCGCGTCGGCTCGGCCTTTCAACGGCGAGGATCCCGTGGCAGGCGTCAGCGCGTTCGGGATCACCGGCACGAACGCGCACGTCGTGTTGCGCGCCACGCCGGAAGCGGTGAAGCCTGGCATCGGGGAAATACCGGCGAATCGGCCGTATCTGCTCCCACTCTCGGCGCAGACGCGCTCATCGCTCGATCGGCTTGTGGCGCGTTACAGTCAACGAGCGAATGAAACCGGATTCGGCGGCGCGCGCGAGCTCGGGAATCTCTGCTATACGGCGGCATGTCGGCGGACGCATTATGAAGAGCGTTTTGGATTGGTCTTTCACGATCCGGACGAACTACGGGCGCAATTGCAGGCACTCTCCGAGGGCGAAGAGCGCGCCGGTGTGTGTCAGGGTCGCGCATTCGCCGGCCACCGAATTGGGTTCGTGTTTTCGGGACAGGGATCGCAGTGGCTGGGGATGGGTCGCGCGCTGTTGGAGCGGGAACCCGTCTTTTGCCAGGCGCTGGAGCGTTGCGACGCGGCGATTGCCCGTCATGTGTCCTGGTCAGCAATCGACCTGGTGCGCGGAAACGATACGGCCTGGCTCGAAGATATCTCGGTCATTCAGCCGATGCTTTTCGCCATTCAGGTGGCGCTCGCGGCGTTGTGGCGGTCGTGGAGTATTGAGCCTGCGGCGGTGATCGGCCACAGCATGGGAGAGATTGCGGCGGCTTGTGTGGCTGGCTTGCTTGACGTTGAAGATGGGGCGGCGATCATCTGCCGGCGCAGCCGGCTGATGCGTACTGTGCGTGGACGCGGCGCGATGGCGACAGTCGAATTGTCGGTGGCGAAAGTAGAGAAGGCGCTTGAGGGCTATGAAGACCGTGTGTCGGTCGCAGCGAGTAACAGCCCGACCAGCACCGTTATCTCGGGCGACGCCGACGCCGTGGCGGCACTAATTTCGCATTTTGAGGCGTTGGAGATCTTCTGCCGCCCGGTCAAGGTGGACGTGGCCTCGCACAGCCCACACGTGACGCCGTTGCTTGATGAACTCGTCGCGATACTCAGAGACCTGCGGCCCCGCGAGGGATCGGTCCCGATGTACTCAACGGTTAGCGGCGAGAAGATAACGGGCTCCGAACTCACGCCGGATTACTGGGCGCGTAATCTGCGGCAGCCGGTGCTGTTTTCGACGGCGCTGGGGCGAATGCTCGACGACGGCATCACCATCTTCATCGAATGCAGTCCGCACCCGATTCTCACCAGCAGCATTGTTGCCGGGCTGCGGCATGAGGGTCGCGAAGCAGCGGTGTTGCCTTCCTGCAAGCGGGGGGAAGAGGAGCAGGCGGTGCTGCTCGATTCCCTGGCGCGGGTGTATTCGATGGGCGGTGAGGTGGATTGGTCAAAGCTCTACCCGTCGGGTGAATGCATTCGGCTGCCGAACTATTGCTGGGAAGGCGAGCGGCATTGGATCGATGACACGGCGCCGGATGGGGGGCAAGATTTCCCGGAGCGGAATGGTTCGAGCGGGTTGGGTCAGGCGTTCATTCCCGCCGATGTTCCTGGTGTTCGCTACTGGGAAACCACGCTACGCTGCGAACCCGACGAGACGAGACACCAGATTGGCGGTGTACCGGTCACTCCGGCGTGGAAGCTGCTCGATTTGGTCTGCGAGGCGGCGGAACAGACGTTGGGGACCAACGCGGTATTTATTGAAGACGTTGAGCTGCACAAGGCGGTCTTCCTTCCAGGCGGTTTGGGTCGACGGATCCAGCTGAACTTCTCGGCGCTTGAAGTCGGCGGATACGAGTTCCGGATTCACAGCCGCGAAGGAGACGTCTGGGAGCGGAACGCAAGCGGTCGCGTGCGCGGGATCGATTCGGGTGTCTCGGATGCCCTTACGCCGGCTGCGAGGGCACGTTTGCTGGATGAGATGCTCGCGGAAGCCACGCGCAAAGCTGGAGAAGACTCCGTACCAGTCGCGATACAGCGAGTCCGGATTGGCGAAGCGGGCACGGTCGAAGTGAACGGCGTGCGTTTCGTCGAGATTGAAGACAGTGAGGCTCCGGGGTGTGCGTGGACGCTCGAATGGCGCCTGTGGACCAGCCCGCCGGTCCTGGATAAGCAAAGGTATTGGCGGATCATTCCGAGCGAAGGTAGCATCGACATCGCCGCCATCCTCGCGGAAAAACTGCGTGCTGAGGGTGACTTGTGCGTAATCGGCGAAGCCGACGCGTGTGACCACGGGGCAACGGGCACGATATTTCTGGCTCCCCGGACGAACGGGCCGGAAGAATTGGATAAGACGCTGCGAGCGTGCGGGGATCTGGCGCAACGGGCGGCGTCGGGTGCGCGGCTGTGGGTTGTGACTTATGGCGCTCAGGGTATCGGGGATGCACCCACGCGGCCGGAGCAGGCTCCGCTGTGGGCGATCGGGCGCGCCGCAGCAGCAGAGTATCCCGCAGCGGGTTGCGTAAGTGTGGATCTCGACGCCGAGCCCTCGGCCGATTCCATTCAGGCGCTGGCGGCGTGCATCCACGCCGCCACGGCGGAAGATCAGATCGCCATCCGGGAGGGACAGGCTCTCATCGCGCGGCTGGCGGCGCTCGATCTCCCGGCGGCAGTTTCCGCATTCGACGCTGAGGCTACCTATCTCATTACCGGTGGGCTGGGCGCAGTTGGTCTTGAGACCGCGCGGTGGATGGCTTCGCTCGGAGCACGCAGCCTCGTTCTGGTCTCGAGGCGCGAGCCTTCTGAAAAGGCACTGGCCGCGAATCGCGAGATCGAAGCGCTGGGATGCCGCGTAACGGTGATTCATGCTGATCTGGCGGACGCAGATGGAGCGCGGCGGCTGATTGAGCGTATCGGCGCGGAACTACCGCCGCTCCGAGGTATTTTCCATGCGGCAGCGTCGGCAGACAATTCGCTGCTGGCGGGACTGAACCTGCAACATCTCGAAGCGGCTTTGGCAGGTAAGGCGCGTGGCGCGTGGAATCTGCATAAGGCCACCGCGTCCACGCCGCTTCATTTCTTTGTTTGCTTCTCATCGCTCGCTTCTCTGCTGCCGCAACCGGGTCAGGGCGCCTACGCGGCGGCGAATGCTTTCGCTGATTCGTTATGCGCTTATCGCAGGCAACTCGGCCTGACCGCATCATCAATTCAATGGGGTGGGCTCGAAGGCCTCGGGCTTGCGGCGACGCCGCAGGGACGAGTGAGCATCGATGAATACGCTGCTGTGGGTATTGGCAGCCTAAGCGCCGCGCGCGCAATGAAACTTCTCGGACGGGTATTGGCCCACCCGGAAGCGGCTCCTGCCACTATGGCCGCATTCCGTTTGCGTCAAAGTGAAGGCACCGGCCGTGGCAGCCTGCCGAAGCTGATCGAGGGGATCGCCGGTCCTGTAGTCGAAGCGGACGGCATTTCTGTTATTGAAGAACGTCTGATCGCAGCATCCTGCGAGGCTGACCGAGAAGCGGTTCTCGAAAGCTGGCTGCGGGAGGAACTCGCGGCGGTGCTGCGGATGCCCGTCAATCGCGTGGGTCCGGAGAAGCCCCTTGGACAGATGGGATTGGATTCGCTGCTGGCGGTGGAACTCGCGCGACGCATCGGGCGCAGTCTGGCAATCCCGACGCCGGTCACCACAATCTTCAGCTATCCGACAGTGCGGGCGCTGGCGCGTCATCTGAGTTGCAGACTCGAAGGCGCCGGGATGAAACCGGGAAGCGTAGCGATCCCGATGTCCGAAGCTTCCGTCGCAATGTCTGGAGCGATTTCGGAAGAAGACGCGCTGCTGGAGCTGATGGGCATGGCGCCAGGAGAGCTCGGATGACTGTTTCGGCTGCCCAGCTTGCGCTTTCAATCAAACGCCTGCGCGCCGCGAATCAGCAGGTTGATCTGCTGCAGTCAGAGCCGCTCGCGATCGTTGGTATGGGTTGCCGGTTGCCGGGAGGCGCGGACTCACTGGCGGCCTACTGGCGGCTGTTGGCAAATGGGGTCGACGCAGTGGGGCCGACGCCGGCCGAGCGCTGGGGTATCGATGCGGCATCGCTACCAGTAAAGTTCGGTGGATTTCTGGAAGATGTCGAAGGCTTTGACGCGGGTTTCTTCGGCATAGCGCCACGCGAAGCGGCGGCGATGGACCCACAGCAACGACTACTGCTCGAAGTGGCCTGGGAAGCCCTTTGGGATGCGGGTATCGCGCCCGATCGCCTCGCGGGCTCGCAGACTGGCGTGTTTGTCGCGATCTACAGCCGCGACTATGCGGTGCGACAGGCGGCAAGTCCGGATTCGATCAGCGCCTACACGGTATCGGGCACATCCCATGGTGTGGCTGCGGGGCGCCTGTCGTATCTGCTTGATCTGCACGGACCAGCACTTGCTATCGACACGGCCTGTTCTTCGTCGCTCACAGCAGTGCACCTCGCTTGTCAGGGCCTGCGGCAGCGGGAGTGCGATCTTGCGATCGTGGCCGGCGTGAATTTGCGTCTGGCGCCTGAGGAACTGTTGTCGCTTTCCAAATGGGGAATGCTGGCTCCTGCCGGGCGTGCGCGGGTGTTTGATGCCGCGGCTGACGGCTTCGTACCGGGCGAAGGCTGCGGCGTCATCGTGCTCAAGAGGCTGGAAGACGCGCTCATCGCGCGCGACGGAATCGCGGCAGTCATTCGCGGCTCGGCCGTGAATCAGGACGGGCGGAGCACGGCTCTCACCGCACCAAACGGGCTTGCGCAGCAGGCTGTGATCCGCCAGGCACTCCGCAATGCACGCATAGAGCCAGGGCAGATCGGGTATGTCGAGGCGCATGGCACTGGCACCGTGCTGGGCGATCCCATAGAGCTCGCGGCCCTGGCCGAGGCGCTTGGGGGCGAGGGGCTGCCGCCATGCGCGATCGGTTCGGTCAAGACGAACATGGGGCATCTGGAAGCGGCGGCGGGTATTGCCGGGCTGATCAAGGCGGTCCTCGCCATGCGGCACGACGAGATTCCTCGACATCTGCACTGGACCAGGATGAATCCGCATGTCTCGCTTGACGGAACGCGCTTCACAATTCCGGGGCGGACGATCGCGTGGCCCAGGAGTTCCGAGCCGAGGCGCGCCGCGGTGAGTGCGTTCGGTCTCGGAGGGACGAATGCGCACGTAGTCATTGAGGAAGCGCCGCGCGCCGCGCCTGCCGCAGTGATGGCGAGCGTGGTGGAGCGAGCTGAGATCTTAACGATTTCAGCGCGCGACGGCGAAGCGCTGCGGGCTTTCGCATCACGCTTCCGGGAGTTTCTCAGCACAACGCTGGAGCCGATCGCGGCAATCTGCACAACCGCGGCGCTGCGGCGAACGCATTACGAGCATCGCCTCTGTGTGGTGGGCGCATCGGCAAGTGAGATGGCTGAATCACTGCGGCAATATCTGGCGGGAGAAGCAAGCCCTGCGGTATTTGCCGGCGTTACGCCCCCGGAAGAGCCGGCACGCATCTGCTTTGTTACTCCGGGGGCGGAGGGCCGATGGCTGGGGATGGGCCGGGAATTAATGGGCGATGCGCCGACCGTGTCAGACCCAGCGGCGAATTCTCTTGAGGCGCTGTTACGATCATGGGCCATCGTGCCGGCTGTGGAAGCGGCTACGCCTGCGGATATCGAACGGATTATTGCCGCCGACTGTGGCATTGCAATTGAACTCGGCGGCCGGTCCACGCTGGGCCAGAGCATTGCGCGTCGCGGGGTAAAGGTCGTGGGATTGTTCCAGCGTGGGCAGAGCGAGCGTTTGTCGCTGCTGCGAGCCCTCGCGACGCTTCACACGCAAGGCGCACCGCTCGCCTGGACGGCAATTTACGGGCAGGCATTGCGACCGGTCGTGCTTCCGTCATATCCCTGGCAGCGGCAGCATTATTGGATTGACGAATCGCGGCGTCGGCTCACCACTACGGGCGATGAGATCGCGGCAAATCCGCTGCTCGGCCGTGTTCTGAGTTCCCCTGCGCTGCGGCAATATGTGGCGGAGTCCGATCTGAGCGTAGCGGCGCTGCCGTGGCTTGGGGATCACGTCGTGCAGGGGCAGGCCATTCTGCCTGTGGCGGCGTTTTTGGAAATTGCCATGGCAGCGGTGACAGGCTCGCGGTCTATTGAAAATGTTTCACTCGAACGGCCGCTTGAGATCCCGGCATCGAAGGGTCGCCGCACGCAGATCGTATCGGACGGAGACAGTTGGGAGATCTTTGCAGCCGAGGGCGAGCGCTGGACGCGGTACGCGTCGGGACAGTACCGGCCTTCCAGGCAGGCGCGGCTGGGCGAATCGCTCGCATCGGTTCGGGAAACGATGCACGGCGCATCATCGGTGGAAAGGTTCTATGACCGCATGCGGTCGGTGGGAATCAATTTTGGGTCGGCATTTCAGACCGTGCGCGAGTTATACGTAAACCACGGCACTGCGCTGGCGCGACTGCGTTTGACTGGGGATGCCGCTCCCTATAGGTTTCATCCGGCTCTGCTCGATGGGTGCCTGCAGGGGCTGGCGGCTGCGGGCGACGACGGTTCTCTGCGTTTGCCGGTGAGCCTGGAAACGTTCAGGCTCTACGGCGTTCCGGGCGTTGAAGTATGGGCGCATGCGCAAGTACGCGAGGCCAAAGGCGACCTGGTCGGCAGTCTGCGTGTGTGGAACACGGAAGGCGAATTGATTGCGGAAGTTGAAGGCGTCCATCTGCGGCGCGTGCTTCTCGCGCAGCCGGCGGTGCGCACCGACTGGCTGCACCAAATGCAATGGCGACCGAAGCCACTGGCCGGGGCCGCGGTGCGTACACACGGACGGTTGCTGGTCATTGCGGCTGCGACGGATCAGGATGAGATAGCGCCGCAGATCGCGACCGCGTTACGAGCCCATGGCGCGATCTGTGAGATCGCGAACGCAAATGAGCCCGTGGATATTGCGCGGCACAGCGGCGTCGTTTATCTCGGCGACCCGGCAACGAATGACCCATTGTCTTCGGCGCGCGAGTGCGCGACGCTGGCACGGCTCGCGGATGTGCTGGTGAATCGCATTGGGGCGGTTCCGCGGCTCTGGATTGTTACGCGCGGCGCGGAAGCTGTGAACGGCAACCGCGGCATCGCGCCCTTTCAGACGCCACTCCGGGGACTCGCGCGCACCATTGCGCTTGAGCAGCCTGAGCTTCGCTGCACGCGGGTTGATCTTGATCCCTCGGGCCGAATCGATGGGCTCATTGATGAGATCACGCGTCCTGACGACGAGGATCAAATTGCGTGGCGTGGTGGCATACGATATGTCGCGCGCCTCGCGCCCTGCGTCGGAGCAACGGCCGAGCCTGTGCCCGCCCGTCTGGCGATTTCGACACCGGGGATGCTGGATTGTTTGGAGTACATGCCGGCCGAAAGGCGCATGCCCGAAGCCGGTGAAATTGAAATCCGGATCTTCTTCGCTGCGCTCAATTTTCGCGATGTGCTCAATGCGCTGGGTACGCGCAATGACTCCGACGCGCTGGGCTCGGAGTGCGCCGGTGTGGTTGAGTCCGTCGGGCCAGGCGTGACTGAGTTCGCCGCAGGCGATTTCGTTGTCGCCATCGCTCCCGGAGGATTCGGGACCTTCCTGACTACGGCGGCAATGCTTGCGGCTCATTGTCCGGCGCAACTGACACTCGCTGAGGCCGTGACCATGCCGCTGGCGTTTCTGGCGGCGCGGTTGGCGCTGGAGCAGACGGGGCACCTGAAGGCCGGCGACCGGGTCCTGATTCACGCGGGGGCGGGCGGCGTCGGGCTGGCTGCGATACAACTGGCGCGGCGTGCCGGTGCTGAGATTTTCGCAACGGCAGGCAGCGAGGCTAAGCGTGAGTGGCTGCGAACGCGCGGTGCAACTCATATCTTCAGTTCGCGCGATGCGAGTTTCCGCGAGGGAATTTCCCGCGCGACTGGCGGACGCGGCGTAGATATCGCGCTCAACTCGCTCACGGGCGATCTGGTTCCTGCGGGGCTGGAGTCTATGGCGCCCGGCGGCATTTTTCTTGAGATCGGTAAAGCGGACATCTGGGAGCGCGAACGCGTGAGGGCGTTGCGGCCGGATATTCGCTTCGAAGTCCTCGATTGGGCTGAAGTGGCGCGGAGCCGTCCGGAACAAGCAGGACGGATGCTGCGCGAAGTGATGGCGGATGCGCAAGCGAGGCTCATCGAGCCGCTGCCATTTGAAGTGTATGCGCGTGTCGAAACCGAGAGTGCGTTCCGCAATATGGCGCAGGGAACTCACCGTGGCAAGCTGGTGGTCCAGCAATCTCCGGCGCCGGTGAGCATAGGGCAGCTGAGCATAAGAGAAGACGGGATCTATTTGATTACGGGCGGCCTCAGCGGGTTGGGGCTGCGCGTGGCGGAGTGGCTGGTCGAGCGCGGCGCGCGGCGGCTCATGTTGCTCGGACGAAGCGAACCGGACGCCACCGCACGAGCGATTATCGGGAAGCTGGAAGCGGCCGGAGCGACTGTCTGGGCACGGCACGCGGACGTCAGCTCTCGTGACGAGCTTGAAGCGGTCTTCCGCGAGATTGACCGGGCAGGCCTGCGACTGCGCGGCGTCGTGCATTCGGCAGGCGTGCTGGACGACGGATTGCTCGGGCAGCAGGACGAGGAGCGGATGGCGCGCGTGTTTGGGCCGAAGGTGGCGGGGGCGTGGCATCTGGAGGAGCTCAGCAGGGGGCGGAAGCTGGATTTGTTTGTGCTGTTCTCTTCTCTGGCCTCGATGTTGGGCTCAGCGGGTCAGGCCAACCATGCAGCTGCGAATGCGTTTCTGGATGGACTGGCGCACTGGCGGCGTGGGCGTGGCGAACACGCGGTCAGCATTCAGTGGGGCGCGTGGGGCGAGATCGGATCCGCGACGGCGGCCGCTCTGCGGCAACGGCGCGAGGGCAAAGGCATCGGCGAAATGAGTCCGGCGCAGGGAATTGCGCTGCTGGAAGAGGTCCTTCGGCGGGATCTTACAGAAGTTGCGGCGGGGCCTGTCGACTGGGCGGTCTTCACGCGCGAAGCATCAGGCGGGCGGGCGCCGTGGCTGAGCGACATACTCTCAGGCGAAAGCGCGGAGTCGGTCGAAGCCGGAAAACACGTGACGGCGGAACTGGCGCGGCAGCTCGAAGCAGCTCCGGCTGCGCAGCGAAAAGACATCCTGCGAGCGTATGTGCGCGCTGAAGCCGGTCGCATTCTCGGCATGGAGCCGAGACGCATCGATGTCCGGCGTCCGCTAAGTGAACTGGGGCTCGACTCGCTGATGTCCGTCGAACTGCGTAACACGCTGGCCACGGCGCTGGGACGGCGGCTCCAGGCGACGATTCTTTTCAAATTCCCGACTGTCGAAGCGCTGACGAAATATCTGTTGCCGGACACCGAAGTGATATCCGTTCCAGACGACGTGGCGGATCTGCTGGCGATCTCGGACGAAGAGGCCGAAGAACTGCTGGCTTCCGAACTGGAGTCGCGAGGCTAGAGAATATGGACGAGCTCTCTCCATCGGTCCCGCTCTCTACATCGAAGAAGGCCCTGCTCGAAGTGCGCCGTCTGCGCGCGCGTGTTGCCGAACTCGAGCGGTCCGCTTCGCAACCGATTGCGGTGATCGGTCTGGGTCTGCGGCTTCCTGGAGGCGCGGTGGATGCGGACTCGTTCTGGCGGCTGCTGGTCGGAGGCGCGGACGCTATTCGCGATGTACCTGCGGGGCGCTGGGAAACGCTTCCGGCCGAGGCTGAGGTTGCGGCGAACTCCTCGACGCGGCGCATGGGTTTTCTCGACGATGTCTATGGTTTTGATCGGGCCTTCTTTGGCATCGGTCCGAAAGAGGCGGAGTCGATGGACCCACAGCATCGATTGCTGCTGGAAGTTGCCTGGGAGGCACTGGAAAACGCAGCAATCGCGCCTTCGAGCCTGAGTGAAAGCGAGACTGGAGTGTTTGTCGGCGTCTCCAACAGCGATTCGCTGCGTGAAGCCTTTGGCGCCGGGAGAGCGGGGAACGCGGCGGACGGCTATGCAAGCAGCGGCAACGCCTATAGCATGGCGGCCGGAAGGCTCGCATATTTCCTCGGTCTGCACGGGCCGGGACTGGTGATTGACACGGCGTGCTCCTCTTCGCTGGTGGCGGTCCATCTTGCGTATCAGAGCCTGCGGGCAGGCGAGTGCCGCATGGCGCTGGCGGGCGGCGTGAACGCGATTCTCGGACCGGAAGTGGGTGAGAGTCTGGCAAGGGCAACGATGCTGAGCCCGTCGGGGCGCTGCCGCGCGTTCGACGCCACGGCAGACGGCTTTGTTCGGGGCGAGGGTTGCGGGGTTGTCGTGCTGAAGCCGCTGGCGCAGGCGGTGGCCGACGGTGATCCCATTCGTGCGGTAATTACGGGGTCGGCGATCAATCACGATGGCCGGAGTAACGGCATTACGGCGCCCAACGGCGCGGCGCAGGAGGCTTTGATCCGCCGCGTGCTGGCGAACGCGGGTGTAGCGGGGGACGCGGTCCAGTATGTGGAGGCGCACGGCACCGGGACACCTCTGGGGGATCCGATTGAGGTGCATGCGCTTGCGGCGACGCTGGGAACAGGCCGGAGCAAAGACAATCCTCTCTTTGTAGGTTCGGTAAAGGCGAACCTCGGCCATCTCGAAGCCGCTGCCGGCATCGCGGGTCTTATCAAGACCGTTTTGGCGCTGGAGCACGGCCAGATTCCGCCGCAGGCTCAGTTTGAGACGCTGAATCCTGTGATTTCGCTCGACGGGGCACCTGTCAAGGTTCCAGTCGAAGTGGAGCCGTGGCCGGCGACCGGGCGACGACTGGCGGCCATTAGTTCCTTCGGATTTAGCGGCACAAATGCGCACGTGGTACTGGAAGCCGCGCCGACACCGGCGTCGATTGAGGCTCGTAGCGATGAGGGGCGGCCTCAACTCTGCCTGATTTCGGCGCGTACTCCGGAGGCTTTGAGGGCGCAGATCAGTCGGCTTACGGATTGGATCGACGCGCATCCGGAAGCCTCACTCGCCGACGTGTGCCAGACGCTGAATGCCGGCCGATCGCACTTCGGATTCCGGCTGGCTTTGGTAACGGGGTCGCTGACGGAGCTACGACGTAAATTGGCGACGGCTGAACCGCCCGCACTGAGTGTTTACGATGCGAATGTGTCCGATGTTGCGCCGGATTTTGTGCTGCCGGGTCGGGGACAGTCAGCGGCTGACAGCACCGAAGAGCGAAGCGCAATGCTGGAAAACCTTGCGCGCCTCTATGAAGCAGGAGCTGAGATCGACTGGAGGAATTTCCACAGCGATGGCAGGCGTGGTGTTGTAGCGCTGCCGTCCTATCCGTTCGAACACGAAGAATGCCGGGCTTCGCGACAAGCCGCGGCGGCGCAGGAGCCAGTCTGGCCCTTGGTGGAAGCGGCCGCGCATCTGCAGGCAATGCAATGCCCGCTCGATCTCGACTGGCCCTCCTACCCAACCCGCTGGGCAGTTCTGGATCGGTATACGACGCGAGCGATGACGGCTACGCTGCGCGCGTTGGGCGTCTTCGGTGTGACGGGCGAGAGACATACTGCGGAATCGCTCGCATTACAGGGCGGCGTGATTCCAGCCCATTTGCGGCTGCTCGCGCGCTGGCTCGACCGTCTCGCCGACGCGGGATTTTTGAGGCGCGTGCCCGCCGGCGATTTCGAGTGTGTTGCTGCCTTATCTGGCGATGTCGCGCGGCCCTTTGGGCCCGAAGAGCGCGATCTCTTCGCGAAGGAATGGGGATTGCTGGAATATGTTGAGGCCAGCGGCATACAGGCGGCGACGATTCTGCGGGGCGACGCCAGCGCAATCGAGCCGCTGTTTGCGGGGGGATCGTTCGCGCGGGCGGAATCCATCTATGAGCACTCGCCGCTGGCGCGCTATTGCAACGGGATTGTGCGCGCGGCGGTGCAGACATTCGCGCAAATGCATAGAGGTGGGCTGCGCGTTCTGGAAATTGGCGCGGGTACGGGCGCGACCACCGCGTCGGTATTGCCCGCGTTGCCGGCGGAGCGCGCAATCTACACATACACCGACGTTTCCGAAGCCTTCCTGACAAACGCACGCAAACGATTTGGCGCGGCGTATCCGATGGAGTTTGCGATCCTCGATCTGGACCGGCCACCTGTGGAACAGGGGTTCGCGAAGCATGACTACGACATCGTGCTTGCAACCAATGCTGTGCACGCGACGGTTAACTGCGATCGTTCGCTGGCACATATTCGGTCGCTGCTGCGGCCGGGCGGGCTCGTGGTGCTGTCTGAACTGACGCAGGTGCGTTCGTGGTTCGACATCAGTTCGGGATTCATCGAAGGCTGGCGGAAGGGCGATGATAAGCGGCGGGGAGATGGTCCACTGCTGGGTAAAGCGGGTTGGATCGAAGCGCTGACCGATGCGGGATTTCCGCACATCGCGGCGCTGCCTGAAGATGGCGAGTTCGCCGGGATTGTGGGACAGCATGTGTTCGTGGCGGGGCTTCCCGGGGGAAACGTGACGCCCCCCGTTTTCGTGCCGGCAGATCATGCCGGCGTAGCGCCGCCTGCGACTGCGGAGGCTGCGCGGGCGGACACGGGCGAAGTATTTGCGGCGAAACTGCGTACGGCATCCGCGACGCAGCGCCGAACGCTGCTGATCGAATTTCTGAGCGCGATGCTGAGCCGGATTCTGCAACTCGATCCGAGCCGTCTCGATCGGCGGCAGCGACTTGTCGACCTCGGCATCGATTCGCTGCTTGCACTCGAATTTCGCGACCTGCTCGCTCAGGAACTGAAGACGGAAGGGCGTTTGTCCGCAACACTGGTGTTCGACTATCCGACGATCGAAGCTCTGGCTGCTCATCTCGAAACGAACTTTGCGAATGAGGACAGGGAAGCGGCGAAGCACGACGAACTGAACGCCGCCGCGGGCTCTCTGGAGAAGCTTTCGGAAGAAGAGGCCGGGTTGTTGCTGGCCAGCAGTCTGAAGGCACTGTACAAATGAGTGCGATGAGCGACATCGCCAGCCGATTCCCCCACCTGTCGCCACTCAAACAGGCTTTACTCGCTCTGCAGGAGATGAAAGTCAGACTGGACGAGGCCGAAGGGATGCGAACCGGCCCGATTGCAGTGGTGGGCATCGGCTGCCGCTTCCCTGGGGACGCGAATAGCCCTGATGAATTCTGGCAGCTCCTGCGCGAGGGGCGCGATGCAGTTGTCGAAACTCCGGAAGACCGCTGGAATCTGGCGGAGTTCTATTCGGCTAATCCGGACGATCCCGGCCGAATGGCGACACGGCATGGCGGCTTTCTGCGGCGTGTGGATTTGTTCGACGCTGAGTTCTTCGGGATCTCACCGCGCGAGGCAGAGAATATCGATCCGCAGCAGAGGCTGGCACTCGAAGCGGCGTGGGAGGCGGTCGAAGACGCCGGATATGCGCCTGGGGGCCTGAGCGGCAGCCGCACGGGCGTGTTTCTCGGTATTACAGGCGACGAATATGCACAGCGTTTCTGGAAAGCGCGGGATCTCAGCCGCTTCGATATCTACTTTGCGTCGGGGATTGCGCGAAGCATTGCGGCCGGGCGAATCTCTTATGTGCTGGGACTGAACGGCCCGACACTGGTGGTGGATACAGCTTGTTCGTCGTCGCTTGTCGCGGTACATCAGGCGTGCCAGAGTCTGCGATTGGGCGAATGCCGGATGGCGCTGGCGGGCGGAGTGAATGTGGTGCTGTCTGCGGAAACCACACTCGCGTTCTCGAAGGCACGCATGATGGCGCCGGATGGGCGTTGCAAGACGTTCGATGCGGCGGCCGACGGGTTTGTGCGTGGTGAGGGCTGCGGCATCCTGGTGCTGAAACGGCTCTCCGATGCGATTGCCGATGGCGATCCGATTCGTGCCGTGATTTCGGCATCGGCCATCAACCAGGATGGCAGAAGCAGCGGGCTGACGGCTCCGAGCGGTCCTGCGCAACAGGGGCTGCTGCGCAAAGTGTTGGCGGATGCGGGTATGGAGGGGGGAGAGGTGCAGTATGTGGAGGCGCACGGGACGGGGACGGCGCTGGGGGATCCGATCGAAGTGCAGGCGCTGGCAGCGGTGCTGGGTAAAGGTCGTGGGGCGAAACAGCCACTGCTGATTGGGTCGGTGAAGACGAATCTGGGGCATCTGGAGTCTGCCGCGGGTGTGGCTGGGCTTATTAAAACGATACTGGCGATGGAGCACGGAGAGATTCCGCCGCACCTGCATTTCCATACACTCAATCCTCATATCGAACTGGATGGGGCATGGGTGGAAGTACCGACTTCGCTGCGGCCGTGGCCGGAAGGGAAGAAGAGGGTAGCGGGGGTTAGTTCGTTCGGGTTCAGCGGGACGAATGCGCATGTGATTGTTGAGTCGGCGCCGATGGAGAAGGCTGCTGAGCGGACGGTGGAGAGACCGCTGCATCTGTTCACTTTGTCGGGAAGAT
>DATAZF010000040.1:0-56839 GCA_036272235.1 Bryobacteraceae bacterium | reverse complement strand
CTGTTTCTGCGCGCCGAGGGCCTGCGCTATCGGGAGATCGCCGACGTGCTCGAAATCTCTCTCAGTTCTGTCTCTGTTTCCCTCGGAAGATCTCTGGCACGCATCAGTCGTGCCGCTGGACGGTGACGTTTATGCGACTTGAAGACACTCATGTTTCCGATCAGGATTTGGTGCTGACTGCCGATGGCGAACTTCCGGCACGGGCCGCGGCCCGGGCGGATGCGCATCTGGCCGCCTGTTGGATGTGCCGCGCGCGCAAGCAGGAAATCGAAGGCGCGGTCGGCGAATTTGTCCGCACGTATCGCCGTTCGCTCGACGGGCGCGTCCCAGCAAACGATGGACCGCGTGCTCTCCTGAAAGCGCAGTTGTCTCAGCTTGCCGGGAGTCAGCCGCCCGCGTGGCGGCTTTGGTTCCGAAGCATGTCATGGAAATTCTCCTGGGCGATCGTCGCCGCAGCCGCCGCGATTGTCCTAGCCGGATATCTCGCCTCGCCGTCGTGGTTCGCCCGGCAACAGGTGCAGGCAGCCACGATGATGATTCCCAACCACGCGCTGACTCCCGGAGCCACCGTGTTCATCGGCCGCGAAGAAGTTTGCAGAGCCGCGAATACCAGGAACAAAGGAGTGCCTGCGACCCTGCAGCGGCAGGTATTCGAAGAGTACGGGATTCACCCCGCCCAGCCCCGCTCTTACGAGGTCGACTATCTCATCACCCCGGCTTTGGGGGGCGCCGACGACATCCACAATTTATGGCCGGAGTCTTACGGCTCGACTGTCTGGAATGCCGCTGTAAAAGATGCGCTGGAGGACCACCTGCGAAATCTGGTGTGCGCCGGCCAACTCGATCTCGCTACCGCCCAGCAGGAAATCGCCGTGAACTGGATTGAGGCTTACAAGAAGTACTTTCACACGGACCGTCCACTGCAGCCGGTCTCGCCCGGCTCATCCAGGTAAGGCAGACACCTGGATTTTCTGGCGAGCCGGCGGTGGTTAAGATTTTTCGAGATGCCGCTGGCGCCGGGAAACCGGCATCCCTGCCGCCACTCCACCGCCGTGCAGACCAGAGCGCCTCGAAGTGCTGAAAAAACTGTCCGGCATTCAGGCGGTTTCGCCGGCCGCCTTTCATTTTTTCCCTACAGCAGCGTCAATGGATCGACATCGACGACCAGCGCCGTCGCATTCCACTTCTGGGCCCGCGCAAATTCCCGCGCCCTGCGCAACAATGCGTTCAAATCCTTCCGGCTGCCCGACTTAATCAAAATCTGATACCGGAACTCCGCCTTCAGTCGCGGCACCGGCGCCTCCGCCGGACCCATGATCTTCATATTCTCGGGCGCCGGTGTTATGTGATGCCCCAACTCCGTCGACATGCGCAGGGCATCTTCCTGCTTCGCCGCTCTCACGAGCATATTCGCCATCGCCGCGAAGGGCGGATACTTCATGAACTGCCGGAACTGCAGTTCCTTCTCGAAGAACCCTCTGTAATCCTGCTGTGCGGCGAATCGGATCGCGTAATGATCCGGATTGATCGTCTGCATGTAGACCACGCCTGGGAGATGGCCGCGCCCTGCACGCCCCGCCACCTGTGTCAGGATCTGGAACGTTCGCTCGGCCGCGCGAAAGTCCGGCATGCCAATTCCGACGTCCGCCGAAACCACACCCACAAGCGTCACATTCGGAATGTCGTGGCCTTTCGCAATCATCTGCGTTCCCACCAGAATGTCGAAATTCCGTTCGCGGAAGTTCTGCAGAATGTCTTCGAACTGGCGCTTGCCGGTCACCGTGTCGCGATCGAGCCGCGCGATTTTCGCTTCCGGAAATTCGCCGTGGAGTTCGTCCTCGATACGCTCGGAACCGGAACCCATGAAGTGCACGTGCTCGCTTGTGCACTTCGGACAAACCGACGGGACCTTCTCCGCATACCCGCAGTAGTGGCACAGCAACCGGCGGTCGCGCCGGTGATACGTCAGGGTGACTGCGCAGTTGATGCACTGCACGCGCTCGCCGCATGCCCGGCACGCCACGAATGAGGAAAATCCGCGGCGGTTCAGCAGGATCATCGCTTGTTCGTTGTTTTCGAGGCGCTCCCGAATGGCTTCGAGCAGCGCGCGTGAGAAGATCGCATGCTTGCGCGTTTCGAGAAATTCCTGGCGCATGTCGATCACCTGAACCGTCGGCATTGGCCGCGCGGCGATGCGATCTGGAATTTCGAGCAGCGTGTACTTGCCCGACGTCGCATTGAACCGGCTCTCCAGACTCGGCGTTGCGGACCCGAGCACCACGCACGCGTTCGCCGCCTGCGCCCGCACGATCGCCACATCGCGGCCGTGATAGCGCGGCGTTTCTTCCTGCTTGTAACTGGAGTCGTGCTCTTCGTCGACAACAATCAGGCCGAGATTCCGAACCGGCGCGAAAACCCCTGAGCGGGTCCCTACCACCACGCTCGCCCCACCCGCGCGAATCCTGCGCCACTGGTCGGCGCGCTCGGCATCCGTAAACGCGCTATGCAGAATCGCGACGCGATCGCCGAATCTCGCGTAGAACTGTCCGGCCACCGCGGGCGTCAGGGCGATTTCCGGCACGAGCATCAGGGCACTGCGTCCGGCTGCGAGCGTGGCATCGATGGCGTTGAGATAGACCTCCGTCTTGCCGGATCCCGTCACACCGTACAGCAGAAACGTGCAGAACTTTCCGGTGGCGATTCCAGCGCCGATCAGATCGAAAGCGTTCCGCTGTGAGGTGTTCAGCTCATGGGGCGCACGAATCGGAGTATTCCGGATGGCGACCGGTTCCGCGACCAGCGTCACCGCCTGTTTGCGCGCCAGAGAACGCGCCGCGGTGCTGGCGTTGTGGACCAGTGCTTCGAGGTCCGCCAGATTATGCGAGCCCGGATGCAGCGACAAATAAGCCAGCAACTCCCGCTCCGGCTTCGGCAGTTTCCCCGCCGGCTCCGCTCCCGCGAGCGCGATACGCAGCCGCGCCGCCGGAGCCCGCAGCGGATCCCGCTCGTGCGAGACCTCCTCTACTACGATCCACGCTTTGCGCTCCAGCGATTTCAGAATGCGGTCCGCCAGTGGAATCTTCTTCTTTATGTACGCCGCGGAAAGAGAGCGCGCGGCCAGCATCTGGATAACCTGATTCACCCTGTCTTCTGCGTCAGGCTGTATGGACATTTGCCTCGAAGCGTCCCGCCCCGCATCCGTCAGCGTGTAGACTTTTCCCGACCGCACATCTGACGCCAGCGGCAGCATCGACCGCAACACCTCGCCGAGCGGCGCGCAATAGTAACCCGAGATCCATTTTCCGAGCGCGAGCAGTTCGTCGTCGAGTACCGGCTCGGGATCGATCAGCCGAAGAGCGTCCCTTACCGCAGCATGCGGTTCGTCGTCGTGAACCCGCAGCACCACTCCCGTCAGCTTGCGCGTCCCAAATGGGACGATCAACCGTGCCCCCGCTTTCACCCGATGCTGCAGCGTCAAGGGAAGGGAATAGGTAAAAGCCTGGTCGAGCGGCACCGGCAGGCTCAAATCACAGAAGCGGGGCAAAGCCCAGTGTAACGGCGGGTTTAGAGGCGTCACATACCGGTCACGCACATGCGGGTAACCGCTCGGTACGGGACTGTCGCGATTTCAGTGGTAAGCTCCAGAATCTGTACATGAAAACCAGAATTACAACCCGGCTCTCGCTACTCCTGCTGAGCGCACTCCCGCTGCTTGCCCACGGCATCGGCGGAAAGGACGCGGCTTTCGTCCGGCAGAGCACCGGCGCGCAGATTGTCCCCTTCATCTATCTCGGCGCCAAACACATGGTCACCGGCTACGATCACCTGCTCTTCCTCGTCGGCGTCATCTTCTTCCTGTACAAGCTGAAGGACGTTGCCACATACGTCACCTGCTTCGCCATTGGCCACAGCGTCACGCTCCTCGCGGGGGTGCTCTCCGGTATCCACGTCAATCCTTTCCTCGTCGACGCACTTATCGGTCTCTCCGTCGTCTACAAAGGGTTTGACAATCTTGACGGCTTCCGTACGCTCTTCGGCTTCCAACCAAACGCCAGGATAGGAGTTCTCGTTTTCGGCCTGATCCACGGCTTTGGGCTCGCGACCAAACTGCAGGAGCTTGATCTCTCGCCCAAAGGCCTCGTGCCCAACATGATCTCGTTCAATGTCGGTGTCGAGCTCGGTCAATTAATCGCACTGACCGTGATTCTCTTCCTGATGACCCGCTGGAGGAAAACCAGCGGCTTCCTGCGCCATGCCGTAACCGCAAACGTGCTTCTGATGATCGCCGGCTTTATCCTGATGGGCTACCAGCTGGCCGGTTACGCTTTCAATTTCAAGAGGATTGTATGAGCACAGCTTCAACCCCAACGCCGCCGTCGCTGTATATGCCCTCGCGCGGCGGATTGCTGGCGCGCCTTGGAATTTCATTTGTCGTCGCGATGGCGATCGTTTTCTGCGCCGTGCTCCCCGCCGAGTTTCATCGCGACCCAACCGGCATCGGCAAATTGACCGGTCTCATGGCGCTCTCGCAACCCGCTCCGGTGGACGCTCCCGCCAGCGGTGCGCTCGCCCCCGTCTCCGCGCCCGGCGCCGAACTCGCCAACCCCGACGGATCGTCGAAGCCCGCGCCTCCTCCCTCGGCCGCCGCCACGGGAGCGCCCGCGCGCTTTTACAAGGCCCCCTTCCGGAGCGATGAAATCAAGATCCCGATGAAGCCCGACGGCGAGCTCGAATACAAAGTGAGGATGCAACCCGGCGGCACTCTCATCTACTCCTGGTCCGCCGATCACGGCACCGTCTATTACGACATGCATGGCGAGAAAGCGACCGACCCGGAGCACGCGCAGAGCTACGGCACCGGCATCTCCGCCGGCGCCAGCGGTTCACTCATAGCGCCCTTCGCCGGAATCCACGGCTGGTTCCTGCAGAATCAGGAAGGCACCCCGATCGTCGTCACTCTGAAGATGAGCGGCTTCTACGAACTTCGCGACAACCAACTCCCCAAACAATGAGACGGTAGCGCATGCGGTTTCGCCTGCCGGATTTATCCCTCTCTACGCACCACCGGATTCCGTAAGGTTCCGATGCCCTCGATCTCCACTTCCACTACATCCCCCGGCTTCATCGCGCGCGTATTCCCAGGCGTTCCCGTATATATCAAATCGCCCTGCCCAAGCGTCACGTAGCGGCTCACGAAGCTGATGACTGTCGGAATATCGAAGATCAGATCGCTGGTCCTCTGCTGCTGGGCCACTTCGCCATTCACCCGCGTCGTCAACAGCAAATCGGAGTAATCCAGTCCGGTCACCACCACCGGACCCAACGGCGCAAACGTATCGCATCCCTTGGCGCGCCAGTATTGCACGTCCTTGCCGGCGCCTCTCTGCCAGTTGCGATCGCTGACGTCGTTGCCGCAGGTCAGGCCGAACACGGCGGCCGCGGCTTCGTCGCGCGAAGCATTCCGAACCGTTCGCCCGATGACCACCACGAGTTCGCCTTCGTAATGGACGTCTTCAGCGTCCTCCGGGATCTCGATCGGCCCCAGCGGATTCTGCAGCGAAGAAATCGGTTTGTAAAACATCTCCGGCCGGCTCGGCGTCTTCCTTTCGCCCAGGTGGCTGGTATAGTTTTGCCCGACCGCGATGATCTTCGGTGGTTCAACAGGAGCCAGTAATTTCACGCCGTCGCGCGCGAGTTCCCGTCCCGAGCTCTCTGGTGCGTCGAAGAGGCCACCGCGAATCTCTCGTATTTTCCGGCCCTCGACGATCCCCCACGATCGCGTCCCATCGGTTTCGAACCGCGCATATGTAGTCATATGAATCCTGGAGTATAAACCGGTGCTTCCATTGGCGCACTGTCCCACTAAGATTAACAATGCTGTGTGAAAAATTACATGTCCGCTGAGTTACAATTCAATCGGCCCTGTTCCTCCGCAGATTTTCTGACTTTGCAGGGCCCGGACAAATCAAAGATGGATAAGCCAGCGCAAAACATCCAGGACAGTTTTCTGAACAATGCGCGCAAGGAAAAGGGATTGGTTACGATCTATCTCCTGAGCGGTGTTAAACTTTCCGGGCGAATCAAGAGCTTCGACAAGTATTCGCTCGTGCTCGAGACCAGTAACCAGGAGCAGTTGATTTTCAAACATGCCATTTCGACCGTGGTGACGACGCGCGCAATCCAGCAGCATGCGCCGGCGCATCAAAGCGTCGGACGCGCCGACTCGATTCCGGCCCCCCCGCAACCGGTTGGAGCGGCGCAGCACACCGGGGATTAACGCAAGGGACGAGCTCCAACGATTTCCCTTGAACAGCACCAGGAGAAGGCAATTCTCGCGGGCTTCGAGCGCCGCCGCGGTGCCGCATCGCAGGCCGCCATGGAATCTTTTCGCGAGCTTGCCGAACTGGCCGCCAGCGCCGGCGCCGGGATCGTTGCGGATGTCTTCCAGGTGCGTCCGGTTGCCGACGCGGCCACTCTGTTGGGGCATGGCAAAGTCGAGGAGATCAAAGAACTCGCCGCCGCTCATGAGGCGGATGTCCTGATCGTCGATCACGAGCTCTCTCCGACGCAGCAGCGCAATCTCGAAGCGGCGACGCAGATCAAGGTGATCAGTCGCACGCAGTTGATCCTCGATATCTTCGCGCATCGCGCCCGCACCGCTGAAGGGCGCCTGCAGGTCGAACTTGCACAGCTGAAATACATGCTCCCGCGGCTGACGGGCCAGGGCGCGTCTCTCTCGCGCCTGGGCGGCGGAATCGGCACGCGCGGCCCCGGTGAAACGAAACTCGAAACCGATCGGCGCCGCATCGCCGTGCGTATCAAAAAACTGGAGCGCGATCTGGAGAAGGTCCGGACCGGGCGCGCTCTGCACCGCGAAAATCGTGGCGCGATCCCGGTGCCCACCGTTTCGCTTGCAGGCTACACCAATGCGGGAAAGTCGACGCTCTTCAACCGGCTCACCTCGGCCGGCGTACTCGCGGATGCGCGCATGTTCGCCACGCTCGATCCGACAATCCGCTCGATCACTCTGCCATCACGGCGCCGCGTCCTGCTGAGCGACACGGTCGGCTTTATCCGCAACCTGCCAACCACGTTGATCGAAGCCTTCCGCGCTACCCTCGAAGAAGTGGCGGACTCCGCTCTCATCCTTCACGTCGTCGATGTCTCCTCCGATCAGGCCGCCCGTCAGGTCGCTGAAGTCTTTCGCGTTCTCTCTGAAATCGGCGCCGCTTCCACGCCGCAGATTCTCGTGTTGAATAAAGCCGACCGGTTGCCGCCGGAGGCAAAGCCGGATACACAGGAAGACACCGATGGAAATGCGCGGGAAGATTTGTCGAACGCAAAGATATTGGGGGCTCGTATTCTCGCCGACGCGCAACAAAGCCCGCTGACTCCATCCGTGATGGTCAGCGGACTCACCGGCGAAGGGCTCACGCGCCTCTTCGATCTGATCGACGAAGTGGTTCCTTTCGACGCTTTGGAAACGGTTCGTTTCCGTATCCCTCTCCACGATGGCGCGGCGATCGCTCTCCTGCATGAGTGCGGCAGGGTGCTCGCGGAGGATTATGATGGAAGCTTATGCGAGATGGAAGTTGCCGCTCCGGAATCGCTGCGCCGCCGTTTGCGCCGGTATCTCGTGGCGGACCCCGGTCCATCTGTGGAAAATTCTGTGTACAAATGATTTTCGCGCCTCGCAAAGCCTTGCGGAATCAGGCTTTGCCCCGCTTTGAACCAATGCGCAGCATTCCCGCTAAGGGTCTGAATATAAGACACTTTTGCCAGCGGGCGGGAAATAGTAACTGGGCTCGCCAAAACGGGCTCATTCAACCGGCTTTTCAGGCGATTTCCACAGATGGGGGGAACGAATGAATCTTCCGAATACCCTCACCATCGCACGAATATTTTTCGTTCCGTTACTCGTCGCGGTGCTGGTACAGGAAAGAATCATACTCCATTGGAACGCCGCTGTCATCACAAATGATGTCGTCGCCCTGATAATTTTTTGGGTTGCCGCCGCCACCGATCTCCTCGACGGCTATCTCGCCCGGCGGTGGGGCCAGGTCACCACTATTGGAACTCTCCTCGATCCGATCGCCGACAAACTTCTGGTGTCCGCGGCGCTGATTTCGCTCGTGCAGGTGCGGGTGGTTGCCGGATGGCTTGTGGTACTGCTCGTGGGCCGTGAGTTCGCCGTGTCGGGCTTGCGCAGTATCGCCGCCGTAGAGGGCTACACCATCAAAGCCAGCGAGCTCGGAAAAACCAAAACCTTCTGGCAGGTTCTGGCCATTTCGCTTTTGATGCTGAGCCGGCACCACTCCTGGTTCGTGAAACCCGCGAACTTCTCTCTCTATATCGTGGTGTTGTTTTCGATCTGGTCGGCCATCTCTTACTTCACCAAATTCTGGCGCAAGGTCGACATTCGAACCAAGCAGGGCCGGCGTCAGGAACTTCTCGTCGCGGAGCGCGAGCGGAGACGTTTGCTGCTGGCGCAGCGAAGGGAAGCCTTGCGCTATCGCCGCCGCGCGGCTAAAGCGGATCGGGCGCGGGCGGGGGAGCTTTCGACAGGAGCTCCGGACCTTCCGCCGTCAACCTGACGGTCCGCACCTGGCCGATCGGGCCGAGCGAATCCAGCGTCTTGCCATTCAGGGAAATCGTCAACGCGCCTGCGTTTCCGGTCAAAATCTTCACCAGTTCCGCGGCTGAGATGTCTCTCTTTTCGTCCGGCTGCAGAGTCCCTTCGAAAGCTGTTTTGCCGTCCGCTGTGATCTGGATCCATGCAGCGGCATGCGCGGTGAGAGAAACCTGGACTGGAGCTGTCGGTAGCGCCGGAGCTGATGCCGGAACGACGGCCGCCGCAGGCGCGCTTTGGTCCGCGTCATTTTGAGCCGTCGCGGCTCCAGCAGCAGGGGAAGCACTCGCAATGGGAGAGGAAGGCGTGGATGCCGGTTCCACGTGGCGCGGAGCCAGGTGTGCCGTGCGGTTGAAGTGCATGTAGCCAACCGCGCCCGCACATCCGGCAACCAGCAGCCAAACCAGCGACGACAAAAGCGACCGCAACTGCCTGTCCCCGTCATACGAGGAGCGCCACGAAGAGTGCCGCCGCTCCGGGGGGTTGGGCAAGTGTACACTCGCTTCGTCCTGTTTCGGAAGTTCGGCGAGCAGTGGATCGGGATCCAGTTCCAGCGCCACCGCATACTGCCGTACGAAGTTTCGCACGAAAATAAGCCCGGGCAGATTCGAGAAGTCATCCGCTTCGATCGCTGCGAGGTAGCGGGGCGAAATTCGGGTATCGCGTGAGATGTCGTCAACCGTGAGACCCCGGCCGATTCTCTCCTGCCGCAACTTCGCGCCGATCGCGAATGAAGCCAAATACGCCTCCTGTTGTTATGGTATAACACTCGTGGCCAAGTTGTTGTGTTCGCGAAGGTTAACCGCATCACACCCTCTTGCCGCCTGGCGCCGTGCGCGATTCGACTTACTTTGTAGTAAGAAAAACCTTTACTCTGAAATGATGCGTCGCGGGTTGTACATTGCTCCTCTGTGTTTAATCGTCCATTTGGCCTCGCCGGCGATATCTGGCGCCGCGCCAAAAAATTTCAGCGGCGCAGCTGCCTTCGCTTTCACGAAGCAGGCTGTGACACTCGGTCCGCGCCCCGACGGCTCGCCGGCGATCGCAAAGTTGCGCGCGTTGATCAAACAGCAACTCGGATTGAGCGGTTGTGAATTGATCCCTGATCCTTTCACCGCGCGGACGCCGGATGGCCCCGTCCCGATGGAGAACATCATCGCGAAGTTTCCCGGAAAATCTGGCCGCGCCATTGCCGTCAGCGGCCACTACGATACGAAGAAGCTGGCGAATTTCACCGGCGCCAACGACGGAGGATCTTCCACCGGCACGCTGCTCGAACTAGCGGCCGCGCTCGCCGGGCGTCCGCGGGTGGACGATGTCTACATCGTATTCTTCGACGGCGAGGAAGCCTTTCACGAGTGGACCGATACCGACAGCCTCTACGGCAGCCGTCACCTCGCCGCCAAGTGGACCGCCGAGGGAATCAACCGCCGTCTGAAGACGCTGCTCAACGTCGACATGATCGGCGACAGGAATCTTCGTCTCACGTGGGACACGAATTCCGTCGCCTCCACGCGCAAACTCGTTTGGGATGTCGCCGATTCGCTCGGCTACTCCGCGTCATTTCCGCGCCGGGGCTCGCCTGTCACCGACGATCACTTGCCTTTCATCAACGCAGGGGTACGCGCTGTGGACCTGATCGATTTCGACTCGCAGACCACGTTCTGGCACACCCCGCAAGACACGCTCGACAAACTTGATCCGCATAGTTTCGACATCATCGGAGCCGTCGTGATGAGGTCGATCGCCGAGTTGGAACAACAATAGTGAATCTCAATATCGCACCTCTCAACGGGGTGATCGTCGTGAATAAGCCCGCCGGCTGGACGTCCCACGATGTTGTCGGCAAGCTGCGCGGTATTGCGGATACGCGCCGCGTCGGCCATCTGGGCACGCTCGATCCGATCGCGACGGGAGTCTTGCCGCTGATGATCGGGCAGGCGACGCGGCTCGCGCGCTTCTGGGACCGGTCGGAGAAAATTTACGAAGCCGTCGTCCGCTTCGGCTTTGCGACTTCGACATACGATCGCGCGGGCGAGCCGTGCGGTCCCGATGTCGAGACGAACATAACGGCGGATCAGATCGAAGCGTGTCTTGCGCCGATGCGCGGCGAGATCGAGCAAACGCCGCCGCCGGTATCCGCCAAAAAAATAAACGGCGTGCCCGCGTACAAACTGGCGCGGAAGAACCAACCCGTCGAGTTGGCCCCTGTGCGCGTCTCAATTTATGAACTCACGGCGGCAGGCGTTGAGAAATCGCGCGCCCGTCTGCGTGTGCGCTGCTCGGCTGGCACCTACATTCGGTCGATCGCGCATCAACTGGGTATCGACCTTGGCTGCGGCGCGCATATCGAGGAACTGGTGCGCACGCAATCCGGTCCCTTCGGCATTGATCGCGCATTCACCATTGAGCAGTTGCAGCAACTCAAAGACGAAGGTCGGCTCGCCGACGCCCTGATCCCGATGAAAGATCTCCTCCCGGACTTTCCTGCCATCTTTGTGGACGGCACCACTGCCGCCCAAATCCGGCAGGGCCGCGACTTCAGTGTTTCTGCCTTCCGTGCCCACGGGGAAACGCGGCACGTCAGGGCCATTGCGCCGGATGGAGAATTGGTCGCAATCGGACAAATCGCCCTGCCGCACCTGTACCACCCAATCGTAGTCCTTTAATCCCCGCCGCCCTCGCGAAGCTGGGCAACACAGCGACGCAAACCGATCACCAGCCCCCCGTCTCCCCGAATTCACCCACCGGGCACACCATTCAGCCCGAATGCGCGTATCATAAGTAGGGACGCGGAACAGGCCCGTCGTCCATGGATTTCAGCGTCTGGAGAGCAAATGCGAAATAGAACACTTTCGGTTGTGGCGGCGAGTGTGATGGTGGCGGGCGGATTGGCAACCGCAAGGGCGGCCAGTTTCCCCGATCCTCCGAAGGCAACAACTTCGCCCGAGCGAACCGCGACAGCCGTACTGGCCGGCGGTTGCTACTGGGGAATGCAGGGTATCTTCGAGCACATGAAAGGGGTCACCAACACGGTGGTCGGCTTCTCCGGGGGCGAGAAGAAGACCGCGGTCTATGAGATCGTCGAAACCGGCAATACCGGGCACGCGGAATCGATTCAGATCACATACGACCCTTCGAAGGTCACCTACGGCGAGTTGTTAAAGGTTTACTTTTCGGCGGCGCACGATCCGACCACTCTGAACCGCCAGCATTACGATGTGGGCACGCAATACCGTTCCGCGATCTTCTACGCCAACGACGAGCAGAAGAAAATCGCCGAGGACTATATCCGCGAACTGAACAACGCCCACGTCTTCAAGAGTTCGATCGTGACGCAGGTTGTGCCGCTGCAGGGTTTCTATCTTGCCGAGCGGGATCATCAGCATTTCCTCGATCACAATCCGACCCAGGGCTATATCGCGGCGATAGACATCCCGCTGCTGAATGGGTTCAAGGAAAAGTATCCGGAATATTACACGAAGGAGATCAAATGAGCATGTTTACGAAATCGACCGGTCGCCGCGGCTTTCTCATGAGCCTTGCAGGCGGGGCCGGGGCTTTCGCGCTTGTGGCGGCGACGGATAAGCCGGGCGGCAAGAGCGGCAAGACGGTCCACGTCGCCGAGTTCGACGCCAACGGAAACAAAACGGGCGTCGACGAGTTGCCCAAAGTCGTGAAGTCCGACGACGAATGGAAGAAGCAGCTGAGCGCCGAGCAGTTCGACGTGACCCGCAAAGAGGGGACCGAACGCGCCGGGTCCGGCAAGTACGCCTACAACCATGCGGATGGACTCTATCACTGCATCTGCTGCAACACGGTTTTATTCGATTCGAAAACCAAATTCGAATCCGGCACCGGATGGCCGAGCTTCTATCAGCCGCTGGCGAAAGAGAATGTCGTCGAAATCACCGACCGCAGCTTCGGCATGGACCGGACCAAAGTGAATTGCGTCCGCTGCGACGGGCACCTGGGTCATGTATTCGACGACGGTCCCAAGCCCACGGGATTGCGCTATTGCATGAATTCGGCTTCGTTGAATTTTGTGCCGCGCGGCAAGACCAGCGCTTAGCAGTCTAAGTTTGGCGAGGGCGGCGCTCCGCGGCGACCCACGCCGACGGAGGCTCTCCCAAGATAACGGTTGTCATCATAGGGACTGCGTCCTTCCAGCAACGGAAAGAACGGCGGCGTGGTGATCCGCTCCGCCGTCGCGTTGCTGACGATAATAGGGGTGAGCCCAGTCGCGGAAGCCATTTGGACTTGCCGCTACGTTCGGTAACGGGCGCAATTCCGCTGAACGTCTGCAGATCGGCGGGACTTTGAAAGTGCTCTCTTTGCGGTCCGAACGCGGCCAGTAGGCGCAGCGCGAGGGCCGGGCCTGCACCAGGGAAAGAATCAAAGATAGCGAAATCGGGATGCGCCGCCTCCGCGTGTACGATCTGCCGGTCGAAATCGGCGATGCTTTCCCAAAGTGTAGCGATCAACTCCACCAGGACCTTTTTTGGGGTTGAACAGCACATCGACGAGGGCTGGCAACCGGGCTCTCCGTCAGTTGTTGCTATCCTGAGCGCAGTGCGTCGAGTGGAGGCAGGGCGGATGAAAGCGGTTTCGTGCCTGACGTGGCTGCTCGCGTTGCTCGTGGTGATGGCATCCCTCGACCGGCTGCCTGATCCGCCCGCCGCCAGGCCTGATTACGCTCAGTCAAAAAGCTCCGGACCTCACGAACAGCCCGCCGATGCCGCGGCTCCGTGCCCCGGTCTTGTCGTAGCGCTGCACCCTCTTTCCAACCACGGCACTGTCGCTATTTCCGAGCCGGTTCCTCCGCGCAGCCAAATCGTGGTGCTGGAGCGAGCCAGCGATACCTCTCCTCCTGCAGTGCCCTCGCAGCTTCCTTTCCTGGCACGGATATAGCGGACGATAGTTCCCGCACTTATCGCCGTTTGTCGCGCCATCCTGCGTGGAAATTGCTCCATTCCTGGAGACTTCCTTGCTGCCGTGGAGTCTGCAGCGCCGACCCCGTTGGGGCGCGGTGAGAAAAGGAATTGCAAATGAAAACATCGGAAGTCATCGCCGCCTGGGCTAAGATCCTCAAAGGCGAGCAGCCATCGCTTTCCATCGAAGTGACACGCGAGTGTCCACTCCGGTGTCCCGGGTGTTACGCATACGACAACGCCCACCTCGGCGGTGGAATGACTCTTCGCGGTCTTACGGATCGCACCGGAAAGGACCTCATCGACGGTGTGCTGGAGTGCGTCGATCGCTTTCGGCCGCTGCACCTTTCGCTTGTGGGCGGTGACCCGCTGGTCCGTTATCGCGAGCTGGAAGTTCTCGTGCCCCAATTGATCCAGCGCGGGATTCATGTCCAGATCGTCACGAGCGCTTTCCGCACCCTTCCGGCAGCCTGGGCCGACATCCCTCATCTGAATGTCGTCGTTTCGATCGACGGCCTGGCACCGGAACACGACGTTCGGCGCGCCCCCGCTACTTACGACCGGATCATAAGGCATATTGCGGGTCAGAACATCACGATTCACTGTACTGTGACGGGCCAGATGATGCGGCGGCCCGGGTACCTTCGGGAGTTCCTCGAATTCTGGACTCCTCGCGCCGAGATTCGAAAGATCTGGTTCAGCCTGTTCACGCCACAGGTGGGAGACACGATGCCCGAGATCCTCGATTCGGGGCAGCGCGCGCAGGCCATCGAAGACATGCTTCTGCTTCGAAAAATCTTTCCGAAGCTCGACATGCCGGCAGGCCTGATTCACCAGTTTTCAACACCCCCGCGCCGCCCCGAAGAATGTGTCTTTGCTCTGACGACCCGCGTTCTTTCAGCCGATCTGAAAACCCGCGTGCTTCCCTGCCAGTTTGGTGGAAAGCCCGATTGCAGCTCCTGCGGATGCATCGCATCCATGGGGCTGGCAGCCGTGGCTGCGCACAAACTGGGGGGAATCGTGCCGGTGGGCGCAATTTTTAAAGCGTCCGTGAGGATCGGCAGTGCCCGGGCGAAAGAGATTCCGTCGCTCTCGCCGGCGCCGCCTCCGGTTGTCGATGAGCGCTTGCACGTTTTGACAGGTACGGAGCCGCGCGTATGAAACGGCCGCTCTCACCGGCGATGCAAATCGAGTTGAGCCAGCTTCGAGACCTTACGACCCGCGTCGGGAGCGATCCCTCGCTGACGCAGGCGAGCACAGGAAACAGCTCGGCAAAACTGGACGGCGAGTTTTGGATCAAAAGATCGGGCCAATGGATGTCCGCCGCGATGCGGGAGGAAATTTTCATTCGCCTGGATCTGGCTGAGGTCACCGATTGTCTTCGGCTCGGGCTGGATCCGGCGGCGTTTTTCGACGGAGCTTCTCTTGAGACGGCCATGCATGCTGCCATGCCACACCGCGCCGTCATCCATGTCCACTCGGTGAACACAATTGCCTGGGCAGTGCGGGCGGACGGACTTTCACAGATTCAGGCTCGCCTCACCGGTTTGCGCTGGCAGTGGATTCCATACCTCCCATCAGGTCTTCCTCTTGCACGCGGGATCGAACGGGCCGGGAGGCGACGTCCCGATACGGATCTTTTTGTTCTCGCCAATCACGGCCTGGTAGTTGGCGGGAAAGATGTTCAGGAAGTCGAGGCGTTGCTGACGGAGGTACACCGGCGCCTGCATATTTCTCCGCGTGTCGCGCCTCCCGCCGACCACGCGAATCTGAGGGCGATCGCCGCGAATTCCAACTGGAAGCTGCCGGACGACGACGAAATCCACGCACTCGCCACAGACCCGCTTTCGCAGAGAATCGTCTCTCGTGGGATCCTGTATCCCTGCCAGGCCATCTTCTCCGGATCGCCGGGATCGGAGGCGTTCCGTCCGGTTCCACGCGGTATGCACAGGGAATATGGAGATCGCCCATTTCTGCTGATCGACGGTTGTGGAGTAGTCGTGAACAGAACTGCGAGTCCCGCGGCGATTGCAATGCTGGCGGGGCTGGCCCGGGTGGTGCGGCGGATTGGCGCATCGGCCCCCACTCGCTATCTGACGGATGAGGAGGTGGCTGGAGTCTCTCCCGAGGTCGCGGATCGCTATCGTGAACTCGCGCATGCAGGCTCTGCGCCTGCCGACGGTTCGCGCATGCACGAATCCTGGCGGTAGGGCAGCGGGTACTGCTAAGATCCGATCGCCCCGACCTGCCCCCCAAATGCCGGCTCGATAGTCAGGGAACTTTGGAAAACGCAACACTAATGGGCGTCGACTACACGTTTCATTTCCTGCCGCGACATCTGAATTGCGATCCGCAGCCCGAGCAGGGGAAGCTCCGGCACAAACTCGTCGAAAAGATCTTCGTCGTCGAAGAGTCTCCCGAAACCCCCGGTCCCGACAATGAGCGGCCGGTCTTTGGCAAAGTGTTCCATCGTGATGGAATCGGCCAGCGAGCGCACTGTTGCCAGCGTGCCATAGTACAAACCCGACTGGATGCTCTCGACAGTTGAGCGGCCCAACACCTCGGCGGGGCGGACGATCTCCACGACAGGCAGCCGCGCCGTCTGCGATTCCAGTGCCGCCATGGATATCTGTACGCCGGGAGTGATGATTCCGCCAAGATAGTCGCGGTCTTTCGTGATGGCGCAAAGTGTGGTGGCAGTGCCGAAGTCGACGATCACAAGATTCCGTCCTGGAAACCGGCTCAAAGCGCCGATCGCGTTGGCAATCTTGTCCGCCCCTACTTCGAGGGGGTTGCGGTAGCGAATTCTCAGGCCGGTTTTTACGCCCGGTTGAAGCAGAAAGGGTTCAAAGTGGAAATACTTCCGGAAGCAATTCCGCAGCGAATGTACGGCATCGGGCGCCACGGAGCAGATTGCCGCCATGTCGATCTGGCCGGGATCGACTTCATTCTCGCGCAGCGTGGTGCGAAAAAACGTGCCGAACTCGTCGGACGAAGCCCGGATGCTCGATGTGCGCCGGAAAGTTGTCTTCAGCTCATCGCCATCATAGACGCCGCAGAAAATCTGGCTGTTACCGACATCGAGGGTCAGAAGCATGGACTCAGGCTGCGCCTTCGCGCGAAGCGATCGGCACGTTATCGATGAGTCTGACTCCATCGAGAAATACCGCCGCGAGGCGTCTGCCCCAGCGTTCCTCGACATAATCCACCGCGAAGCCTGCGGCTTCGAGCGCGGTGCGCGCTTCGGCTGGATCGGACGTGCTTTGCAGAATTTGGAAAAGATGCGGTGACCGATCGCGCCCCTGCGTCGAGAGTAGTTGGTTTCGCGTGCTCATCGCGAGGCCCGCTTCCTCTCGTACCGTCGGGCACGCCACGATCTTTGTCGGTATAAAAAACTCCGTCACCATTTCCGTCACGAGCTGCAGTTGCTGGTAATCCTTTTCGCCGAAGTATGCGTTATCCGCATGTACCAGGTTCAGCAGCTTCAGCACGATGGTCAGCATCCCTGGCAGGAACCCCGGCCGGCAGGCGCCTTCGAGCACCGAATCGCCGCCGCCTGGCTCCACATGGAAACGGTAGCCGTTCGGGTAAAGGTCCGCGGCGTCGGGAACAAGCACATCGTCCACGCCAAGACTCGCGAGTGTCGCCAGATCCCGATCCAGCGTGCGGGGATACCGGCTGAGGTCTTGCGGATCGTTGAATTGCGTCGGGTTGACGAAAATGCTGACGACCGCGATGCCGTTCTCCGTGCGGCATCGCTCGACCAGCGATTCATGCCCGCGATGAAGGCCGCCCATCGTAGGCACGAAGCCAACACTTTGGCATTCGAGGGAGCGCCGCCGGTCACGCCACGCGGCGATAGTATTCCAGACATGCATCAGGAGTAGCTCTCCTCGACGGCCGGAAAAGTACCTGCCTTTACTGCTTCGTCGAAGCGTTCAAGGGTCTCGGCGACGCATCGCGCGCCATCTATGAACGCGCGGGCGAACTTCGGCTGGAAATCCGGATTCAAGCCCAGCAGATCCTGCAGGACCATGATCTGTCCGTCGCACCCTGCGCCCGCGCCGATGCCAACCGTCGGAATGCGCAGCGCCGCGGTGATTTCGAGTGCCAGATTCGCCGGAACGCACTCGAGGACGATCGCAAAAACGCCCAGCTCTTCCAGCGCCATTGCCCGCCGCTTGATTTCCCGCGCCGATTCATCGCTCCGCCCCTGCACGCGGTAGCCGCCGTAGGCGCAAATGGATTGCGGCTGAAGCCCGAGATGACCCATCACCGGAATCCCGCTCTCGACGAGTCGCTGAATCGCATCCGCATGCCCGTCCACGCCTTCGATCTTCACCGCATTGGCGCCGGCAACCATCAGGACGGATGCCGCGTCCAGCGCTGCTGTACGGCCCTTCCGGAATGAGAGGAAAGGCATGTCCGCCACGATGAATTTATTGGAGGCTCCTCGCGCGACCGCTTCGGTATGCACGCGCATCAAATCGACGTTGGCGGGGAGGGTCGAGTTGTGCCCGTGCATGACCATCGCCGCGCTGTCGCCGACGAGAATTCCTTCGATTGTGCTTTTCGACAATAGGCGGGCGAACGTATAGTCGTAACACGTCACCATCGAAAGTTTGCGGCCTTCGGCTTTCGCGCGAACAAAATGTGTGTAGGGTTGGATGTGTTCTTTGAGCATCGCCTTGGTACCTGTCGAAAATCCGATCAAGTCCTGGACTTACATGCAGCCGCTTGTCAGTGCAGCAGCGGGCAGCAGGTTGTTCAGTCGCCGCAGTTTTGTCGGCGCTGCACGAAGTATAGCAATCTAGCGGTCAAGCAAAGTTCCGAAGCCCGCGACTTTCCAGTTGCCGCCCGCCAGCTTCACTCCCGCGCGAAGCGAATGAGGGGTCGCGCTCACGACGGGTATCTGACACCGCTTCTCCATTGGCACGATGGCAGCCAGCGTCGGTACATGCCCGCCGCAAATCAACAACGCGTCAGCTTCCGGACGGCTCTCCCGCACTTTGACGCAAAACTGCATGAAATCCTCGCCGGTGATTCCCTCGGTTGCAGCCGGGCTCTCCTCAAATCTTTCGACTCCCAGGCCCCTTACGGCTACAACTTCGAAGCCGGATTCTTCAAGAAATCCCTGCAGATGAAGGCTGATCTCCTGCGTGTAGACCGTGGCGACGGCCACCCGCCGTGCGCGGACAGAGCGCAGCCCTTCGACCGCGGCAGTACTCGCCGTAATTGACGGCACTCCCGTCTCGTGCGCGACCTGATCCGAGAGGATCTGGTTGAACGCGTTTCCCCTGTAGAAGCTCACGGCGGGAGCCATTATCACGATGGCGGAAGCACCTTCTCCAACAAGCCGCCTGGCGGCGGGCTTGATCCGTTCGCTCCACGCGCTTAGGCTTTCCGGGAGTGTATGGCCAGCGTCGACTCCAGCTGTCAGGAAACGAACTCCTTTGGGATAGAGAGCGCGAGCGTCCAGCGGGAGAGTGGGATTCGCAGCCGGAAAGATCAATCCTGTGGTGGATTCAGCGGAAAAGCCGAAACCAGCGGAAGCGGCCGCGGCGATCCCGAAGAATGCGCGTCTCGAAGTCAACCCTGCGCCTGCGCCGCCTCAAGCCACCGCCGCATCTCGGCTCTGGGCGCGAGCCCCGCCTGTTGAAAAACGACCTGGCCGTTGCGCAGCACGACGAAGTTCGGGATCGACTGCACCTGGAACCGCGCGGAAGTCCGCGGGTTGTCGTCGCTATTCACCTTGAGCACCAGCGCGCGCCCGGCCATCTCCCGTGCCAGCTCGTGAACCTCCGGCGCCGCCATCCGGCAAGGACCGCACCACTCGGCCCAGAAGTCCGTCAGTACGGGAACCTTCGCCTCGGCCACAACCTGTGCAAACGAATCGTCGTCGACATTGAGCGGCTCGCTCTGCGGCGGCAAAGACGATTTGCACGAACCGCAACGGCCACTGCTGGCGAGATACTTTGCGGGAATGCGATTGGCCGTTCCGCATGCCGCGCATTTCCGAACGACCGAGAAAGCCATAGACGGTTTACCCCGCCTCTATTATCGGCCGGTCACGACGCGCGGTCCTACTGCCCGCCGGACTCGCGCAGAATCGCCTCATAGAGCGACTCGATCTTCTGCGGCGATCCCGTAAAAATGCCGTCAGGAGGCCGGCGGTAGTGCAGCATCTGCCTGTAGAGCACGTCTTCGAGGTTCGAGTTGATCCCCCAGCCGGCGAGATAGGACAACCGCAGGTCCGCATCGCGATTGATTTGCGCGCCTTTGGTCCAGAGTCCGAGATCCGATTTCTGGCCTGCATAGGTTGCGAACAGATCGATATCCGAAGGCACGCCGATACCGCGCAGAGATTCCGCCACTGGAGCGTAGTCGGGCCGGGCGAGGCGCTGCTCCACTTCATCCAGATTGACCTTCAGCGGCTCCACCTGACCCATGAAAACCATGTCGTAACCGAGTCCGTCGCGTGTATTGCTCCAGACCGTGGCGTTGGGAAAAGCCTGGAAGAACGTTTCCAGCTCGCTCTTGATTGTCGGCACGTCGGTCTCGTAGAGCGGCACGTAGAGTGAAAACATTCCGCCCGGGTTGAGATGCGCCTTCACCGATTCGAAATACTCTTTCGAGTACAGCGCCGCCGTACCCTTCACAAATACATCGAGCGGGTCCGACGCAATAATGTCGAACTTCTCCGTCGTCGTGAGCAGATAGTGCCGCGCGTCGTCGTACACGATGTGCGTGCGGGGGTTGTGGTACACGTCGTAATCCTGCTGTGCGAAATACCGGGTGGAGGCGGGCGGAATCACCGGCTCGATCTCGCATACGGTAATCTTCTCGATCCCGGGATAACGGGTGAACGTGCCCGCTGAAACGCCCGCACCGAAGCCTATTCCCAACACCGATTTCGGATTTGGGTGAATGATGCCGGGAAGGTGTCCGACCATCCGCTGCAGCTTCATGTCGAACGGCTCGGTGGTCGCCTCCACGTGGCCATTCACGTTTACGTATGTCGTTCCGTTGCCCCACTGTGAGATCGCGACGGAGGAGTTGCGTCCTTCGGCGACGTAGAGAATCTGCGATTGATCCTTGTAGGTCCCCATGCGGCGGCCGTAGGCGATCAAATCGCCCGGCAGGGGAGGCATGCCCCAGGCTAGCAGCGCGGCGAAGAGCATGGAAGCGAAAAGAGCGACCGCTGGAAGCGTTCGGTTAGTCGCGCGGCTCCTGACGACCGGAACCAGGACAACAAGTCCGCTCAACGCGACCAGCGCCAGGATGATGCGTTGCGACTGCTGCGTGCCAATCCACGGAATCAGCACCAGGCTGACCATCAGGGCGCCGGCGATCCCGCCCAGCGTGTTGGCGGCATATACTCCCCCGGCGATACGTCCCGGATCGTCGTCAGGCGACTTGATCGCAGCGGCGCAGGCGAGGGGGAAACTCGCGCCCCATAACAACGATGGCGGCAGTATCGCGAAGAGGCAGCGCTTCAAATCCAGAAAAAACATTTGCCACGGGCTGGTCGTCGTCAGAATCGCGTCGGACCAGAAAGGAAGAATCCCCGTGATCACCATCGCGGTCCACGCGATCCCAAGCATCAGCAACAACTGGCAAACGCCGAGCGCCAGATCGGCGCGCACCCGCCGGATCAGCCACGAGGCACCCGCGCCGCCGACCGCCAGACCCACAAGGAAGACGGCGAGGATGATGGAGAACACGTACACTGTCGCGAGCAGCAGCATCCCCATTAGACGTGTCCAGACGACTTCAGCGCCGAGAGCCGCCGCCCCGGAAAGAGCGATCGAAATGTAGATGGGCCAGCGGCCTGATATGGAGCCCGCCGCGACTCGCGCCCGTTGCTCTGATTCCGCTGCCGGAGCGATGCCGCGCGCCAGTATGAAGCTGATCGCCGCCACTACGATGTTGATCGCTGCAGCCACGTAAGCCGCGGTGGCCATATTGTAAATACGCAGCAGGTAGAATCCGGCGAGAAGACATCCGAAAACCGCGCCCGCCGTGTTGCCCCCATAGAGCAGCGCCCACCACGAAACGCCTTTCGGGGTCGCTTCAATTCCACGCACGATCGCGGGCAGGGAAGCGCCCATCAGGATCGTCGAAGGCAGCATGCATACCGCCGCGACCAGTCCGCGCAGCAGCATGCCGGGCATTCCATGTTCGGCGCCCACAACATAAACGCGGCTGACGAGCGGCATCGCCGTCGTGACCAGCACCCCGAGTATGGCGATGCCGAACTCGAGCACCGCATAGACCTTCAAAGGATGATGTTCCGCGAGTTTCATCCGCGGCAGAGCGAGGCTGCCGATACACAACCCGCCCATGAATGTCGCGAGAAGAATGCCCAGCGAAACGGCCGTCGAACCCAGGGCCAGTTGAAGCACCTGATACCAGGCGACTTCATAGATAAGGGCCGAACAACCGCTGCCGGCGAACAAAATCAGGAGTACCGGGAGGAATCGATCGACAGACAGACGGGGTCCGGACAAAGGCGGTGCGGTGGTTTCCAATAATAACTCCGAACCGTGTAGCGTACCACGGTCTGGATTTGCAGTGCCGGTTTTTACCCGCGTTTACACTGTCTGACCAGAACCGCTGGTCGAAGTGGTCTTCCGAGCGCCGTCGCGCAACTGCCGGACGACGTTGTGCACGTGCTGAATGTCCACGAGTTGCGCCCGCACGAAGTCGTGGATGTCTGACGGCAAATCTTTGCCGAGGGCTTCGCGGTAATTCTTCACGGCCGAGTCCTCGCCACGCTCGGCCTCTTCGAGAATGGCGTGTGGGCTGGCGCCGGTAAGGGCGGCTTTCAGGCCAATCCAGCCGCGATGGATTGCGCCCGCGGTCGAACCGGACTTTGCCGGCTCACCCCCCATCCGCGTTACCTGTGCCTGAAGTTCGCCCGCGAATTCGCTGCGCTGCAGGGAATATTTCAGAAACAGGGTGCTGATCTGGCCGGTTTTTAGCTTTTCGGCGGCTTCGCGGAAGCCTTCCTGAGCATCCTTGCAGGTTTCAATGAGACCGTTCAGTATGGACCGAACTTCGCCGGGGTCGATTGCCATGGTTCAACTCCTCTCAGTTGTCGAAGCAGGCGACGGGCCGATGTGCTGCCATGTACACGGTCGCTGAGTGCATCCGTGCAAGCAAGCCGGCAGGCGGGGCAGGCGAAACCGCCTGCCGATGCAGAATCAATGGCTTGCAGGTGGGCGTCTGGAGACCCTGTCGCCGGGTATTGAAAACACAAGCCGAAGCCCGCTGAATCCTGTTCCGGGCGAAACCTTCCCACCCAGTAATCCAGGGCAGCTCAGATCAAGTCGGCGAACGATTTCCGGAGCTTGTAAAACCAGGCGTGGCCGAGCAGAAAGACAATGATGGAAGCGACGGTAAGCCATCCCAGCGCTACCCAGTCAGGCGCTTTCGCATCCAGGAGCACCGATCGGTACCCGCGCACCAGTACGAATATCGGGTTCCTGGTGAGCAGTTGAATGGCCGCTCGCGGCAGTTTGTCGAGATTCGCCTCCGCATAGCAAATGGGCGTCAGGAAGAACCACACCGTTAACAGGTAGCCGTTGATCTGCGCGAGATCGCGGACGAAGACGCCCAGCGCTGCGAGAAACCAGCAGATCCCCGACGTCAGCAGGATCTGGGGAATCGCCAGCGCCGGGAGATACAACACTGTCGCCGGAACCCGGCCGCGGACCAGCAGCAGGGCCAGAACAAATAAAATGATCCCGAAGAATTCCGTCACCAGGCCTGAAACGACGAGGTTCACCGGGAGGGTTTCCACGGGGAACACCAGTTTCTTGATGAAGCCGCGGTGCTCGATCATAATGAACGGCGCGCGTCCGACGGCTTCGCTGAAGGCCAGCCACGGCAACATTCCGGCGAGGAAATAGACCGCGTATCCCGAGCGGCTGGTGTCATTCCCGAAGCGGTCGTGCAGCACCAGGCCGAATACAAAGAAATACGTCAACATCAACATCAGCGGATTCAGAACCGCCCAGAATGCGCCTCCGAAAGATCCGCTGTAACGGCTCAGAACATCGCGCCGGACCATTGTGCGGATCAGGCTCCGGCTCCGCCAGATCGATTGCAGTGGCAGCTGAAACGCTCGCGCGAAGCTGCGCAGCGCACGCTTGCGCGCCACTGCCCGCCGTTCGGTGATCTTCCAGCCGGCCAGCGTGGTTTCACCGTTGTCGCTGACGGTGACGTCGATCAACAGGAATGGCCAACCGGCGTTGTAGAACCAGGAGACATGTTCCCGCATCACCGAGAGGTAAACGTTGTATTCACCGGGCTCGCGCGGCAAGGCAACTTCGATTGTGAGCCCACGGATCTCGAGCGGCGCGAGTCTGAGCGGTGTGCGCTCGCCATCGACGACCAGGGTGCCGGTAGGCTCGTCGAACAGGTGAAATCCCACCGCCCAGCCTTCTTCAGGCAGCCAGGTTTCGGCGGAGCGGTTGACGATCTCCCACTCGACCAGGAGGGTCCGCTCGTTCAGCGTCCGCCCTTTCAATGACACGGTAACGCCGCGGAATTCGGCCGAGCCCGTCATGAGTAAAGCCACGCCGGCCAGCGTTCGCGCATCGGACCCGTCTTGCGGCCCAGGGCATAAATCCCGTCGCCGCGCAGCGTCTGATGTACCCGATAGCGTTCCAGCAGATGATCGACCCACCCATGCTCAGGATGCGGTTCATCCAGAAACTCGCCTGTTTCCAGACGTATTGTTTCGAAACCGGCGCCCGTCAGCAGGTGCTGGATTTCCATCGGTACATACTCGCGGTTGTGGCGCGCTTCCGCTTCCTCACCCTGCCGGCGCGGCCGAATGTACGCCGGAAAGAAAGACGGGTGATAGCCCTGCAGTACCGCTGAGATCGCCCGCCGTGACCCCAGGTTCGGCGTGGTCAGCACGAGATGTCCGCCAGGTTTCAGGATGCGATTGATCTCCTCCATCATGTGCATCGGGTCGCTGAACAGGTGCTCGATCAGCTCGCAACAAAGCACCGTATCGAATGACTCGTCGGGATAGGGATACACATCACGCTCGGCGTCGAAATGATCCACGGCACATTCGAAAATTTCACCGTTTTCCGAGACGATCGACTTGTGATCGACATCGCCCAGCTTCCCGAAATAACAGCCGCGCACGCTCCCATATCCGACCTGGAATTTCAGCGCCGGGGTGATTTGCATGTAGGCGCCCATTTCGAGGACGGTCTTTGATTCGTCGCCGGCCGGAGTCATGCCGAGCGTATGGAGAAAGCGCGTCTGGTGCTGCCCCGCGTATTCGCGCGCCTCGGGCGCGACCCATGCGCTAATCCCGGCGGGCGCGAGGTCTTCAACGAATTGAGGGGGCTCAGGCTCCGATTCGGGCTCCCCTGCGCGGGAGTCATGGCCGCACGCGGGCGTGCGGCCCTCGCGAAACTGGCTGAGAAACGCCACGTAGCGAGCCGCGGAGGCGCCCCAGTTGCATTCGCGCTCGACCCACTGCCGGGCGCGTTCGCCCATGGCGCGCGCCAGATCGGGCCGCGACACGAGCACGTTGAGGTACTCGAAAATAAAGTCTTCTTCTTCCTGCGTTTTTTCCGGCGCCGTCGGAACCTTCATACATACATCGTCGGGCAGTTCCGAGAACGAACCGACCTCGCTCACGATCACCGCCTTGCCCAACCCCAGCGCCCTCTGCAGGCTCCCCGAAGTCTCCCCGACTGTCGGATAGCGCAGGTTGAGCACGATATCGCAGGCCCCGATATACTCGACGAACTTTTCGATCGGCGTGAACCCAAGCACTCGCACGTGTTCGCTCAACCCAAGAGTGCGAATCAGTTGCGCGACCGGAAATTCCGGATGCGGTTCCCCCACCAGAATCATCCGGACTCTCGGATCGAGTTTCACCAGCCTGCGCAAGGCCCGCAGCGATTCCGCGATCCGCTTGTAGGGCTTCAGATATCCGAAGGCTCCGATGAGCGGCGTATGCTCGTCGAGGCCGAGCGATTGACGAGTCGTGTTCCGTTCCGTTTGCGGGATCCAGGCCCCATGCGGGATTGTCGCGATCGGCCCCTGGTAACCCTGCGCTCGCATCTTCCGGGCCACGAAATCGCTGTGGACAACGAGGCCGCGCGACGCATCGAGCAGCCGTCGTGTCATTGCCACGCCATCATAGTCCGGACCCACGGCGAGCGTTCGCGCGCGCCGCGCATAGTCGAGGGCCGACGCGCCGCCATTCAACTCGGCTTCTGCAAGATACGCGTTCCAGTCGCCGCGTTTGATGGTCAGGTCCGCAACAAGATGGTGCAGATTAGCCTCATGCATGACCACGACACCGGGATGCCGTAGCGCCGTCTCATACGCGAAGCCGTGCCACGGATTGTTTCCGATGTGATAAAGGGCGACATCATGGGCGGCAGGATCGAAGGAGGCGCCTTCCTGGTAAATCGATACGGTGGCCCGCTTCGCCATCTCAGCGGCGAGAGCTTCGGAGTAGTCGGCGATTCCGCTCTTCGATGGTGGCATCGGAGAGAAGAACGCCACGCGCAACAAATTCAGCGGATCAGCTCCATCGAGAACTTGCCCATCGCGAGGGGTGCCGAGATTCGCAGAGGCGTTCGCGCGGCGTCTCTGGCGAAGTAGATATCGACCTTGTACTCGGATGTTCCGGCTTTGATGGTGCAGGTCAATTTATCCGTCTGGATCGGCTTCTCGTTCTGCGTGATCGTTGCGGCGCCGCCGTAGTCCGAGCGGATGTTGTAGAGTCCGCCGAAGAGAACCTGCTGCGCTGCGGGAACCTTCCCCTGGCCCATTTCACGCCGTGCGTAGAAAATATATGTCAGCGCGTCCTTTACGCAGGCAGGCACGGGGAAGTCGCTCTTGCCGGCGTCTTTCGCGACGGTGGTGCGGGTTGCCGTGCCACGATCGCGGTCGATCGTCTCGTGTTCCTTCGCAGTGCGGCTGCCATGTGATGTCGTGCGGTCGAAGGAAGACGAGCATAAATCGCCAACGGCCTGGGAGGCGTAAGTGTCCTTGACCGCGTATCCGGGCACGCCCGCATTGAGAGTCAGCTCGAAATTCCAGTTCGAAGACGAATGCTTCGCGTGCATATGAGCTTCACCCAGACTGATGCCGCTTGGCCAGGTGACGTTGTAGTTCAGATCTTCATCGGTGAAGGGGAATCCGGTCGGCGCCGGGGTGGAGAGAGGCGCTGCCAACGCAAGTTGTGAAACAAAAGCCAGGGCACACGCGACTTTCATCTTTTCCTGCTCCCTGCTGTAACCGCAGCGCGGCTTCTTCGCGGCGCGCTCTCACGGTTTGCGTTGACGACTTCCTTGTAGACATCGAGTGTGGCGCGCGCACTCTTTTTCCAGGTAAAAGCCGCGGCGCGCTGCAGCCCAAGCCTCTCCATGCGGCCGCGGAGCTCGGCGCCGAGCAAAATGTCCTTCAGCGCCCGCGTAATTTCACCGGTCTGGTAAGGGTTGAACAACAGCCCCGCGCCGTCGGCCACTTCCGGCATCGACGACGTGTTCGAGCACGCCACCGCGCGCCCGCATGCCATAGCCTCCAGAATTGGCAGCCCGAACCCTTCGTAGAACGACGGAAAAACGAAACAATCACAGGCGTTATAAAGCTCCAGGAGGTCCGCGTCGGTGACAAAGCCCGTGAAATGGATCCTCGATGCAAACCCGCAGGCGCGTGCGGCATCGCGTACCTTTGGAGTAAACCAGGTTTCTTTCCCGGTGAGCACCAGATGATGCTTCAACTGCGGACACTCGGTCAAAAGCCGCGAGAACGCGGCGATCAGCCCGATCTGATTCTTCCGCACTTGCAGGTCTCCGACTGACAGAATGAAGGGCGCATCGAAATGCACCCGCTCCCGTACCGCATTCTGGGCCCGCTCGCGCCCGATGACGCGGAATTCCGGATTGGCGGCGTTTGGAATCACCCGCACCTTTTCCGGCGCTATGTCGTAAGCCCGCAGGATCGCGTCGCGTGAAAATTCGCTCACCGTCAGGATTTGCGCCGCCCGCTTTACCGTGCGCCCGACCGTCAGGCGAAGCTGCGAGCTCCGCGTCCCGGTGAAATATTCCGGGTGCTCGATAAAGCTCACGTCGTGCACGGTCACTACGGTCGGTATCCTCGTCAGCAACGGCGCGGTGTACTGAACGTGGATCAGGTCAGGGGAATCCGCGCGGATCCAGCGCGCAAGGCCCCACCCCAGGCGTGCATAGGGATTTGCGGAAACACGCCGGATGGCAAATCGCTCCGGAATCCAGCGCTCGGCGCCTGGTTCCGATAGGTAGGCGATAAACTCCGAATGGCGGTCGACCTCGGCAAAACCGCCGAGCAGGCTACGGATATAGACCTCGTTGCCGGTGAGATGCCGTCCGATCGCGTGAGCATCAACAGCGAAGCGCATCAGAAGCTCCCAGTATATCCGGTAAGTCCAGAGGCCTGCGTAAGTTGCAGATCAATATTGAGGTTTTCCCATACTGTTTCCCAGGAATAAAGGTCCTCGAAAGTCCGGCGGCCGCCTGCGGCAAGATGTGCGCGGTCGGCGCTATCGTCCGCCAGTTTCGAGATACGGGCCGCGAACGCTGCCGCGTCAGCTTCGATGGCGATATTCACGCCGTCCCGGGCGTCCAGGCCTTCGGCGGCCAGAGGCGTTGCGATTACACATCGCGCCGCGGCCCAGGCCTCGAGAATTTTCAGACGGGTACCGCTGCCGGCGCGCAGTGGAGCCACCACGATTCGCGCCTGCGCAATCTCGGCTCGTGCATCTTCCACACGTCCGGTAAGCTCGATGCCGATTTCCGCCGACGGGCCAGCAGGCAGCAAATGGCGGATAAATTCCTCGTTCCGCCCGACCAGCCGCAGCCGGAGGTCCGGGTGACGTTTTTTCACTTCGGGCCAGATTTCCCGCACCAGGAAGCGAACGGCATCGATATTGGGGTGATATTCGAAATTGGCGGGGAAAACTACACGCGGGTATTCAGTGCATATCGGCAAATCGACGTGGGGAAGAGCATTTGGATATACATGAGTTCGCGCGGAAGGAGCAATTTCCCGAACCCGCCGGGCATCTTCTTCCGATGTAGTAAGCACTGACGAATAACGCGGAAGCAGCGTGGACTCCAGCTTTTGCGCCGCCTTCGCGAACCGCCGATGCCCCATACGGATCAACTGGCTGCCGTGGTTCCTGCCAAGCTGGGCGCAGTGCCCATGCAGCACCGACTCGATGTTGTGCAAGTCGAGAACGGTTTTCGTACAAAACCTCTCCAGTTGGTCTATATAGGGCGCACACCAAAAGTGCTCCACCACACCGATGTCATATTGCCGGCCTCCGACAGCTCGTTCAATCGCCGCTGAATAGCCGGCGAAGCGATCGACAAGAGGCGGCACCCCCCTGATCGAGCGTCCCGCGTTGCGCGTGTAACGAGCCACCTGGCCCCGGCCATGGTACGGGAGGCGGATGACGCACTGAGTTCGCACAAGACCGGAGGGAAGGGCAGCCGGATGGCCGCTTTGCGAGAACAGGATCATGTCTACTTCGGCGAAGCGCGCGAAAAAATGCAGCAGGGACGCAGTACGCCACGCACCTCCGCCGTCGAGCGGATAGGGAGCTTCCGGCGAGAGCATCAAAACCTGCATCCAGCTACGACACCACCTGTTTAGACTCTCATGATCCGGTCCGCAGAACCGAAGAGTACACCTCGCGCGTTTCCCGCGCCGTCCGGTTCCAGGAAAAGGCGTTCGCGCGTTGTAACCCAGACCCGCGCAGGACGTTGCGCAGCTGCGGATTCTCCGCCAGACTACGCATCGCTTCGGCAATCTCCCGCGGCGAAGAAGCGTGGAGCGCAGCGCCCGCGGCGACTTCCGTTACGGCCGGATCGCGCGAGGTAATGACGGGGCAGCCGCATTGCATCGCCTCCAGCACCGGCAGTCCGAAGCCTTCGTAGTGTGTCGGGTAAACAAATGCCAGGGCATCGGAGTAAAGCCGGGGGAGATCCTGATCGGCAACTTCGCCGAGCAGATGGAGACCTTCGCAGGGCGCGATTTCCGCGAAATCGGCGCGGTTTCGTCCAGCGATTACGAGATCTGCCTGTGTGGCGCCGCGGGATTCCAGCCAGCCTTCAATGAGACCCGCCACGTTCTTGCGCGGCTCCAGCGTGGCAACGAAAAGAAAAAACGGCTTCTGCGGCGGTGAGGTCGGAGGTACAGGCCGAAAAAGGCTTGAAGCAGCCAGTGGAACAGCGCGCACCCGGTCCTCCGCGACGCCGAAGTGTCCGATCACCTCGCGCCGCACCGCTTCGCTCACGGTGAGGATCATGCGCGCGCGCCGCAGCCGGACAAGCCACGGTGTTCGCCATCGCACGCGATCCGCATCCGCGTTGTGGCTATGAAGCTGCCAGGCCTGCTCGCGCCACGGCGAGAGATCGTGAATCGTCAGCACTGACGGCGTCGACCCGATGTAGGGCACTTCGAAATTCGTGCCATGAAAGACCTCCGCGCCCATTTGGCGGATGGCATGTTGGATACCCCATAGCCACCAGCGCCGCTCCGCGGCGCTGTGCGGCTGCCGGCCGCGCAGCAGGTTCGCGGGTGCGCGCTCCGGCATGACAAACGGCTGGTCGGAGAGCAGATAGTAAGTATCTTCGGGAAATTCACGGGCGAGCTCCACCGAGAGCTCGGTAACGTATCGTGGCAATCCGCCCGAAGAAATCGTGAGCGGCGTGGCATCGAGCGCGATCAGCACGCAGCGGGCTGTTGAAAAAGGCCCTGGCAGGCTGAATGCCGGCCCCACCTCGTCTTGCAAGTCATTGATTCGCAGTGGTGCCGCAGATGGTTTCGCCTGCGTTCTGGATGGTTCCCAGCCTTTTTCAGCAGCCGGCCAGCTAAAGCCGTAGCCATTATTTGTGCTGCAACTCCCAGTCGTAGTTCAATCGGGAATCGTCGTGCGCGATTCGCCCTTCATCGGCCGGATTGTAGAAGCGGTCGGTCGCGTAAATCAGCAGCGAGGGTCCGGTGGACAGCACTTTATAGCCATGCGCGACGCCCGGCGGGATCAGAATCTGCCACGGCCGTAAATTGCCGGCGTAGATGGTATTGCGCCAGCCGAATGTTTTCGACTCCGGCCGCAGATCGATCAGCGCGATCTGCAGCATATTCATCGCCGGAGTCCAGCAGTCGGTCTGGTGGCGATGAAAGTGAAATGCCTTGATGATGCCCGGATAGTTCAACGCGGCTGAGACCTGCGTCGAATCCTTTGGAAAGTGTGCTGCGAGTCCTTCGCCGATGCGCTGCACCTCAAGAAAATAGCCGCGGTCGTCCGGCCATAGAGAGACCGGCGCGCATTTCACGCCATCTATCAGTTTCGGAGAATCGAGCGCGAGGATGACGTCCCCGATTCCCTTTTCGCAGTTTGGAAAGGAGATCTCTCTCTGTGAAGCCGTCACGCACGCCTCGCGGCTGTCTCTTCATCGCGCGCGGCATCGGACTCAGGGTCACGCTGCAACCGGCTCGACGCAACCATGTTGGCCGCCCGCAGCAGGGATTCGAAGGTTCCCGCATCCGTCCACCAGCCGTCGAGAAACGAAAAGCTCATCGTTCCTTCCTCGATGTAGGCATTGTTGACATCGGTGATTTCGAGCTCATTCCGGTGCGAGGGTTTGCATGTATGGATCTTTTCGAAAACCGTGGCGTCGTACATGTAAATGCCCGTGACGGCGAATTTCGATTTCGGATGCTTCGGCTTCTCCTGGATACCCAGGATGCGCTCACCGGCGAATTCGGCCACCCCGAAGCGCTCTGCGTCCTCCACTTCCTTGAGAAGGATTCGGGCGCCGCTTGCCTGCCTGCTGAACGCCTCGACCGCTGAACGGATATTCCGCTCGATGATGTTGTCTCCCAGCACCACGCACACCGGTTGCCCGTCCGCGAAGTGCTCACACAGGCTGAGGGCGTCGGCGATGCCTCCTTCGCCTTCCTGATAAGTGTAGGCGATGTGCTTCAATCCGAAGCCTTTGCCATTGGCAAGCAGGCGCAGAAAATCGCCCGAATTCTTGCCGCCAGTCACGACCATGATGTCGGTCACGCCCGCGTCAACAAGCGTCTGGATCGGATAAAAGATCATCGGCTTGTCATAAATGGGAAGCAGATGTTTGTTGGTGATTTTGGTGAGCGGAAAGAGCCGGCTGCCCGTGCCTCCCGCGAGAACGATACCCTTCATACGTAAACAAATAGGATACTGTCCTGCATGAGTAGATACAACCAGACCGTGGAGCGATACAACTGGACTGCAGTTTTGGAAGAGAAGTTAAACCCTCTGCTGAGCCGCCGCTGCATTCATACGCCGCGGATGACCGTAGCGCGGTTGTGGCTCGGCAAGGGCGCCGTGGTGCCCCTGCATGAGCACGTGAATCAGCAGGTGACGATGATCGAAACCGGTGCGCTCGAATTCGAGATGGAGGGCAAACGTATCGTCCTGAAACCGGGCGATGCTCTGGTGATCCCGCCCCATGTTCCCCACAGCGTCGAAGCACTTGAAGAATCGACGGCAACCGATTTATTCACGCCCGCGCGCGAGGACTGGATCCGCGGCGACGATGCCTATTTACGAGGCTAATGAAATGCGCGGGCAGCCTTGTCAGGCGGCCACGGAATAATTCCAGACGATTGCCAGAACGCCGGGATCGTCCAGCATATCGGTCAGGGTCGCGGCGTGTTTGACGATTTCACCGTCCGGCCGTGTCACACGAATGATAATCCCGACTTTCTTCCGGGCGCCTTCCAGCAGTTCCCGGTACGCCTCCACAATCAGCGGCCGGTCGTCCGGGATGGCGAGTACTTCAATCTCCTGCCCGCAGAGCGACGCGGCGCTGAGGTCCGTGAGCCCTTTAATAACGCGCACGATTCTCCGGTCTGGGCCAGTCAATGCGATGCCCTGATTACTGCCGCTGAGCAGGGCCTCGAACATTCTCGTATTGCGTCCGAGAGCCTCTTCGAGAAGCGCATTTTCCTCTTCCAGTTGAGCCAGCTGCTCGGATAGCCGTTCGATCTGCGCGTCTGGATCCGCGATGTTGGGCGCAACAGTAAGATTTGGGTTCATGATTTTGTCGGATGTGGCATTTGTCGCTTCGGCTCGTTATACAAAATCCCTGCCGCCCTGGCTGGCAATAAATGTCTGGATCTGTTGGTCTGTGGCTTCGGCTGTTGAGTTGAGTAAAGTAAGCGACCATGCCGCTGAGATTGGGATCAGCACCGACCGGTCGCCGATCTCGTAATTCTCCTGGATGGGAATCTCGAGCATTCTCCTGACTTGTGCGCGGACAAGCTCAAATGCTTCCTGTCTCTCGAGCAAGCCGACCATCGCGGGTCCCATCCATCGGAACAGGCGGTCTGAGGAAGAGAACTGTTTCTCGACATGCTCTTTGAACCGGCAAAGCATGCGGTCTCCGGCGTCCCGGCCAAAGCGGGCATTGATGCGCTGCACCCGGTTGATGACCATCACAAGCGCGAAACACCTCGTGCCGGAATCGATCGCATGGCGGATGGCCGTCATGCAATCCTCCTGGCGTGGCAGCCGCGTGGCCGGATCCAGCTCGCGCGAAAGCGCCGCAACGCCGCCTCCGCGAAAGCCTCCGAGTTCGGTCTGGAGTTTTTCGATCAGCGTGCGCGACGACGTTTTCTCCCGTTCGATCTCCGCCCGCAAACCAGTCAGACAACTGCTCAGGTGTTGTTTGAGCGAGTGGATGTCACCGAACGCGTTGCTGCGCTCGAGCTGTTCGCCGATTTTTGTGAGCTCTTCGACGGAAGAGGCCTTCTCGCCCGCGATCGTTACCAGACTCTCCTGAAGCATCCGGATAATGACGTGGAAATCGGCGCCCTGCTTCTCGATCCCTTTTGAGAGTCGCCGGTTATAGGTCTCCTGGGCCCGCGCGGCCGCCTGTGCCAGCACGAGCACATTTTCCGTTGGAAGATCCGGCGTCACCCCTTCCCGGATTCCGTGGATTTCCGCCCGAAAATCGTCCAGCGCCTGCGCATCGCCTTCGAGGGCAGCGCAATCGGCGAGCTTCTCGATCAGCAGCGCCACGGCCAGGCGCAGGGGTTCATCGCTGGCGGTTTCGAGGAACCGCTTGATACTGACGATCGGCATGGCTCTGGAGGTATATCGGCGGAATCGGTAAAATTCTTTAGAAGAAAAATTTGTGTATTTCCGCGCTGGTATTTATCGGTTGGTATAAATCGTCTTTCCGCCCGCGCTCACTATGGGATGCAGCCCACCATTCCCCACCAGCTTGCGCAGCCGGTCCACGTGCTCGTCTTCCGAAGCCACGTACCACCGCTCCGGACTCTTCCAGCGCTCCGCGAATCCCTCGTCGCCGATGAAGACCGCGGGAGCGCCCGGCGAGTACGATCCATATTCCAGATTGTTCTTGCGTCCGTTCAGAATGAGCGCCGTCCGGTTTGTATAAAAGAAGATCGCCGACATCTCGTAATAAGGATCGTCGACGATCAGACCTCCCTCCGGAGCCCGGTTCAAAGCCTGCGCCAGCGGATACGACCCAAGGTACGGATCAAACGCAATCAGCGCCAGCCGCGCCGCCTGAAAGAACAGCACCATCATGATGGCGAGGGCGAAAGCCGCGCGGCGTCTTTTGCCAGCAAACGCCCCGATCGCCCCGATCAGCATCGCAAGCCCGGCAACGGCCAGCGGTACGCGCAGGTATGCGAAGGAACGAAGGGTCAGATCTCCCATGTGGCCCAGGGACAGGGTGTAGTTTCCGGGGTTCGACGTCAGCGCCTGCGAGATATCCCCGGGTGCCGCATACCCCCAGCTGGCCCACAGCAATCCGGCGATCGCCGCCAGCGCCAGACCCGCAACCGCTCCAGCGGACCGTATCGACCAACGCCAGGCCCGGTCACGCGATTCGGCCATCGCGCTGCCGATTAAAATCGCGAACGCGGGGTAAGCCGGCATCGAATAGTATTCCTGCGTCGTCGAAAAAGTGAAAAAACCAAGCACCATTCCGATCCAGCACAGCGCCAGCAGATGCATCCTCGAAGCACGATCGGAGCCGCGATAACGCAGCCCTACAGCCCGCACGAAAAATGCGCTCCACGGAAAGAACCACGCGAAGTGCAGCAGCCAGAAAAGCGGGCGGGGAACGGTGTCGTAATCCCGCGGGTATCGCAGATTGAGAAACCGGAGCAGGTGCTCGTTGAAGAAGTAGAACCAGAAGAAACCCCGGTATTCCCCCGGCGCGCTGTGCATCGTGAAATCGAAATAAGGCGGATTGCGCAGCGTCGCCAGCACATGCCAGGGCGCCGCAATGACGAGCATCACAGCCAGACCTGGCAGGATATAAAGGCGTCGCCACGTCCTTCTCTTGCGCCAAAGGCCGGTAAACAGCAGATAAAGACCGGCAGCCCCTATGGGAAACAGCGCGGCGATCAGGCCTTTCAGCAGCATTCCCACGCCGACGGACGCCCATGATGCCAACGCCCACCAGCGCCAGCGGACCTCGTCGACTTCGAGCGCCCGCACAAAGCTCCACAGCGTGAAGGCGATCGCCAGCGTGAGCACGACATCCGGAATCAGCACTCGGGTGAAAAGCCACAGGCCCACGCACGTCGCGAGGCTCAAGCCGGCATACAGCCCGGCCGATTCGCCGAGCGCCCACTTCGCCATCCGCGCCACCAGCCAGCACAATAAGATTCCGGCCAGGGCGATCGGTATCCTGGCAGCCCAGTCATGGGCGCCAAAAATCTCAAACGAGATGGCGATCATCCAGTATTTGAGGGGAGACTTTTCGAGGTACTTCACGCCGTCGAGATGCGCAGTAACCCAATCGCCGGATTGCAGCATATTACGCGCAATCTGGGCCTGCACGGCATCCACATCATCCATCAGCCGCGGCGGGCTGACGATCGACGTAATGAAAATAATGGAAGCGAACAGGAGGACGATCAGCTCGCAGCGGCGAAAGCTGCCAGACGTCCCGGGCTGGTTTGTTCCTCGATGGGCGCGACCTCGATGTCCCACCTCTTCAGCCAAAGGAAGAGGGTCATCAGGCCCCATAGTTGATATCCGGCATTCGTTCGCTTTTCTTTATGATCCACGATCAACTTCTCTGTCGCTCGTGGATCGAACAAAGCAGTGCGGCGAATCGCTTCAGGCCGCAGCGTATCTCTCAACAATTCGTACAACGGACCGCGGAACCACTCGTGCGCCGGGATATCGAGCCCCGATTTTTTCCGATTCAGAATCGTATCCGGCAGTTTGCCCGTCATCACGCGCTTGAGAATCGCTTTTTGATTTGCTCCTCGCATCTTGAAGCGTTCCGGGAGCCGCCCCGCGAACTCGACAATCTGGTGATCGAGCAAGGGCGGCCGCACTTCGAGTGCATGCGCCATGCTCATACGGTCCACTTTGTAGAGCAGGTTGTCGGGCAGATAGTACATCTGATCGAGCATCATGTACCGGTTGAGGAACCCGATCTCGTCCGCGGCCGGCAGGGAATCGAAAAGATGCCGGGAATGGCGACCATTCCTGCGCAGCAGCAGGTCGCGCTTCTGGGCGCCGGAAAACGCGCCATTCCAGAACAAATGTCCTTCATCGGCGTGGAGGAGGGAACCTTCCAGCCAGCGCTTGAGCTTGTACTCGAAGCCAATCCTGGAGTTGGAAACCGGAAGCAGGGCGTGGGTCGCTTTCAGCGCCGCCGCACGCACCAGACCGGGAACACACCGCAGCGGACGCGCCAGCTGGTCGGCCCGATACGTCATGTAGCCGCCGAACAATTCGTCTCCGCCCTCGCCCGAAAGGGCCACTGTGACGTGTTGCCGGCTCATCTTCGAAAGGAACCAGACAGGCAGGGCGCCCGCATCCGCACCTGGCTCGTCAGAATAGTAAGAGAAATCGTCGATCGCCGGGGCCAGGGCATCGCTTGCACACAATTCCAGCTCATGATGCTCGGTGCCATAGATGGCGGCCATTTGGCGGAAGTACTTCCGCTCATCGCAGGACCTGGATTCGAAGGCAATGGAAAACGTCTTTATGGGTTTCGGCGCCATTTCAGACGCGTAATGCAAAAGAGTCGAGGAATCGAGGCCGCCGCTTGCCCATACGCCGAGCGGCACGTCGCTGATCAAGTGCTCGCGGACGGAATCCCGCAGCAACCGGTCGAGTTCCTCTACAGCGGATTGTTCGTCGAGACTGGCATCCGGCGCGAAGTGAAGCTTCCACCATGGCGTTAGAGTGGCGATTCCATGCCGCCATTCGAGGTAATGCCCCGCCGGTAATTTCTCAATTCCTTCGACCAGAGTGCGAGGGCCCGGCACATAGTTGAGGGAAAGGAAATCCTCCAGCGCCGCCATGTCGAGCCTGCGTGTCACGCGCGGATGCGCGAACAGAGATTTGAGCTCGGAGGCGAAAACGAGGTCTCGCCCCAGGCGCCGGAGATAGAGTGGCTTGATCCCCATCCGGTCGCGCGCGACTACGAGACGCTTGTCGGCTTCCGACCAGATCGCCATCGCGAACATGCCGCGAAAGCGCGCGAAACAGGCGGTGTCCCACTCGACGAATGCCCGCAGAGCGACTTCGGTATCGCATAGCGAGCGGAACCGGTGTCCTCGGGATTCCAGTTCGGCGCGGATCTCGGCGGAATTGTAGATCTCGCCGTTGTAGACGATCGTGGTCCTGCCATCTTCGGTACGGAAAGGCTGATCGCCCCCGTCCAGGTCGATCACCTGAAGGCGGACCGCGCCGAGAGCTATATCAGATGACCAGTGGATGCCCTGTTGATCCGGCCCGCGATGCACGAGCAAATTCGTCATCTGCCGAATGACGCTCTCGCCAGCCCCGGTTAGCCCGTGTGTGAATCCCGCAATCCCGCACATCGAAATCACCCAAAAACGCCGGATCCCCATCCGGTGTTCACTGCTAAATCGCTACGGTATCTGCAATATAGCTGGGCAGAGAGGTGGATTGCAAGATTTTGTTAAAATAAGGACAACTAAACCGAAACCCTTATACGGTTTCGGGGTTGCGGAAACAACGCGGTGTGAGCGGTTGGGGATTCTGGCGCCAAATCCCTGCGCCTGAGTTCAGGCTCTGATATTACTGTGGCGCCGAAACATCGCCGAAGTTCCAGCTTCCGCCTAACGGGTCGGCACCGTTCTGCGGCGCCGCACGCAGTATCGGATCTACGCCGGCCACCAAACTCATCGCTGTCAACTTCGAGGGATCGTTCGATGCCGCGCCGGTAACGACCACGGGCTCGCCCGCTTTTAGGTCGGCGAATTCAATCGTCGGCTGTGTTTCCAGAAGCTTGCTGGGATCCGCGTTGCGTCCCGCGCGTCCGCCACCCTGGCCGCCGCGACCCGCGAAGTTGCCGCCCCCGGCGAAATTGCCGCGCCCGCCGTCCGGAGCCTGGCCCGCGCCCGGCTCTGCGGCACCCGCGCCCTGCCCTCGATTGCCGCGCCCGCCCCGGCCTCCTTCCGCCTGGAAACTGGGATTCAGACGGCGAGCCATCAGGAGTGCAGTAGCGTCATCGAGCTTCTTCAATGTTGTGTCGGCCTTGATCGCGATCGTGATCGGTTTCTTGCTGCCGAGATCCGTGCCGGTGATTGTCTTCGTGGCCACGTCGATCGTCTTGATCTGCACGGGGATCGTCTTGAACGAACCGGACATCATCGCTTCCAGCTTGATCGACGTCTGATCGGCATTCTTCTGGCCGAGGACTCGGACCTGGTCGCCAACCTGAATCGCGGCTACGCCGGCAGTGCTCGGGTCGTATTTGCCGGCGTCGGGGTTATAGCGTTCATAGTCCACCGAACCGGTCGCATCGAGTGTCATGTCTTTCGCCGGGCCGAACCCGCCGCGCACAGCGATCGTGATCTGCTTCGCTGATGCATCGATGGACTTCACGGTGCCTGCCACACTCTGCGTCTGCCACTCCTCCGCCGTCTTTTTCTGCCGCTGCGCGAGGTCGGCCTGCTTCGAGAAGTAGAGAAACACGGCTGGCTGGCCGGTCGGATCCTCCTGCTTCATTCGGGCAATAACACGATCGCCCGCGCCGACGTCCGATGCCGATGCGCGGGTGGCTTTCTTCGTATCTTTTTCGCCGGCAGGCAGCATCAGGAATTGCGTGCGGTCGTCGAATTTGATGGAGGATTCTTCACCCTTGTCCGTTTTGAGCGCCATAGACTTCGCGCCGGTATCGACTTTTTCAATCGTCCCGATGATGCTCAGATATTTCGGCACCGCGGGCGCCTGAGCAACGGCGGGAATGGACGCGGTGAACAAAGCCAGCAATGCTGCGGATGCCTGAATTCGCATATTCGCTAGTATAGGCGGCAAACGCCGTGCCCGCGTAACGTAAAGAAAAGTAAGCAGCGACAGGCGACGATGCCAGGCTGCAAAGCCAATGCTGCAATGCCAATACTGCAATGCCAATACTGGGATGCCAATATGGAGAAGGGCACAAATGCCGCCTCTCATTCAGTTTTCGCTGGTGACGTTCACGTCGCTCTTCGCGCTGGTCGATCCGATCGCCGCTGTTCCGACTTTCCTTGTAATGACTTCACACGAATCCGCCCGCCGCAGGCACATGGCAGCGCGGGCGGCGTGGACGTGCTTTCTGGTACTCGCGATTTTCGCGCTGGCGGGCCCGGTGATTTTTGAGATGTTCGGGATCACACTGCCCGCATTCAAAATCGCGGGTGGCATCATCCTCGGTCTGATCGGTCTGGACATGCTGCGGGCGCGGCGTTCTCCGACGAAGGAGACGCCCGGGGAAGCAGTGGAGGGTGCGGAAAAGGACGACATCGGGATCACGCCGCTTGGAATACCGATGCTGGCCGGTCCCGGCTCTATGTCATCGGTGACAGTGTTGATGGCGCAGAATCCGGACTGGACGCACCGGGGGATCGTGCTTGCCGCGGTGGCAACATCCGCGGTTGTATCTTTTCTCGTGCTGGCGGCGGCAAACCGGGTCGGAGGTTATCTTCGCGAGACTGGAATCCGGATCCTCGCGCGTCTTATGGGACTGCTGCTGACGGCGGTGGCAGTGCAATTTATTCTGGATGGTCTGCGCGATGTAGGTGTCGTTCACTGATCGGTCCACTCGCATCGGATTTCCCCGATCTCGAGCTCCAGATGGATGCCTTCGGATGCTCAGATTCCTGTTATCCATCGTTATCTTTTCGCGAACTATGACGCGACGTCAACGGTGATAGTCTCGATGCGATGGCGATCAATCGAAAACCTGCGGACGTCGCTGTAATTGGACTCGGCGCCGCCGGAGGGGTCGCCGTTCTGCCCCTCGCCCGCGCCGGTCTGAAGGTCGTCGGGATCGAAGCGGGAGGCTGGATGGATCCCCACGCTTTCAAGCCGGACGAGATTTACAACAACGTCCGCCATCTCGTGACTTCGGTGCCGAAAGCGCAGCGCGAGATTCCGACCATTCGCAGCAGCCCCGCGGCTCCCGCGCGGCAGGCGGCGATACATCCCATGATGAATGCTATCGGCGGAACGTCGATTCATTACTGGGCGCAGAGCTGGCGACTCAAGCCGTGGGACTTTCGCTCGCGCTCCGAAACCATCAAACGTTATGGGGCCGGTGCGATCCCGGCTGGCTCGACGCTGGAAGACTGGCCCGTCACATACGACGAACTGGAACCTTTTTACGACACGATCGAATACGAAATCGGCGTGTCGGGCAAAGCGGGCAACGTGCAGGGGCGCATCGACCCGGAAGGTAATGTTTACGAAGGCCCGCGGCGGCGCGATTACCCGATGCCTCCGCTCCGCGGGACGGAGTTCTCCGAGCACATGGCGGACGCGGCGCGAAAGCTGGGATGGAAGCCCTTCCGCGCGCCGGCGGCGATTAACTCCCAGCCATACAAAGGACGCCCCGGCTGCGCTTATCACGGATTTTGCGGCACCGGCGGCTGCCACATCTCGGCCAAGAATTCGACCGCGGTGACGACGATTCCGGCGGCGCAGAAGACGAAGAATCTGACAGTCGTCGATTATGCGCAGGTGACACGCATCGTCGCCGGCTCCAACGGCCGCGTCACTGGAGTGACTTACATAAAGGACAAGCGGGAATATTTTCAGCCCGCGAAGGTTGTGCTGCTCGCCGGCTATACCTACGAGAACTCCCGGCTGCTGCTGCTTTCGAAATCCAAAGCGTATGCGAACGGCCTTGCCAACAATCACGGGCAGGTGGGAAAACATTACTTCGGCCACTGGGGCACCGCGGGCGCGGCGGCGGCGCTGTTTCCCTTCGACATCAACATCTGGTATGGACTGCCGGCGCAGGGCACGACCGTCGATGAATGGGCAGACGACAACTACGACCACAGCGGCCTCGGCTTCATCGGTGGGACGAGTCTGCATGTTCATACCGAGCTGCATCCGATCGACGCCGCCGCGATGACGACGTTCGGACGTGCCCCCGCATGGGGCGTGAAGTGGAAGAGCTTTGTGCGCCAGAATGCCGCGCGGTTTACTTCCGCCTATTTGCAGACGTCCACGTTTCCATACGAAACAACATTCCTCGATCTGGACACTGAGGTACGCGATCCATTGGGAGATCCGGTGTGCCGCGTGACGACGGCCGCGAAGGAAAACGAAACGCGCTCTGTCGAGTACGCGCAGAAAAAACTCGAAGAGTGGTACCGGGCGGCGGGTGCGACCGATATCTTCATGCAGCCGCCGCAGGTGCCGGGTCTGAGTACGCACGCTTTCGGGGGCACTCGTATGGGCGATAATCCCGAGACGAACGTGGTGGATCGCTGGTGCTTCGCCCATGAAACCCCGAACCTCGGAATTCTGGGAGCCTCGGCGATGGGGACAAGCGGCGCGCGGAACCCTACGCTGACGGTGCAGGCCCTCGCCTGGCGCACGGCGGAACACCTGATCAAAAACTGGAAGACAATCGCGGGATAACGTTCGAGGCTACTGGGCCTTGCCAATCGGCAGCCTGACCGAGCCTGCATTTCCAGTCACGCGATCCTGCACCACAATGCGCAACTCCCCCGTAAGTTCGCCGGCCGCAAACGGCCGCCTGATCAGATAACCGTTGCGAAGCGCCTCCTGCATCCGCGCGCGCGTCAGTGTCAGGCGGATTTCCTCAAGCGAGCCGTTCGGCTTCTTCTTCGGAGAAAATTCAGTTGCAATCGAGAGCAAGGCAATCCAGCGCTCTTTATCTCCGTCGCCTTCATGGTCCAGGTGGAATTCATTCAAGTCGAGGTTCAGGTCGAGATCGTAGATGCCCGGCTTATCCAGGGCGGGGGTGGCGCGCGCAACAACGCCGATCGTGGTCGCTTCCAGCGGATTGAAAAACGCTTCTTCGAGCGTGGCTTTGCGCTGTTTCTCCGCAGGCTGTTTCGCTTCGGATGCGAAGTATCCCTTCCGGCTCCGGACCTCGTATCCACGACCCGGAACCTTGACCGATATGGAGTGATAGCTGCCATCCAGCTTTTCATCCGCCGGGTAGTAGCCCAGAACGTAGGTAACTTCCCCGTCGTCGTCAATTGTCTTGATCGCGCCTTCGAGATCGTTGATCGCGTAGAAAGCCCGGCCGCCGGTCTTGCTTGCGAAGAGGTTCATCGTGTCGATGCCCGGCACGTCGAGTCCCATGATGATGCCGCGCGGGTCGACGGGATAGACCGCAACGTTGGCATCGTTGAGATGCTGCGCGGCCTTGTCGATCTCATCGCCAAACTGGTGAATCTCGATCTGTGTCCTGCCATTGCGCGAACCTTGATAGCTGTACGCCGCCGGAAAAGCGCTGGTAAACCAGACCAGCTTCTTGCGGCCCTGCAGCCCGGCCAGATGCTTCGCAATCGTCTCCAGCGCGAACGCCGTGATGTTGACGCGGTTCTTCATCGCGAAGTCCTTCATCTCATTCGCCGAGTTCTGAATCATGGCGTCGGTCATGGCGTCGCCGGTCACGGGCAGGTCTTCCGCGAACAAGTCGGCTGTGAGATCGACGGACGTTTCCGCCGAACCGCGCGTGGAAACGATTCTGCGAAGGCGCTCCTGATCGGCGGTGAAATCCTGAATCACACGCAGGGTCTTGTTCAGCGAGTAGATCGCGATTCGTTCGCGAGGGGGCGCCGTTTCGAGGTAGTGCAGTAACTGGCGGCGGACTTCAGTTTGATCGCCCGCGTCGGTGTTGAGCCGGTCCATCAACAGAATCGTTACTCCGGCCGCTTCCTCATCGCGGCTTGCGAGCCGATTGGAAAACAGGCCTTTCGGAATCTCGTGCGGGGCCGGACGATTATCTTCACTGAGGACACGAAAGGTCGAGATCTTCTGCTGCTTTCCGTTATCGGAAATCGTGAAGTCTTCTTTCGAGAGGCCGGCGATCGCATGGCCTTTGCCGGTGACCACGACATCGGTTTCAACGAGCCGCGTATTCGACTGGAAGTCGGGAGCCGGTTGCGCCGCGGCGAGGGCTGTGAGCAGGAACAAAAGCGCGCTCGCGTACACTAGCGCTTGCGCGTCAAAGCCCTGTATGTTCCGGCCACATTCTGTGGCCGCTGCGCGTCGTAGAATTCCCAATCCTTATAGTCTTCCATAAGGATGCCTGCTTGCGCCTGCTGCAAAGTCTCGCCGGCGGCGACGGCTTTGGCAACTGCATCGCGAAGCTGCTCGCGATAGCGGATGCTTGCCGTCACGTCCGCCTTCTTGCCCAGCTTGCCGTGGCTGCAAACGAAATATTCGAAGTCCATCGCCTCGATGGCTTTAACCGGATCGATCTCGTCGGGCGAAATCGGTCCGAAGGGCAGGCGGTGGACGGTGATCCAGTCCGACGCGAACAGCACATTGGTCCCATCGACGAAGCGGACGATCGTGTTGTCATCCGCATGGCCGGTGGGCTTCCAGATCACTTCGACCAGCTTGCCGCCAAGGTGAAGGTTCAAGCGGTCTGTATAGGTGATGTCGGGAGCGCGCACAAACTCGATCGGCCCCCGTGCGATCTCCGCGCCGCTTAGCGAGCCATCCTTGTCCACGTCATAGAGACTGAACATCGCTTTCATGTTGCCCTGGGCTTCGGAAGGCTCGATCTTGCCGTTGCCGTTCGTATCCTGCGCCCGGAGGTTGGCCGGCAGCGGAGTACTCGCCGGCGGCAACGCGATGTTCTTCAGCATGTTCTCGTGGCCGATGAAGCGCGCAGTGTCGGCGTAAACGGCGCCGCCGGATGCATGGTCCCAGTGCGAATGGCTGTAGATCACATACTTCACCGGGACGTGAAAGCGCGTGTTCAACTCGCCCTTGAGCCAGGTCGCGAACTCCGTGCCGATGGGCTCGACAAGAATGATGCCGTCCGGCGTGACCATGAAGACCGAGACGTAGTCGTCCATCCGGGCGTAGTAGACGTCACCGGTAAGTTTGCCGATTTCCTGGCCTTTGTATTCCGTTTGCTGGTAGAACGAGCGTTGCTGCGCCGAGGCGCAGGGGATCATCGCGCTGAGCGTGCAGCACACAAGCAGCGGGCCAGCGAGATACCGATGGGGCATCTTACTTTCCGGCTGTGTGCGGAATATGCACTGACATCAGGACGAGCGTGCCATTGACCGGGCTGAACCAATGCGGCGTGCCTTCGGGTACCAGCATGAAATCCCCTTTGGCGACCGGCTGCCCCTTGCCACCTTCAATGGCGTCACCGGAAAGGTTGTCAGCGTTGGTGCGTTTTTCGTTGGCGAGTTTGCCGCCCGTGACCAGTGTCCCCGAGCCGTCGATCACGTAGAAGAGCTCGGCTTCCTTTTCGTGCACAGCGGCCGGACCCACAGCGCCGCGATATTCAAGATTCGCAGATATCGGGTTGAGGCGCAGGATGTTCTGGATGAGATTCGCCTGATCGGGCTTTCGCGTGGCTTTGGCTTTTGCCATCATCGCGGTGATGTCCGCGGCTGATGTGTATGTCTTCTCCGGTGGTGGGGCTGGCCTCTGCGCCACAATCGCGCCGGCAAGGAGCGTCAACGTAAGGCCGATTCCGAATGTCTTCATGTAAACCTCCAAGTTTGCGTGGAATTTGCTGGAAAAATGCTAACACAATCAGATAGCGAAACTCGCCGCGTGCGCTGCTTCGTCTGCCGGGAATCGAGCACGGCTTCATCGTCGCGCTCACCTTCCGCAGCGGAACGGATTACAACTCGCTGATCACGTCCAAATGACGCGGCCGCGCCGCAGCCGGGGTCGTTCCTCCTGTCGGCATCGGGCCTGGTCCTGCTCAGGCGTCCTCTCCGCGGCCGCGTGCCTGCGAAAATGCGGGAATGCTGGCCGCACTGACGCGCGCTGTCAGCCGGTCTCTTGCATCCTGTGAATTGACCTGGCTGACGCGCGAGCCGATCGACATTGAGCTCGCCATCGCCCAACATACCCGCTACGAGGAGGCTCTCGGCGCTATGGGCGTTCGCGTGATGCCGCTCGCTGAACAGCCTGACTTGCCCGACGCTGTCTTCGTCGAAGACCCCCTCTTCGTTGTCGATGAGGTGGCCATCCTCACTCGCATGGGTGCCGAAAGCCGGCGTGCCGAAAGCGAGAGCCTTGCTTCGGCGATCGCACCATACCGCTCCCTTCGACGGATTGACGCACCCGCGACTTTGGAGGGCGGCGACATTATGCGTGTCGGCCGCGACATCTTTGCCGGCCTGTCCACCCGCACGAATGCCGAAGGAATTCTTCAGTTGCGGCGAGAGCTTGAACCTTTCGGGTATCGGATCCGCCCGGTGGAAGTGCGCGGGTGTCTTCATCTGAAATCCGCCTGCTGCTCGATTGGCGGCGAGAAAATCCTGGTGAATCGCGCCTGGCTGGATGCCGCTGCTCTCGACGGCTATGACCTCATCGACGTGCCCGCGGATGAACCGGAAGCGGCTAACGTGCTGCGCATCGACGACGGGATCCTGATGGCCGCGGCCTTCCCGGGCACCGCGGAGATCGTTCGTCGGCAGGGTCTGGAAGTCCGCATCGTCGACATCTCCGAGCTGATGAAAGCGGAAGCCGCCATCACCTGCTCCAGCGTGATTTTCGAAACCGGTTGACGCTCCGGAAAATTCGGCGTGTCGAATACACTGTAGGGAAGAGACAGACTCCGCCGTCCAGCTCTACCCCGAGAATGTCATACAACATACAGCCCATTCGTGAGTTCGTGGTACGGCCGGCATTGCCGGAAGCGCTTTCGAGGATGTCGGAGCTCGCCTACAACATCCTGTGGGCCTGGGAGCCTTCGATCCGGACCCTTTTCCGCCGACTGGATCCGATGCTGTGGAAGGAATCCGGCTACAATCCCGTGGTCATGCTGGGGCGTGTTTCGCAGCATGTACTGGAGCGCATGGCCGGCGATCCGCGTTATCTCGCCCAGTACCATCTGGCATGCCAGCGCTTCGACGCCCACGTAGGCGCGCAGGTCGGAGATATGAAGCGAGATGGCAAACTGGTCGCCTACTTCTCCGCTGAATACGGTCTTACCGAATGCATGCCCGTCTATTCCGGGGGCCTCGGCGTGCTATCGGGCGATCATATGAAATCGTCGAGCGATCTCAATCTGCCGCTCGTCGGCGTGGCGCTCCTCTATCAGCTCGGCTATTTCCGGCAGTATCTGAACGCCGACGGATGGCAACAGGAGCGCTATCTCGAAAACGATTTCTATGTGCTTCCGGTGCGTCCAGCCAACGGCCCCGACGGGGAGCAGCAGGTTGTTTACCTGGAACTGCCCGCCGGACGCGTCGCGATCCGGATATGGACGATGGATGTCGGGCGCGTGAAGTTGCTTTTCCTCGACACGAATACGCCACTGAACACGCGCCCCGAAGACCGTGCCATCGCTGGTCAGCTTTACGGCGGAGATACCGACATGCGCATCCGCCAGGAGATCGTACTGGGTATCGGCGGAATGCGCGCTCTCGAAGCGCTCGGCTACAAACCTACCGTGTTTCACATGAACGAAGGGCACTCGGCGTTCCTCGCGATTGAGCGCATCCGGTTATTCATTGAACGGCAGAAGCTGACCTTTGAAGAAGCTCTCGAAACCACGCGCGTGAACAACGTATTTACGACGCACACGCCGGTGCCCGCCGGCATCGACCTCTTCGATCCCGGGCTCGTTTACCACTACTTCAACAACTATTGCCGGGAATCGAAAATCGATTTCGACCGATTTATGGCCCTTGGGCGAAAGAATCCCCAGGATGGCGGCGAGCCGCTGTCGATGGCGATTCTGGCGCTCAACACCTCTGCTTATCGAAACGCTGTCAGTCGCCTGCATCAGCACATTTCGCAGGAGATGTGGCATTCGCTTTGGCCGACGCTGCCGATCTGGGAAACTCCGATCACCTCCGTCACCAACGGCGTCCATATGCCGAGTTGGCTGAACGGCGATCTGGCGGATCTCTACGATCAGTTTCTCGATCCTGACTGGCGGAGCCGCTGGAACGATGCGACGGTCTGGCGCCAGATCCGCGAAATTCCGGATGAAGAGCTTTTCGAAGTTCACCGGCGCCGAAAGCGCCGCCTGATTGCGTTTATCCGCGACCGGCAGACGGCATCGGCCCTGCGCAGAAAAGCCGCGGCTTCCGAGCAGCGTCATGCCGCGGAAGTGCTCGAGCCGTTCGCGCTGACGATCGGATTCGCGCGGCGCTTCGCCACTTACAAACGCGCGACGCTTCTGTTCCGGGATGTCGAGCGGCTGAAGAAAATTCTGTGCGATCATGAGCGCCCGGTGCAGATCATCATCGCCGGCAAGGCGCATCCGAAAGACCAGCCCGGCAAAGCGTTCATCCGCGAAATCGTGCAGCTCTCACGCGATGTCGATCTCTGGAAGCACATCGTGTTCGTGGAAGATTACGACATGAAGATCGCGCGCGAGCTTGTGCAGGGCGTCGACCTCTGGCTCAACACTCCGCGGCGCGGCGAGGAGGCCTGCGGCACTTCCGGCATGAAAGCCGCCATGAACGGCGTGCTGAATCTTTCGATTCTCGACGGATGGTTCGACGAAGCGTACGAGGTGTCCGGCGGCTGGGCGATCGGCGACCGCGAAGACTATTCGGAGAATCAGGACGCCATCCACGCAAGCAATATTTACTACCTGCTGGAGCGCGAAATCGTGCCGCTGTTCTATTCGAATTCCGAAGGCGGCGTTTCATCCGAGTGGGTCAAGCGCATGAAGACCAGCATGATCAACCTGACGCCGGCGTTCGATGCGAGGCGCATGGTGCACGATTACACCACGCAGCTTTACGATCCGGCGCACGGCCACTGGGAAGAGGTTCAGGAGAACAATTTCGAAGCCGCCCGGCAACGCTCGAAGTGGAACGCACGCGTGCGCGAGATCTGGCCGCAGGTGAACTTCCTCGATCTCGGCCCGGCGCCGCAGGGCCCGGTGACCAGCGGCCGCCCGATCGAGGTTCGCGCGGCTCTGCAACTGGCCGGGTTGAAAGCCGACGATCTACGGGTCGAGTGTGTGCTCGGGAGAATCGGCTCCAGCGGTGGGCTCGAAGAGACTGAGGTCGTGTTGCTTCCGAATACGTCCGTCGAAGGGGATGTGGCCGTTTTCGAACGCCAGATTGTGCCGGCGCAGACGGGCAGGTTGGGCTACGCGGTCCGGGTGAGCCCGAATCATTACCACGATCCGTTGACGAGGCCTGTGACCACACTGCTGAAGTGGGGCAGCCGGTAAGTCTCGTAGCCAGCGGTACAAACTATTTTGGAGCGAGTTTAGCCGGATCGAAAACCCTCGGATCCGGCTGCACCGCAGTGAACGGTGCAAAATCCGGCATGGCGGTGAACAAGTCGCGAAGGCTGGGCGCCGTCGCTTCATTGATGTCCGCCGGCTGAACGCCAAAGATCTCATCCATCATCCGCGCCAGAGCAGTGAAGCTTGCATTGGTGTGCGACGCATAGTCTCTCTTCACATATGGGCCGGCCGCCAGCAGGAGTGTCCGATGCGAGTCGATATGGTCGAAGCTTCCTTCGGTACCGGTTTCGACGATGAAGATCGCAAGGTTGGGCCACCACGACGAATGGGAGAAATACTCCACGATCCTCCCCGCCGCGAGATCGTTGTCCTCGGCGAACGAAGCGGCGTAGGGATATCCGTCGTTCGGCCTCGCATCGGCTGTGCGGTCATTCGGCAGGTGGATTGAAATGAGTCGCGGCAGGGGCTGACCGCCTTTTACGCAGTCGCGGTCTATCGCATCGATGACGCGATCGGCCCGAACCTGGTCGGGCACCGCGGTTCCCGCTTCATCATCGAAGTTACGAACATCGAGACCGCTCTTCTTCAAATAATCCCAGGCTTCACGCAGGCTGGTTTCGTCGCCGGCATAGAAGTTATCATTCAAGGCCCATCGGGTGGCGATCGCGTGCTGGTTGGGCGTAATCGGGGCATCCTGCACGCTGAATTGCGTTTTGGCGCCGTAAGCCCGTCCGTGCAAACCGAATCGCGCCAGCGGAGGAGATCCCGCCACGGCGCCGTTCCCGGCCTTTGTTACATCCCCCAGCACCTCATCGAACGAACGGCCCTCTTTGCGGATCAGCACAATGTGGTGAATTGTGGCGGGCGGCGCAACCGGCTGACGGGCGAGCGGCACAAAGCCGTCGAGAGCCATCACGACGCCCGTCTGGCGCGCCAGATCGACCGTATCCGGCATGATAAAAGTCGTGACTGTGCCGCGATGCAGTGTGGTCACATCGCCCAGCTCGAGGAGCCTGCGGCGGAGGTATGGCCCGGTCCCGCGGCCCCTGGCATTGGCGACATAAACCCGGTCGCCGGTAATCGCGACGCGCGTCGGAATCCATCCCGCAGGGATGTGCCCGATCAACTGATTATTCTCCGTGTCGATGACGCCAACCGCGTTGATGCCGGATTCCGCGACCAGCAGCCATTTGGTCAAGTTGTCATAAGCCATTCCAGTGGGCTCAATGCCGTGGAACTTTTCGAGCGCGGGGATCGCCATCCGGATCCGGGCGCTCACTTTCCGCTCGGCGACGGAAATCACTGTAATCGTGTCTTCCACCGGACTGGAGACGAAGACGCGATCGGCTGTCACGAGGATGGCGCCTGGCGAGGTGGTTTGCACCCTGTCTGTAATAGCCGGCTTCAAAGGATCTCGAACGTCGACCAGGCAGACCGCGCCCGAGACAGTTGCGTAGAGAACGGACCCATCGGGCGACAGCGCAATGGCGGAGGGCGCGGAATCTCTCTTGCCGAGGGTTATAGACGCAAGCACTCGGTCCTTTCGCGTATCGATCACGGCTACGCGGCCGTTGAAATCGTCCGCGGCGTAAAGCAAGTGATGAACGCTGTCCAGCGCCAGGTCGGAAGTGCGGCTCCCATGCCAGTCAGGGCCATTCAGATTGATGAGCTTGCGCCGGTCACCGCTTTCGGCATCGACCAGGCGTACTCGGCCGGATTCACCTTCCGACACCCAGATTGCCTTCTCGCCATCGAATGCGATGCCCGGGGCGACGCCCGTCCAATCTGGATCCGCTATTTCCGGGAGTTCGCTGTGGGGCGTACGGGCCCAGACATGATGAACCTGGCCAGGACGCTTCCCAGGGGGCGTTATGATGGTAATTCCGTGCCGTTCATATCCCGTATCGGCGGTGGCGATATTACCGCGGGGGCTTACGGCCAGGGCGGATGGTTCCGGCCCCGTTTCCAGCTGATCTCCAGCCGGTTTCAGGAAACGTCCCCCTGGAAGTATGCTGCCGGCAGCGCCGATCAATGGATAACGGTCGCCTGCGGGGGGCGCGAAATCCGCCGCATGTACGAAGTTACCGGCAAAGATTACAGCAGCACTGCCGAGAATGCGAAAAATCTGCAAGCTTTGACGCTCCACAAACAACTTTCTGGGCGCTAATCTGTTACTTATGTTACTTGGGAAGTGTCTTTTAAGTGAGGATGGAACGGTACGTGCTAAAAATCACATGGCGGCTTGTGATGCTATGAAGTTAGCCGTCTTCGGGTAGGTAACGCATGGTACTATAAGTACCGTATGCTAACGTAGTTGCCATCCCGGGAATTGTACTTTAACGCTCTAACCAGGGAGAACTAACATGGGAATAAGCACCGCAACCGCACCACAGCCCAAACCACTCGAAGATCCACTTGCACACTTACCTTGCTCCACGATCCTCGAGTATCGCAAGGGCCAGACCATATACAGTCATGATCAACCCTCAACCAGTATCTATCTCGTCATTGACGGGAAAGTGAAGGTCTGTCGCCTCGCCGACGACGGCCGTCAGGTGGTTGTCGATATTTATCAACCGGACGAATTTTTCGGCGAATCGGCGTTCCTGGGCCTGGCCCAGCGGACGGAACTTTCAGTAGCGCTCGAGAACACCAAGTTGATGACCTGGACGACCTCGGAGATCGAAGAGATCGCGACCCGCCGTCCTCGCCTTGCCATCGCCTTGTTGCAACTGCTCGTGCAGCGTTCGATGGATTTCGGAAGCCGCATTGAGAGTTTCTCGGTCGACAACATCGCGCGGCGTCTCGCCCGTACGCTGATCCGTTTCTCTGAACGGCTCGGCCACACTGCGGAAGACGGCTCCGTACAGATGATTCCGTTTACGCATGAATTGCTTTCGCAGTATGTGGGCACGTCCCGCGAGATTGTGACGCACTACATGAATCAATTCCGGCGCCAGGGATATCTGCGCTACTCGCGTAAAGGCATCCTGCTTCACCGCGACGCTTTGAAAGAGTGGCTGCGTCAGGAGCCGATGGCGGCGTAACGGCCGGGCTCTCTTCCGTGGGGCTCCTCAAGCGGTGCGGCGAATCAGCAGCACGGTAACATTGTCCGGGCTGCCCGCGGCGTGAGCTGCGGAAATCAGCGCCTCGCACATCTGTTGGAAAGTTGCATGAGGCTCGGTCAGGATGGTTTCGATTTGCGTCTCCGGAACGACCCCATGCAATCCATCGCTCGATAACATCATCACGGTGCCGCGCTTGAGGCTGACCGCGTAGTAGCGGATCTTGAGCGCCGTCCCCACTCCCACCGCCATGGTGAGGACGTGACGCATCGGGTGAGTCTTCAGGCTCATTTCGTCGAGCCCGAGCGTGCGCCCGACTTCCTGCACCCACGTCTGGTCCTCGGTGATGGCTCGCAGCTTGCCATCTTCGGCGAGCCACGCGCGGCTGTCGCCTACGCTCGCGATCGCGATATCGTTTTCGTGAGTTTCGAGCGCCGCAACCAGCGTAGTACCCATACCTTCGAACCTGGGGTCGAGGCTTGCCTCGTGGAGCACTCGCTGATTGGCTTCTTCCACCGCGCCGAGCAAGGCTGACGCGTCACGGTGCGGTGATCTGGCGAGGATTTCCGCTACAGTCTCGACGGCGACCTGAGAGGCGCGGGCGCCGCCTTTCGCACCGCCCATTCCGTCCGCGAGCAGGTAAAGCCCGAGCTCCGGAACGATCTGAAAAAAGTCCTGGTTCGTCGCGCGAACCTTCCCGGGATCTGATAGCGCACAGGCCTCAAGCATGCAGACAATGCTTCACTATAGAACAACCTCCCGAGCGCTCTACGTTCTGCACGATACACTGGGCATCGCCGGCCACGCATGAAGCTTCAAAACGCCAACCCTGGGAAAGATGCTGAGGATGTCCGCGCCGTTCTGGAGCGCGGCGATATTTTGCTGTTCCCTGACGGCGGATTCGAAATTCCGGAATCCGTGCGCACGGCGCTCATGGGCGCTTCGCAGGATGCTCGCAGCTTCCACAAGAACATCGCCTACAAACCGAATCTCGATAAGGTGTCAGGGCTTGTCGATCGCGCCGAGGCTGAGACAGTGCGCCCCGCCATGCGCGAGTACTCACGCTGCGCCCTGGATTTTATGCGGCGGATTCTTCCCGGCTACGCGCGCGCATGGAAAGTCGATTACGCCAGTTTCCGTTCGATTGAAGAACGAGGCAGAGAACTGCCGCTGACCAGGCGGAACGATCTGCTGCATGTCGACTCATTCCCGACGCGCCCGGTTTTTGGCGATCTGATCCTGCGCTGTTTCACCAATGTGAATCCCGAGCAGCCGCGCGAGTGGATGACTTCCGATCCATTCGCGAAGCTCGCGCCCGCGGAAGCGAAGAAGGCAGGGCTTGACCGCTTCGCGACTGCCGCGGGGTCGCCGATGCATAAAATCCGCAGAGGGCTTACACGCAGCCTCTCCCGCGCCGGTCTGCCGCTGGTCGACCGGTCGCCCTATGACTCCTTCATGCTGCATTTCCATGACTGGCTGAAGGGAAACCGCGACTATCAGGAGAATTCTCCGAAGTACCGCTTCGATCTTCCGCCCGGTTCAACGTGGCTGGTGTTTACGGATATGGTCCCGCATGCGGTGCTGGGCGGCCGGCTGGCTCTCGAGCAGACAGTGATTGTCTCGCGAAGCAGTCTGGCGAATCCGCAGCTGGCGCCATCGGCGGTGCTGGAGGGAATAGCGGGCCGGGTGCTGACGGCTTAACCGGCGCCCACCGGCTTGCTAGGGGACGAGTTCGAGCTCGATCTTCTTCTTCTCCGCGTCGAGCCTTGCTATTTTGAAGCTGCGGACCTGACCGGGTTTGACTTGCTCTTTGACCGGTTCGGCTTCGCTGGTCGTACCGCCTGCGCCGCTGCCTTTCCACTTGCTGGCGAGCATCGAAGATAGCGCCGATACGTCGACCGGGCCAGACTTCTGCTCCTGCTTTCGTTCTTCCACAGCCAGCATGCAATGGCCCTGCACGCCCTCGCCAAGTTCCACAGTGGCGCGGTTGCGGCTCACGTCGGTGACGCGGCCGGTCACCTGGTCGCCGTCCTTGTGCTCAGCTATGTATTCGTCGAGCGACGTCGGGATGAGCTGCTTCAATCCCAGACGGAGGCGGCGCTTCTCGCGGTCGTTTTCGAGCACTATCGCCTTGACGATCTGGCCGACTTTCAATTCATCCTGCGGATGGTTGATTCGCTTCTCGTTGACGATATCGCCGACGTGGATCATGCCCTCCACGTTTTCCGTGACCTGTACAAACGCGCCGAACTGCTTCAACTGCGTAACCGGTCCTTCGACAACCGAACCGACGGGATACTTTTTCTCGACGTCTTCCCACGGGTCGCCCAGCGCCTGCTTGAGGCCGAGAGAGATTCGCTTGTCGGCCGGCGTTACGGTGAGAACGACAACATCGACGGTCTCCCCGGGCTTCACGACGTCCGAAGGCTTGCGCACCTTCTTCGACCATGACATTTCGGAAAGGTGGATCAGACCGTCGAGCCCCGGTTCCAGTTCTACAAACGCTCCGAAATCGGTAACTCGCGCGACGGCGCCCTTGACCCGGTCCCCGGCGTGATACTTGTCGGCTGCGTTGTCCCACGGGTCTGGCTGCAGTTGCTTCAGGCCGAGCGAAATGCGTTTCTTTGCCGGATCGACCTTAAGTACCTGTACGTCGATCTCCTGCCCGATTGTAAGTGCGTCGGCGGGCTTGTTCACGCGGCCGTGCGAAATATCCGCCACGTGCAGCATGCCGTCGATTCCGCCGATGTCGATGAACGCGCCGTAGTCCAACAGGCTGCGAACGGTGCCGTGCACGACCATGCCTGCCTGCAGCCCGGAGAGCTTCTCTTCCTTCGCTTTCGCGCGCTCTTCTTCGAGGACCGCGCGACGGTCGACAACGATATCTTCCTTCTCCGTGTCGAGTTTGATGATCCGGCAGCCAATCTCCTGCCCCACAAGAGTCTGCATCTCGGGGACATCGCGCGCGCCGCTGCGCGAGGCCGGCATGAAAGCCCGCATCCCGACGTCAACCGACAGCCCGCCCTTGATCACGGCAGTTACATGACCCGAGATCGTGAGTTTTTCATCGAAGGCTTTCTGCAATGCCGACCAGTCTTTCGGGCGATCGACGCGGATGAGAGAAAGCTGGTAATAACCCTCCTCATTGCGGCCCTTCACACCGACGTGGATTACATCGCCGGGCTTGACGGGGATCGGTCCTTTGTCGTCGCGCAATGCCGAGACAGGCATAACGCCCTCGGTCTTCTGCCCGATATCGAAGAACACGTTCTCGTCGTTGACGGCGACGACAGTGGCCTCGCGGCCCTGTTCACCCGCGGTTTCGTGTGTATGGGTCTGTTCGAACTGGTTGAGGATGTCGCCGAAAGAGCTCTCCGCGTCGGACGGATTCTGCCTCTCCTGTTCGCGAATTTCTTCCTCGCGAAGCGACGAAATAGGGTTGGACATTGTGGATTACGTTTCTTATTGTGGCACACGGGAATTGCAGCAGGTCACGGGTGGGGCAGGCGCTTTGGCCCACCGTCTCCGGTGCTTTTCACAGCATCCCGATGCAGGTCCACATGGGATCGCTGGAACGTAATAAGATCGCTCAGAGGACGCAGGACTTCCTATGGCATCGAATGAATCGGCATCAGGGATAACACGGCGCGAACTCGGTGCGCTGGCGGCGGGCACCATCGCCACAGGAGCGTTAACTGCCTTGCCGGCCCAACTCGCCGCTCAGACTCCCGCGGCTCCCGTGCTGGACATTGCCGAGTGGAGCTACCACTGGTATGGCGTCGAACACGCGCTGCTCGCTCGCGGCACCGTCTGCAACGGAATGCAGATGTACGTGGAGCGCTGGATTCCCACGGAGATACGGCATCCATATTCCGTGGTTCTGGTCCACGGCGGCTACGGGCAAGGCTCCGACTGGATCAGCACGCCCGATGGCCGGCGCGGATGGGCTTCACTGTTCCTCGAGCAGGGCTGCAAGGTCTACGTTGTCGATCGGCCGGGCCAGGGCCGCAATCCCTATCAACCGTTCGTCCATGGCCTGTTCGATCGCGAGGCGCCTCTCTTTGAACGCGTCGCGAAGACCGTGGCCAGCAGTCAATGGCCCGGCAAGGGGGATGCCAACGATCCGGCGGTGATGCAACTGGTCGCATCCATGGGTCAACCCATGGGAAACAATCTGGTGACCCGGAATATATTGCGAACGCGCGGGATGATGTTGCTGGAGGATATTGGCCCGGCAGTCCTCGTGACGCACGCCGAAGGAGCCGTTTTCGCGTGGGTCATGGCGCAGGCCCATCCCGACCTCGTGAAGGGAATCGTGGCTCTCGAGCCAGCCGGTTTGCGGGGCCTGACCGCTGATATGCCGGACCTGCCGCTGCTTGTGATGGGCAAGAGCGCTTCGCTGCAGGGCATTCAGAGAACGCCGCGATTCCAATTCATCGAGCTTGCAGGCAACGGGCCGATGATCCATATGGAAGCGAACAACCGTGCGACCTTCCAGCAAGTGATGCAATGGCACGATTCGAATGTTGCCAACGGAACACCGGCTGTCAGCAGGAGCGGCGTCGATCCAAATCGAAATGGAGAATCGATGGGAATGCGCCTGGCCGATCAGGGCGGCTTCTGGCTGGACGTCCAGCGTAAAAAGATGCCGTACGGCGAGATCGCGCAGGGCCAGTATTTCGTGCAGTACATGATCCCGGCGGAGAAGAAGCATCGCTATCCCGTCGTGATGGTGCATGGGGGCGGCGGTCAGGGCACCCACATGATGGGGATTGGCGGGCGGCCCGGCTGGGTGCATTACTTCGTGCAGAACGGCTACTCCGTCTACTGGATCGACCGGCCGAGCTATGGTCGTTCGCCCTATCATCCCGACGCGCTCGGGCCGAGTCACCTGCCGAATGTTCCGCCTTATGAGGGTCTGATCACGGCCCCGAATGTGTTCAATACGGCGCAGTGGCCGGGGCCAGGCGGAATGAACGATCCGATCATCGACCAGTTCATGGCCTGCGAGTCGGGCAATGTCAGCGATGAAGCTTTCCACAGCGAGATGGTCTGGCGGGGCGGCGCGGAACTGCTGGACCGCATCGGTCCGAGCATCCTCTGCGTACACGCGTTCGGCGGCTTCTTCGCGTGGGGCGTGGCCGACCGGCGTCCGAATCTGGTCAAGGCGATCATGTGCATGGAGATCAACGGGAACCCGTTCGCCGCACAATTGCGATGGGGATTAACCGCCGCGCCCATCACATTCGATCCGCCGGTAACGGATATCAGCGAGTTCAAGCTCGTCGACAAGACGGCGCCGCCCGGCTCCCCGCGCCCGGTGGTGAGCCCTTACAAATTGCAGGCCGAACCGGCCCACAAATGGAAAAACCTGCAAGGCATTCCCATCGGGTGGCTGACCAGCGAATTCGGAGCCGGAGGCTCTCCTGTGACGAACCTGGAATTCCTCAAACAGGTCGGCTGCACGGCAGAGATGCTACGCTTGCGCGACTACGG
>DATAZF010000039.1:0-70585 GCA_036272235.1 Bryobacteraceae bacterium | reverse complement strand
CGCGATTACTTGAAGGCCAGCCGCAGATGGCTCTTCGGCGTCTTGCAACTCAGAATCAGGTTTTTCGCTTTCTCTTTGGGATTCAGCGGGAAGAACACCAATCCGGACACCGGCTCGGAAATAGTCTTCGACGCCAGCATCTTCTTCTTCAGCGCATCGAGCGCGGGATTCCCCTTCTCATCCGCCTTCATTTCCAATTTCGTCCCTTCGAGCGGACGAGGCGAGTCGGGATTGGAACGATTGCCGTAGCTTCGTTCCACCACGAGCGCACCCGCGCCCGCAATTTGTCCGGCGCTGAGAAACGGTCCGCTGTGGTCGCCGCTTGATTCGGAGCGCAGGATGAAATCGTCAAGACTCACAGCGTAAGGCATGCCGCCCTTCGGCGCGATGTGGACGTCTACGACGATGTAATTGTTATCGAAATCGGTGCCCACAGCCTGTCGGAGCTGGTCAGCGCTGAGCAGTGTCGCGGTAATCGAGACGGCGTCATCCTCAACCTGACCTTCCGGCGATCTCTTGTCTGTGGCGATGAGCGCGGTGCAGACGGCGAAATAGAAGAAGGCGCGGCGGATCACCATTGGAAAGCCGCGACTCCGATTGCCGCACCAATAAGGATGCCCACCAGAACATCGCTGAGATAGTGAAGGCCCAGGATGACTCGCGACGCGGCGACGCTGAGCGCGCAGAAGACAAGACCCACAAGAAGCGCGGGATAGTAGAGTCCCAGCGAAACTGCAATCGCGAAGGCGGTGATCGTGTGGCCGGAGGGGAAAGAGAAGCGGTCCGGCGGAAGCAGCAGCGCCCAGCAGTGCGGCTCGATCGCGCAGGGACGCTCGCGGCCGATGATCCTTTTGAGGATGAAGAAGGTAATCTGACCGATACCGACCGCAATGAAGCCGGCTTCGAGAGCTTCCAGACGCCGCGGGCCGCCGAAGAAATAGAGGATGATGCCGATCACGCTCCAGAGCCAGCCATCGCCGCCGCGGGAGGCGAAGAGCATCCAGCGGCGAATCCACTGTGGGGCTTCCCAGCGGTTGAGGCGCAGCATAATCTTGCGGTCGCCCGCCGTGATCAACCGGATCATAATCCAGTATTCATTGTACGGTCACAATTCACATGGCAGCCTGAAGCAGCGTGCAAGAATCGGTAGGAATGTATACAGTCGAGCTGGTTTTCTTCGATGCCGGCGGGGGGCATCGGAGTGCCGCCAACGCGTTGTGTGAAGTGGCGCGGCGCGAGGCCAGGCCGTGGGAGATGCAGATGATGAATCTCCAGGAACTGCTCGATGAGATGGACATTTTCCGAAAAATCACCGGGCTGCGGTTGCAGGATATCTACAACGAACTGCTCCGGCGCGGCTGGACCATCGGTTCGCCGGCGCTGATGAAAGGCATGCACGGCGTGATCCGCGTGCTGCATTCGAAGCAGGTGAAACTGCTGGCGGAATACTGGCGCACGAAACAACCGGACCTCGTTGTTTCCGTGATCCCGAACTTCAATCGCGCGATTTATGAGGCGATGCGGAAAGTAATGCCCGGGGTTCCGCTGGTGACGATCCTTACGGATATGGCGGATTATCCGCCCCATTTCTGGATCGAGCGGCAGCCTCAATATCTGATCTGCGGAACGGAGCGGGCTTACCAACAGGCGCTGGAGCTCGGGCACGCGAAGGAGCGGGTGTTTCGCACGTCGGGGATGATTCTAAATCCCCGGTACTATGAACCGGTCGAGGTGGATCGTGGACCTGATCGCAAGGCGCTGGGTCTGGACCCGGATCGCACGACGGCGTTGATGATGTTCGGGGGTGAGGGGTCGGCCGCGATGCTCGACATCGCGCAAAGACTCGATGCGAGCGGTCTCGATGTCCAGTTCATTGCGATCTGCGGCAAGAGCAGGAAACTCGAAGCCGCCATGCGCGCGATGCCACGGCGGATCACGATGCACGTGGAGGGATTCACTCGCGAAGTGCCACGCTTCATGCGACTGGCCGACTTCTTTATCGGGAAACCAGGGCCGGGCAGCATCAGCGAGGCCGTGGCGATGGGACTTCCGGTGATCATCGAGCGTAACCACTGGACATTGCCGCAGGAGCGCTACAACGCCGAGTGGGTCGAAGAACAGGGAGTCGGGATTTCGCTGCGCCACTTCAGCAGCGGGATCGTGGAAGCAGTGACGAAGATGCTGGATCCGGCGCGCAGATGCAAGTTCGTCGCAGAGGTGGAGAAGCAGAAGAACCGGGCCGTATTCGAGATTCCGGGGATTCTGGACAGGATCCTGAACGCGAACAGGCTCACTGAAATGACATCGCCGCAAAGCTGACGACGCTTTGGGGGTCGATGTTCCACTGCTCATACTTCTCAATGGCGCCGCGCGCGCCCGGGACGACCTTCAGGAACGTATAAACAGGGGAGGATCCGCACCACTTCAGGTCATCATGATTTTCCTGTACGAGGTCCCAGAAGCCGTCTGCATCGCCTGCTGAGATTCTGTCCATGCGTTGGCGGTCGCGTCCGCCGACGGCCAGCATCTCGTTCTCATGCGCGAGCGCTTCGAATCGATCGCCGTAACGTCTTCCCATGTGCGCCATGTCTATGCCGAGCACCCAGAGCAGGCGATTCGATTCGCGGGCGGCGATTTCGCCTAATGCACCGAGGAAGCGGTTCACGTTTTCGCCCGCCTCCGGTTTGCCGCCGCGATAAATGCTTTGCGCGTAGGATCCACAGAGGATCGGCAGCACGTTGATGCCAGGTCCGAAGATCGATTGCAGGAACAGGACCTGAAATTCGATCGAGTGCTCGACGGCATGGCAGTAATCTTCGGTCGCGATGGAGTCAGGGGCCAGCCGGGTGAGTTCGTCGACCAGCGCGCGGTCGGTGCGGGATTCACCGAACGGCGTGACATAAGGCTTGCGGGTGAGCCCAAAACGTTCCGGCGCGCCGTAGTGGGAAGTGCCGAGGATTACGAAGGTGCGGTCCTTGTATTGAGGGCCCAGGAGGTTGTAAGCCGCGCGATAGGACTCGTAGCCGCCGCCGGGGCTGACGTGCGGTGCCGCGATCGCGACCAGATTATTCCGCGCGGCGGTCCCGTTGGGAGACAGCCACGAAGCCATGGTTTCGCGCAATTCGTCGCTATCCTCCGGATAGCCGGATCCGGCGTGCGATGGCTCGCGCACGCGCGCCTCCGCGAACTCGCGTTCGCGCTGCGCCTTCATAGAATGGAACGTCTCGTCGTCGAGGAATCCGCTGCGCGCCAGAACGTCGACGAGTTGAGCTTGCACGTCGCCGACGTCCAACTCTCCCAGCGCTTCTACCAGCTTTGCGCGCAGGTCGAGAAGTGTCTGCACACCGTCGAAGCAGGCGAGACATTGCATGAGCGGTGGAGGAACGATCAGCACCGCGTCCGAATAACGGAAGGAGTCGCGGATGAGGAGACCGGGACGGTCCTCCACGGGAGACGGCATGAAATCGAGGTCGCCACGCAGACGGGGCAATGGGGCCGACACGCGACTATCGTAACGTGTGACTACTCGACGACGGACTCAGACACGATTGGGGACTCACCCGCGTCTTCATCGTGCAGGGTGCATTTTCCCGGTTCGCTTCCGGCGATGAAGTATTCATTTCGCGTCTCCGGACAATGGTCGCCCGCGAGTTTGCCGCTCGCGGTGCAGATGGAAGCCTGCTCGACGCCGGACGGCATACGAAATTCGCGAGCATTCCTGTAGGGCGCGCGAAGCGCTGCGCGTTTCATGAAGTCGGTCCAGATGGGCAAGGCCGACCGCGCGCCTTCCAGATTCAATTCGCGGTAGTCGTCGAATCCGACCCAAACGACACAAAGAAGCTGTGAAGTGAAGCCCGCGAACCAGCCATCGTGTGACGTACCGGTCTTTCCGGCGGCGGGTAAGGTGAAGCCGCGCGAACGGACTCCAGCCGCGGTGCCCGATCGTATGACTTCCTGAAGCATGTCGACCATCAGCCCGGCGACACGCGGATCCAGCACTTGATGCGCCTGTTTACCGGTACCCCCGATCACGGCCCCGTCGCGGCTTCGAAGGCTGGAAATAGCGCTGGGCTTTACCAGCATTCCACCGTTCGCGAATACGGTGTAAGCGCCTGACAACTCGAAAGGAGTCACCTGATAGGCGCCGAGCGCCACGGCTGGCGTGGGGCGGATTTCGTCGTTCAGCCCGGCGCGACGGGCCATCTGGACGACGGCGCCGTATCCAATTCCCTGCGCGACTTTAACGGCAGCGACGTTGTCGGACTTCGCGAGAGCCTGGCGAAGCGATAGTGTGCCGAAGACTTCGCCGCGAAAATTTTCCGGCTCGTATGGTTTGCCGCCCGACCAGAAAGTCATCGGCGTGTCGGCGACCTGCGTTGCGGGTGTGTAGACGTCTGCCGCCCCGGAAAGGGCTGTATTCAGCGCGGCCGCATAGACGAACGGCTTGAAGACCGATCCCGGCGGGCGTTTGGCGAGGATGCGGTTGAGCTGGCTGCGGCCATAATCGCGTCCGCCGACCAGAGCTTTGATCTCGCCGGTATGCGGATCGAGCGCGATGAGCGCCGCCTCCGCCCGCGGGCCCGGCTTTCCGGCGCGTTTGGCGACGAGCTTGTCGACATCCTGCATTCTGGCCGCGATGGCTTCTTCGGCGGCGCGTTGCAGATTCAGATCGATGGTGCTGTAGACGTCGCGCACGGGATCTTCATCGGCATCGTGGGCCTGCATGTCGTCGTTCACGACGTCGAGAAACCAGGGCGCGGAAGCTGCGCGCGACGGATCACTCACAACCCGGACCGGGGCATGGATGGCGGCTTCGTACTCGGACGCTCTGATGTAGCGGTTCTCCCGCATCATCGCGAGCACGACATCGCGCCGTTCTTTGGCGCGCTCGGTGTGCCGGAACGGATTGAACCAGCTTGGCCTCTGCACCAGCCCGGCGAGCAGAGCCGCCTCGGGCAGCGTGACGTCGCGAAGGTCTTTGCCGAAAAACATGCGGGCGCCCTCGCCAAATCCATGAATGCTGTAAGCGGCCTGGCGGCCGAGATAAACCTGATTGGCCCAGGTTTCGAGAATCTTTTCCTTCGACCACTCGCGTTCGAGATGAATGGTCATCATGGCTTCGGCGAGCTTGCGCATCCATAATTTGTCGGGCGAGAGCCAGAGTCCGCGCACGAGTTGCATGGTGAGGGTCGATGCGCCCTGTTCCTTGCGCCGGTCCCGGGTGTCGACGTAAGCGGCTTTGACGATGCGGGGAAGATCGAGACCCCGGTGCGTGAAGAAGTGCTTGTCTTCAGCGGAAACGATGGCACGGATTACCACTGGAGGGATGCCGTCGTAAGTAACAAGAACGCGCTTTTCGCTCTTGCGGTCCTCATTGTGGTCTTTGTTGTCCGATGAAAGCGTCGTGATCAGAGGAGCGCCGAGCGATACTTCCTGTATCTCTTTGCCGCGCGAAACCATGCGGGTGATCCGATTGCCGGAGATGAAAACCCTTGTGGCCTGCTCGCCGGCGCGGGGAGCACGAATCTCGGCGGACCCTCCTGATTCGTGAAAAGATCCACCTGTCGCGTGCAACTCGCCGGCGAGCTCAGCGAGGGTTATTGGATCGCCGATAGAGATGACCACGGGAGCTGCGTAAATATTGACGGCATCGTGAAATGCCCCATCCCGCAGGTGCGAATCGATCAGGCGTGAATATCTGAAATAAAGAGTCGCGCAGGTCGCGAGGGCGATGCAGAACGAAATTTCCACGACGCAGGCGGCGAGTCTGAGGCGCGGCTGTTCGGCAATCCACGCTTTTGCCTGGAGGAGGAAGCTGTGGAGCTTCGAAGGAGGATGGGAAGCAGGACTGCCGGGTTCGACCATTCGCACTGTGATGTGCGCACGGACGTCCACTGGGCGATTGAGTACTCTCACCCCCGCAATGACTGGGGAACTAATTCGTTTTGGGGAGCTTGTCGAGAATCGCGGCGCTCTCTTCGATCTTGTCCTCGCGATAGAGGACGCTGGCGAGCGCTTTCATGGCATCGACATTGTTGGGCTCGGATTTCAGTACCTGCTTGTAAATGTCTTCCGCCATCGCATAATCCTTGCGGTCGGTGTAGTCGGCGGCCGCCTGCAGCTTGGTGTTCGTGTCGGCGCTTGCAGGCGGAGCGGAAGGTTTTGGCGCGGAAGCGTCCGATGTGGTCCCGGGCGCGACGGCTGCGGAAGCGGCGGTCCCGGCGTCCGGCCTGGAGCTCCGGAAGAGCTTCGGCGCCTGAAACGCTCCGGCGACAATGAGTACAACGACGGCCACTGCCATCCAGAACATCTTCGGAGAAAATCGGCGGGATGACGACTTTCGGCGGACCTTTTTTGGCTCGGGGGCTGCGGCGCGCTGCTCAACCGCCTCATGTATGGGGGCGGCAAGGCGGCGCGGGAGCTCCTGCGCGAGTTTATCCACGCCGGTGATCAGACGGCTGAGATTATCTTCCGTGCGCTGCGAATATTCCCGAAGCTGATTCATGGCCTCGGCCTGCTTCGACATGTCGGTCTCGAGCGCGGAGACGCGCTGCACCAGCTTTACCTGAATATTCTTGACGAAAGTCTCAAGGGTCTTGACGTGCGTTTCCTCGATCTCCTGCTGGAGTTTCGTCGCCATGTTGTGAAAGCGGTTGGTGACCGCCTGTTCGATCAACTGCGGCAGACGAGCTTCCAGATCGTTGAGCGTGCGTCCGAGTGCGACTTCGTTGCCGGGCGCGCGGGAATCCTGAAACGTATCGGCGATCTGCGTGTTCAACCAGCCACGCACGTTGCCCGGGACCGGGGCTTCGCCGGTCTCCATCTCCACGACACGGCCTTCGATTTCATCGAGCCGGTCGAGGATGGGCTTGATGCCGTCCGCCATCATACTCAGAATTTCGTAATCGTGCTCCTCAAGGTTTTCGCCGCTGTCTTCCCGCAGGCGCTCGCGAAGGCGTTGGGGGTCGCTGGCGCGGCCGCCTCCGGCAGCGGGGCGGCGCACCCTTCCATAGCGGGCGTGGCGCGAACCGCGAGGGGCGGCGTGTTCGGTATCGCCCTCCCGCCGGTCACGTTCCTTTGTATCGTCTTCTTCCGTATCGACGCTGGCCCTGGCTTCGCGCGCTCGCGCGGCCCGCTCGGGTGACACGCGCGGCGTCTCTTCCAGCAAATGCCGGTCAAGGCCGTCGCGCCGCAGTTGCGGGGAAAAATACTGGCCGCCGTCCCGCACGTACGAGATGGCATCGATCAGATGGCGCGCCGGCCCATTCTTCAGCAGGTAAGCATCGCCGCCGGCTCGCACGACCTCGCGAATGATGTCGTCATCCGTCGTCCCGGCAAGGACGACTATTTTGGCGCCGAGGGCTTCGCTGCGCACGCGCCGCACCAACTCGATCCCGTGCACTTTCGGGAGATTGAGGTCAACCACGGCGACGTCGGGGCGCAACCGGCGAATCTGATCCAGCGCGGCTTCGCCATCCGGACACTGCGCGACTACGACGAACTGAGGATTTCCCTGGAGCACAGCGGCCAGACCGTCGCGGCGAAGCGCATCCTCATCGGCGAGGAGGATCGTGAGTTTATCGGTTGAAGCCATCGATACCTGAGGCGTTGTAACATTTTAGCGTGAAACGCCGCGGTTCGTTCCTGGCCAGTACTTTTTCAGCTTGCGGAAAGAGACTCGATGCGGGCCGCGCTGTCACCCCAAAATGCTCCATCGCGAGCGTCGTCGCGGCTCGGCGAACGATGGCGGCGACAGCGGCGTAGGATCCACGGGTGGAGGAGTAGCGGGCCCGGGCTCGGCGGATTTCGCAGCCGCAGGCGCCGGCGGTATCGGCGGCGCTTCCTCAGCGGACGGGTGCTTTATCATGCGGTCAAGGCCGCCGAGCAATTTCTGCATGCTCTGCTCGGTCCGCAGGGAGCACGCACACAATTCGGTCATCGCGGCGGATTGACCAGAAACTTCTTCTTCCAGAGTTGATATTCGCTTGATCACGCGCGTCTCAACACTGTCGACGAAAGCGTCGAGCATCTGCCGCTGACCGCGCTCGGCCTCGGACTTGAGACGGGCTTCGACTTCGGTCATCCGTGTCGTAACGTTGTTTTCGAGCCAGCCCTGCAGTTCGCCGCGAAGCCGTACCGAGGTTTCGCCCAACTCTTCCAATTGGCGGCTTTCCTTTCTGAGGTGTGCGCGGACGGCCGTCATTTCCGCGGTCTGGGCATCGAATCGCGCGGCGATCATGGCGGGAGTTTCAGATTCGAACCCCCTTTCCGGGCCATACGGGCGGTTCTCCAGCGCGCCGCGATCAGCGAGCTTTCCGCGCGAGGCCTGCCTGTCACGATCGAGCCTGCCCCGATCTGGGCTGTCATGATCGAGTAGGGCGAGCTCGCGGTTCGCGATCACCTCACCCAGCCGGATTCCCGCTCCGAGCACAAGGCCGCCACCCACCGACGCCGCGAGAATCTTGAATAAGTTAGCCAATGGGAATCTACCTAAGTAGTTTTTAACCCCGTGAGATATTCACAATATTAGTCAAAATTGGTACTTTCGGATCATTGCCGGGTACCATGACCGGGGTTTACCCTATTGGTACCAGGCTAATTCCTGGGGAAATTCGGTTGATTGAAGTCGGGAGAGCCCATGACTCAGTTGGGAATCGACGTTGTCTGAAGGTTCCGTTGAATGGCGAACCGGACGAGGCCGGCGATGCCGTCGACTTCCAGTTTTCGCATTATATTAGCGCGATAAGTGTCCACAGTTTTGGGGCTTATTTCTAACATTTTAGCGATATCCTTAGGCCGCATTCCATCTACAAGAAAGCTGAATACCTCGTACTCGCGCTTGCTGAGGAGGGCCAGTGGATCCTTCTTTTCCCTTCTGTTATCAATGGATTCGCGACGAATCAGCGGCGTCAGGTACTGACCTCCGTCCTGAATGTAATTGATTGCGTCGAACAGATGTCTGGCCGGTCCGTCTTTTAATAGATATCCGTTGGCTCCGCTCCGAAATAATTCCCGAATTGTATTCTCATCGCGGCTGATCGAGAGCACGATCAGCTTGGTTTCGGATTTGGCCTGGCGGACGCGCCGAATGACATCGAGCCCGTTAACTTTCGGCATGTTCAGATCCAGTACGGCGAAATCCGGTTTCAGCGCCAGGATCAGCTCGACTGCCTCGCCGCCATCGGAACTCTGTCCGAGAATCTTCAGATCCGGACGGGAACTACAAAAGGCAGCCACGCCTTCGCGGACAATCCCGTGATCGTCCGCGAGTACGAGGGTTACGGACTTAGCTGTTTCCATATGCTTCTCCAGACTGGCAAATCCTGTGTAAGTTCAAGATTGTTGGCATTTACTCTGCGGCCAGGGGCAGCCGGACCCTTATGGCGACGCCCTGAGGCCCGCTCGAAATCGTGCATGTCCCGCCCAAGCCCTCCGCATGTTCGCGAATCGCCACAAGACCGATGCCTGTGCGCCCTGTGGGCCTCGCGGGAAAGCCCCGCCCATTATCTTCCAGCCGCAATTCGGCGACTTCCCCCGCGCTTTCGAAGGAGAGAGCCAGACGTGTGGCGCCGGAATGGCGAAGGACGTTTGAAATACACTCCTGCGCGCACCTGTAGAGCGCAATCTTGACGGCGTGCGACGGCTCAGCGGGCAGGGACTGAATATCAGTTTCGACCTGGAGCCGGACACGCAAGCCGCTCGATTGGACGAGATAGCGCAGCGCCTCCGCCGTGGTAAGCCCTTGCCAGTCAGGAGGATGGAGATTGTGGGAAACCGCCCTTACCTGATCCAGTGCCTGTTCGGCCAGAGTTTGGAGCCGCGCGAGGGCGTCGCGGCCGGCCTGCGGCAAGCCGGCGGCGCAGCTATCCAGCATCTCCAGATTCAGTTTGATGCCTGCGAGCGGCTGACCAGCGCCGGCATGCAACTCGCGGGCGATCCGAGAGCGCTCCCGTTCCAACTCGAACATAATGTTCGGACGAGGTATACGCGGCGTCTCTCCGAGATCATGCTTTAGAAAATCAAAAAGCCGGCTGTTCTTTTGTCCGATCATCGAAAGCATGTCAGCCCATGCGGCTGCAGCCACGGCGTCAGACTGTGGCACGAGGGCAGCAGGACGATGCGTAGATCCCGTTGTACCCCGTCGGATAAGATTCGCCTGTGAGCCGGTTTCAGGCACGTCCTATCATTTATACCTGTTTGGAGCTAACGAAGTGTAGTACTTCCCGGGGTCAATCCGGTCGAATAGTTCTGGTACCTTCGTTTCAAAGTGAGACTCCACAGTCGGCTGCAAAGTCTTTATAATTGCGTTTGTTGTCCAAGACTCTCTTTACGGTTGCCAAATCGGGATTGATCCTCGTGGGTGGGGCGTTCGGATTGTTCCGGAGCCTTCGCATTCTCGACAACCTGGCCGAGAACGCGCGCACCGCGACAGAGAACGCCGCTGTACTGGAGACTCTTGGGGCGCGAATCGACACCGTGCATCTGGCAGTTGCGCGGTTGGGAGCACAGAGCGATCAGCTTCAACTGAAGATGGATCAGATGGTTACGAAGGAGGAGCTGGATCAGACGCTGAATCGCGTCTTTGGGCGCCTGCAGAGCGGCGTTGATGTCAGATTCGAGCACCAAAGCCGGGCGGTCGAGGCCCTTCGGATGATGGTTGGGCAGACTGACGAGTTACTACAACGGGTGCTGGACGGGCTGGAATTGATGAAAACCGAGGACGACGCGTTGAATCTGACCCACGCCGTAAGCTGAAATCACGGAAAGTTTATCGGGAAAATCCGAGGGGTAGGCGGGAATTTAATTCCGCGTGCCCTTTTCTACGTTCGAACTTCGGGTTAGAACTTGAAGCTGCTGGCCGGCCGACGCTCGGTTTGCTGCTGCGACTGCACCGGCATTCTCTCCACAAAGAAGGAACGCGGCGGCTGCCAGACCGGCGCATTCTGCTTCGTTCCCCCATTCTGAGGAACACTCTCAAGCGACCCACCGCCGGGTGTCAGATTCTTGAGCCCATAGAGCGCGAGTTCGAATCTGTCCTTCACGCCGAGCTTCTGGAACAACCGCGACAGATATACCTTCACGGTACCCTCAGAGATGTTGAGCGCGGTTGCTATCTCCTTATTTTTCAGGCCTTGAGAGAGTAAGCTGACCAGCTGCCCCTCGCGCCGGGTGAGGGAGTAGCGGCGCGCCGACATGATGCTGTCGGTGAGCGCTTTTTCAAACCACAACTCTCCTTCATTTACCCGGGTCAGGCAGCGCATGAGCGTTTCCGTCGGCAGGGTTTTGCGAAGGATACCTCTAACGCCGAGGCTCATGCCTTGCAGCGCGAGTTCTGTAGAAATTGAGTGAACCCAGAGAACGATCTTGGCATGAGACGCCACCTCATGAAGACCGCTCAGCACACCGAAAGTAATGCCAGCGGTCAGGTCGACTAACAGGATATCGGGTTGGTGCAGCTCCATTTGCGGCCGGAGATCGTCAATTCCGTGACAGTAGGAAATCAGCTCCAAGGCTTCCGAGCTCGCCAGAATTCGCGCCAGACCTTCAGCGAGAATCGGTTCATCGCTGCAAAGGAGTACATTAGCCATGGAAGGAGCTTATCATTTTGCAGATAAAATATCTAATACTTTTTGTAGTTTTCTTTTGAATATTCATCATCACGCTATCGAATACTACCTTTAGTCTCCGCGCTTCCCACAAGCACTAATACCAGGGGTATTCGGGGTCGACAAGGCTTCCTCCCCACGCCTTGGATTAAGAACTACAAGTGGCTTTCATTCAAATGTTTAACATAATTTTCACACCTTCGCCGGAAGGTGACACCCGGACCCAATACCGGAGTTAACTTCAGGCCGTAACCATCGATAGTGTCCGCGTACAACCCATTTTCGGTATTGCTGAAAAGTGGCATTCGCGGAAGAATTCATACTACAGCAGACAAATGGATCGCAGAACCAAGTCACGAATTGACGTGCAACTTACTTGTTTCATCGGCGGTGGAAAAGTGCACGTGGAGCCGCTCCGCTCGATCACGGAAAACGTGAGCCGCACCGGAATGCTCATGCGCTGGATGCAAGGTGTTCCTCTTCCCAGCGTAGACAAAAAACTGATTCTGGACCTTAAATTACCGGAAAATTCCGAAGTTGGCCCCAGGGTGATGCGGTGCAGGACCGAAGTAATACGCGTGACTCCGTGCGCGGGAAACAATCACGCGATCGCGCTGCGGATCCTGAGCATGCGCTTTATAAAAAGTAAACATGCAGTCCGAGTGAATGACCTCGCTTCGATGCCCGTGGCTGTGGACCGGATCATCTGATGCTTTTTCCCCTCGAGACGAAATCTGAAGTCGCCGCTTCAGGATCCGCAGTTGCCATTTGCGAACCCATCGCGGGCGTTCCCCAATCCGCTGCGAGCGCTTCCAGTGCAGGCGCTTCCAGTGAGGTGCCGGCCATCGCGAGATTTCTTCCCTCGCTCACCGATCTTGCTTTCCTGATGCCCTTGATCTTTATCTTCCTGAAGCTGTCGGGGGCCCGTACGCTCCTGGGCGACGGGGATACCGGCTGGCACGTTCGCACAGGCGAGTGGATTCTCGCGCATCATCAGGTTCCACACATCGACATTTTCTCGTTCAGCCGTCCCGGCGCGCCCTGGTTTGCGTGGGAGTGGCTGTGGGACGCTCTCTTCGCCATGGTTCACCAGCGATTTGGCCTGGCTGGGGTGGTATTGGCAAGCATCATCGTGATCTGCTTCACCAGCATCGGCCTGTTCCGATTGATTCGGCGCACGTGCAATAACAGTTTGGTTGCCATAGCCGTGACCCTATTGGCGACGGGGGGCTGCGCGATTCACTGGCTGGCACGGCCCCATCTTTTTACTCTTCTTTTCCTGGTCGTCACACTCCACATAACAAACCGCGCCGCCGAAGGCCGCACAAAGCTGCTCGCGTGGATGGTGCCGCTGACGCTGCTCTGGACTAATCTTCATGGCGGCTTTTTCATCGTGTTCCTGATATTTGCCTGCTATATCGGATCGGACCTGCTCAATGCGGCGATCGAGCCCGGCGCGGAACGCCGCAGGCAATTCCTGCGTTCGACCAAACCGTGGCTGGCGACGAGCCTCGGGTGCCTGGCTGTCACCTTTATCAACCCTTACGGCTGGGAGCTGCACAAGCATGTCATCGGCTACATCACCGACCCATATCAGCTGCAGCACATCAGCGAATTTCAGTCGATGAACTTCCACGCTCCCGTCGTGGTCTATTTCGAGCCGCTCATGTTTCTCGCGTTGCTGACGGCATTGTGGGACGCCCGCAATCGCCGGTTCGCGGATGTCTTTATGAGCCTGGGCTGGCTGCATCTCTCCCTGATCGCACAGCGCAATGTGCCGATTTTCGCGATCGCCGCGGCGCCGCTGGTGGCGCGAGCCGTTGTGGCGGCTATCGATGCGGGTCGGAACTCCGGATTCGCCGCCTGGGTGGGCCGCGCGTCCAGTTGGTTTGAAACCTCCAGTGCAAGCTTCGAGGAAACGGACCGTCTATGGAGGGTGCACATCGTATCCGTGCTGCCTGTGCTGCTTGCCGCCGCGCTTTTGCTGGCGCCCAAACCAATGAGCGCGAAATTCACGTCCACTTACGACCCCACCTTCTATCCCGAAGCCGCGCTCCCGCTGTTGCTGTCGCCGGAGACGCACCATATCTTTGCCGAAGACGAGTGGGGCGACTACCTGATCTACCATCTGTACCCGACGAAGAAGGTGTTCGTCGACGGGCGAAGCGATTTCTACGGCGACGAATTCGGGGAACGCTACCTCGATGTGATGAACGTAAAGCCCGGCTGGCAAAAGACGCTGGACAAATACGCCATCGACACGATCGCGATTTCGCCCAAGTTCGCCCTTACCAGCACTCTCAAGATTTCGCGCGAATGGCGCGTGGTGTACGACGACACAGTGACCGTCGTTTTTCGCCGCGCCGCTTCAGACCATTCGCGGCTGCCAGTTTCTCTCATCTCCAGTAATGAGGGGAAAATTCGTGATCACGCGATCACGAATACGACCAATGATCGCAAGATCACCCAACACACCACACCACCAACAACCTAAGAGGACACACACAATGAAGAACATATTTATGGGTTTCGTAAAGGACGAACAGGGCCAGGATCTGATCGAATACACGCTGCTGATGGCTTTCATCGCATTGGCTTCCGCGGCGATTTTCGTGAATGCCGGAAAGAGCATCAGCACGATCTGGGGTTCGGCCAACACGCAGCTGTCGAACGCGGCCCTTTCCGCGAGCTAGTTTTCACCTGGCTTCAGGCGCCGGAGCGGCGAATACCGTTCCGGTGTCAGGGTTCACACCGGCGGGGATCAAAACCCGGCTGGCTTAAAAAAGGGCTCCGCAAGAGCACCCATGGAGAAAAGGAGAAGAAGGAATGCGGGCTTTCATGCAAAAGTTCTGGCAGGACGAAGAGGGCCAGGACCTGATCGAATACACCTTATTGCTGGCATTCGTGGCGCTGGCTTCAGCGTCTCTGTTTGTCAGCGCGGGCTCCAGTGTCAGCGCAATCTGGGGATCCGCGAGCAGCCAACTGTCAAACGCGGCGATATCAGCGAGCTAACCGGCTCCCCCCGGGGGCGTTTCCAACACAGACGCCCCCTTATTTCTGAATTTTGAATCCGGATAACAACCAATGAAAAAGCGATTAATCGGTGTGTTCGCCTTCGCTCTGGCCGTATCGGCCGGGGCGGCGTTCGTACTGTATCAATTGATCGCATCGAGAATTACCGTAGGCGCTTCCACCAAACCGGCAACGATAAAGGTCCTGGTGGCTGCGCATGACCTCGAACTCGGAGCGCTCGTCCAGGAGAGGGATGTGACGACGCAGGAATATCTGTCGCCTCCGCCCGGAGCGATCGATAAGAAAGATGACATCGTCAATCGCGGCGTAACCTCGCCGATTCACCGCGACGCGCCGTTTTACGAAGGTTCGCTCGCGCCCAAAGGAGGCGGAGCCGGATTCGCGGCCACAATTCCGCAGGGCATGCGGGCATTTGCCGTGCACGTGAATGAAGTGGTCGGGGTGGCCGGCTTTGCCGTCGCCGGCATGCGCGTCGACATTCTGGTCCTCGGAACTCCGCCGGGCGGGCAGGAAGGTCTCGGGTCGGTTACCCGGACCCTGCTCCAGAACATACAGGTTCTTTCGGCCGGCCAGAACTACCAGAAAGATGCGGAAGGCAAGCCCGTGCTCGTGCAGGTCGTCAACCTGCTGGTGACGCCCGAGCAGGCGGAGATCATGAATCTGGCGTCGCAGCAGACGATCCAGCTTGTGCTCCGCAACCCGGCGGATACGACGATCGTAAATACACCCGGTGCATCGACGTCGAATTTGTTCACAGGCGGAAAGATTCGCGTCTCGCGTCTCGAAGTCGAAGGCGAGTCGGGCAGAAGCCAGGCCAGGGCTCCCGCCCCAGCCCCCAGACCTGCCGCCCCCTCTGCGCCCGTGAAACCGCAAATGGTGACGATTGAAGTCTTCAACGGCGACCGGAAAGTCGAATCGACGTTCCGGAATCCCGATGCTCCAAAGATTGGCGAGGCGCGGCAGTGAAGACAATTATTCTGGATATCCTGCTGCTGGCCGGGCTTGTCGCGACAGTGGGCGCGTTACGCGCCCAATCCACCTTCACCGCGCCGGCGGGTTTCGAACAAATCTCGGTGGGTGCGGGCAAGACGCATCTGCTGGATCTGCCGATGAACATCGAGCGCGTTTCGATCGCTGCACCGGAGACGGCTGAAGCTGTGCCGGTGAGTGCGCGAAGCCTGATGATCAACGGCCGCGCTGCCGGCGATACCAGTCTGGTGATCTGGCTGAACGACGGGTCAAGAAGAGAGTACGACGTACAAGTGAAGCCCAATTCCGCGAAAGTCGACGCCGCGAAGGCGCTGATGGAACAGGAACTTGGCGGCAACGTGCAACTGACGGTCGACAACGGGACGGTCTACCTTACCGGCAAGGTCAGAGACTTGTTTGAGGCGGATCGCGCAGCCTCCATAGGGGCCACGCTGGGAAAGGTGATCAACCTTCTGAAGGTCGATCTGCCCCCGCAGGAACGCCAGATACTTTTGAAGGTCCGTTTCGCGGACGTGGACCGCTCGAAGTCCTCCGACCTTGGAGCCAACTTCTTTGGAGCGCCGGTAGGCTTTCCTTTCAGTACTACTACGGGCTCGTACGGTGCGACAACCGTGTCAGGTCTTCCCGTGGGGGGCGCGCCTACGGCGTTCTCATTGAGCGACTCGCTCAATCTCCTTTTCTTCGATCCGCATTTGAATATCGGCGCTACGCTCAAAGCGCTTGCCAACCGGAACGTTCTGCAGATCCTTGCCGAGCCGAACGTGCTGGCGATGAACGGCAAAGAAGCGAGTTTCGTCGCGGGCGGCGAATTTCCGTTTCCAAATCTGCAGGGTGGTGGCGGCGGCGTTGGGCAGGTAACGGTGTCGTTCCGCGAATTCGGCATCCGGATCCACTTTCTTCCGACGGTGACACCACGGGGCACAATCCGGCTGCACGTCACACCCGAAGTCAGCTCGCTCGATTTTGCCAACTCGCTCTCCGTACAAGGCTCCACGATTCCGGCGTTGAACACGCGCCGCGTCGACACCGAAATCGAGCTGCAGAGTGGACAGAGTTTCGCAATCGCTGGATTGCTGGACAACCGGACGACGGAATCGCTCAGCAAGGTTCCCGGCCTCGCGGACATTCCTCTTTTTGGAAAGCTCTTCACGTCGCGGTCGATCAGCAAGTCGAATTCAGAACTGCTGGTAATTGTGACGCCGGAACTTGTGGAGCCGATACCTGCCGGCGACAACCTGCCGGATCTGCCGCGGCCGCAGCCGTTCATCGAAGGCGCGGGCATCCTGACGCAGCCGCCGCGCACGCCGGGAACGGATCAGACAGGGCCCGGGCCGGCGAGATCGGTGCGGACAGAAATTCCAGTGCAGGAATTGGAACAATTGCAGAAGGCCGGCCAGGGGCCGCAGGGCGGGGCGGCGGCGTCACAACCGGCGTCACAACCAACACCGACGGGCGCATTGCCGGGCTTCAGTCCCGCGATTACGCAGCCCATGTCTGCCACATCACCAGCTGGATCCGGCGGCACGGCAAGTGTGGCGGCACCAGGTGGAGGGGCGCGATGAGCATGATGCCATTGACGGCCGCCTTCGCTATCTCGAACCGCACGATTTGGGATCAGGCCCACGCATGTGTTCAGAATCTGCCGGTTCGCCTGGCGGTCGAACAGGGCGTCGATCAAAGCGATGCTTCGGAAACAGACGCGCTGCTGGATCGGATCGAGCGGCATCGCGTCGACGTCGTGCTGGTCGAAACCAGCAATATCGCGCTTCCGCTCGAAGAGTTCGTGCGCCGCGTGCGCAATACGGCATCACAGCCCGCGGTGTTCGTTCTGAATCCCGACGCCTCGCCGACGCTCATTCTGGAAGCACTGCGCGCAGGCGCCAACGAGTATCTCTATCCGCCGTTGGCTGAGACGTTGCGCGACGCACTCCAACGCCTCTCCGCGAACCGCTCGAAGGGCGGGACGGATTCTTCCAATGCGCTCGGCAAGGTCTTCGGATTTCTTTCGGCGCGGGGCGGTTGCGGCGCCACCACGCTGGCGGTTCATGTCGCGACTGCAATCGCCCGCCAGAACGCTCCGAAACAGGGAACTGCGAAACAGCCGATGCTGCTGGCCGACTTCGATTTCGAAGCCGGGCTGCTTCGCTTCCTGATGAAAACGAAAAATACTTACTCCGTGCGGGACGCGATCGACAATCTGCGGCGCATGGATTCGAGCCTTTGGAAGGGCCTCGTCTCGTCACTTCCCGACCAGATGGATGTCATTCCGGCGCCGGATGAAGTAGCGGCGAAACGGGCCCCGGAACGCGAAGAGATGACGCACCTGATGCGGTTCATCCGTTCGACATACCCACTCACGATCGTCGATTTCGGACGCAGCGTCAGCGTGGCCGCCCTCGATTCGCTGCCGGAGCTCGAAACGTTGTATCTCGTCACGACCCCCGACGCGAGCAGTGTGGAAAGCGCAAGGCGCGCAATCCAGATTGTGGAAGAGCGCGGGATTGCGGGCAATCGTTTCAAGATCCTGCTCAATCGCGCCGGGGACAAAGGCAAGCTCGACCCAACGGCCACAGAAAAATTGCTGGGACGGACCTGCGAGGCTGTCTTCCGGAACGACCACATATCGCTTTACGACGCCTACTCCGAGGGGCGCTTTCTTCCACCGGCCAGTCCGCTCGGAAAAGAAATGGGTGCGCTGGCGGATTCGATTCTTGCGCGGGGCCCGGGCGAGCGCAAGCGAGGATCGAGCGTGCCTGAAACAGGCGCCGGTTCAGGGAACGGAGGCCCGGCGCGGGAGCAACCGCAGCCGCAGGGAGCCAAACGCTGGCTCTCATTTCTGTCGGGATTTTCCAGAACGCAGGCGAGCGATCCTGCAAAGCAGGGCGCGCAGGCATAGGGCTGCACAACTTACATGGCGACCACAACAGCAGGCACTAACGGGAACGGCAACGGCAGCGGGCCGGAAGCGGGATGGGTCACTCGTCTCGCGAACCGCGATCACACGGGCGCCGAGTATCAGGAGCTGAAGTTCACGATCCATCGGAAGCTGCTCGACCGGATCAACCTTGAAGCGCTCTCTTCACTGGCCGGTGAACGCGCGCGCGCCGAGATCCGCATCGCCGTCGCCAAGCTGGTGGATGAAGAGCGCACGCCACTCAGTCTTGCCGAGAAAGAGCGCGTCATCGAGGAGGTACTCGACGAAGTCTTCGGTCTGGGCCCTCTGGAGCCGCTGCTGCGCGATCCAACCATTTCCGACATTCTGGTCACGACGCCGAAGCTCGTGTATATCGAACGCGGCGGCAAGTTGTTCCGCACGTCGGTCGAGTTCAAAGACAACACTCACCTGCTGCGGATTATCGAAAAAGTTGTGGCACGCGTAGGGCGGCGGGTGGACGAATCCTCGCCGCTCGTTGACGCGCGTCTGCCGGATGGTTCGCGCGTCAACGCCGCGATCCCGCCGGTTGCGGTCGATGGTCCGCTGCTTTCCATCCGCCGTTTCGGGAAGGAATTGCTGGAAGGTGAAGACCTTGTCAAGAAACTGGCGCTGACAGACGGCATGCTCGAGCTCTTGAAAGCGGCGGTCCGGGCGCGCCTCAACATTCTAATCTCGGGCGGCACCGGCGCGGGCAAGACGACGCTCCTGAATGTCATGTCGAGCTACATCCCGGAAAACGAGCGCATCATCACCATCGAAGATGCCGCCGAATTGCGGCTGCGCCAGACTCACGTGGCGCGCATGGAAACACGGCCGGCGAACATCGAAGGCAACGGCGCCATCAAGATTCGCGATCTTGTGATCAACGCCCTCCGTATGCGGCCCGACCGCATCATCGTCGGCGAAGTCCGAAGCGAAGAAGCACTCGACATGTTGCAGGCAATGAACACGGGCCATGACGGCTCCCTTACGACGATCCACTCGAACACTCCGCGCGACGCCGTGGGCCGGCTCGAAGTTCTCGTGGGTATGGCGAACGCCAATATGGGCGTGCGCGCCATCCGTTCGCAGATCACGAGCGCCATCGATCTCATGGTGCAGTGCGCCCGCTTCAGCGACGGCAGCCGCAAGGTCACCTACATCACGGAATTGGTCGGGCTCGAAGGCGAGCAAGTGACCATGCAGGACATTTTCGTCTTCGAGAAGAACGGCATAGCGGAGAACGGCAAAGTGCTGGGCCGGTTCAAAGCCACCGGCGTCCGGCCGCGCTTCTATGAAAAGCTGCGGGCGTCGGGCATTCAGCTGCCGGCGTCGCTCTTCCAGACGGTGGTGGAGATCGGCCAGTAATGAACACGATCATCGCCGTTTCGTTTCTGGTTATTCTTGTGCTGCTGCTGTTTTCGATCGGCTTCGGGCTGCGTTTTTACGAAAAGCAGCGCCGCAGGAAGCTCGTGTCGATGCTGCGCACCGTTACCGAGAACGGCGAAGATCATCACGTCAACCTGCTTGTTGACGACGAGCAAAAAGACGTTGTGCAGGATCTCCTGGGCGAGCTGAACATCACCGGGTTCTTCACGCAAATGCTTACCGAATCGGGGCTCGACTGGACCTTGACGCGACTGCTCACCACCATGGGCGTGACGTTTACCCTCGGAGCGATCGCCAGCATCTTCGTACCCCTCGGCGCGCCGCCGGCGGTGCGCGCGCTGGCCCTCGGATTGTGCGCGGGATTCGTCCCATATTTTTATGTCTCGAAGAAACGCACGAAACGGATCGATGCGCTCGAGACCCAATTACCGGATGCGCTCGACTTTCTCGCGCGCTCCATGCGCGCCGGCCACGCGTTCACGATCAGCCTCGAAATGGTGGGGGAAGAAATTCATGAGCCGCTGGGTCAGGAATTCCGTGCGCTGTTCAACGAGCAGAACCTGGGCGCCTCGCTCGATCGTTCGTTCTCGAACTTCTCGAAGCGCGTGCCCATCACCGATGTGCGGTTCTTCTGCTCGGCGGTGCTGCTGCAACGGCAGACCGGCGGCAATCTCAGCGAGATTCTGAACCGGTTGTCGCAGATCATCCGCGAGCGATTCCGGCTCAAAGGGCAGGTCAAAGCAGTGAGCGCGCATGGGCGCCTCACAGCCACGATTCTGGTTCTGTTGCCGATCGCGACGTTGGGCGGTCTGTTGCTCAGTTCGCCCGGCTATCTCGATCCGATGGTGACCAATCCCATCGGACGCAAGATCGTGGCGGCGGGTGTGGTCGCACAAATACTGGGCAATTTCTTTATCCGCAAGATCATCAAGATCAAGGTTTGACGGACAGGACACATGCTGCCAATACTTCTCGCATCCTTCTTATTCCTGCTTCTCATGGTCGTGATCTCGATCTACGGTTACCGCGCCTACGTGCGGCCGGGCCGGATCTACGATCGCGTGGGCGGCATGGCGGAAGCAACCGCGGCGGCCGAAACGGTTTCGGCGAAACCGAGAGACATTGTGGTGCGCGTGTTCGAGCAGATCGGCGAGCAGATTCCGCTGACCGCGGGCGACCAGACGGTGACGAGGCGCGAACTCATGATGGCCGGATTCCGCTCAGACGGCGCAATACGGATTTTCTTCGGCATCAAAGTGATCTTCTGCATTGTCATGTTCTTTTTCGCGCTGACGCTGCACCGGCACATCACCGACAATCCTATTCTGCGGATCGTGTTCCTGATCGCGGTAACAGGTCTGGGCTATTATGCGCCGGGAATGATTCTCGAGAAGCAGGTGCGGAAGCGCCAAATGAATTTGCGGCTCTCGCTGCCCGACGCTCTCGACATGATGGTGGTCTCGGTGGAAGCGGGACTTGGACTCGATCAGGCGCTGCAGTACGTGGCGCGCGAGATCGAACAGACGCATTCGGAGCTGAGCGACGAACTGGGCCTGGTTGGGCTCGAGATGCGCGCCGGCAAGAGGCGATCGGAAGCTCTGCGCAACCTGGCGGAGCGGACTGGCGAAGAAGAGTTACGCAAGCTGGTGGCGATTCTCATCCAGACCGATCGTTTCGGAACGAGCATGGGGGAAAGCCTGCGGACGCATTCCGACTTTATGCGGCTGCGGCGCAAACAGGAAGCGGAGGAACGCGCGGCGAAAGTCGGCGTGAAGCTCGTATTCCCGATTTTCCTCTTTATCCTGCCTTCGATGATGATCGTCTCGGCAGGACCCGCCATGTTGAAGCTGTTCCAGGACTTGTTCCCGATGATGAAGAATTTCGGCAAGTAAGTGAAAGGAAAGGGAGACGCATATGAGTGCAACGCTGATTCAATCGATCTTATGGATTGCCACCCTTGGGGTGCTGGTCCTCTTCCTGCAGCGGCGGCGCAAGCGCAGGTCGCATTAGCAACGACAACAGGTTTCCCGGCATGTGTAGCGCAGCCACATGCCGGCAGCGGGAATGCGGAGGCTGGCCCCCCATCTGAACCTGGGGGCATGGGCCAGGTTGCGTGTATCAAGAGAAGACCAACTTAGACCGACAAAAAAAGGAGAACAAAGACGATGAACCCAACAGTGATGCAAGCAGTGCTTTGGATAGTAGCGGGTCTGTTCCTGACCCTTCTGATCATTCGCCGCAGCAAGCGCAAAGCGCGCGGCTAGTCGGGAATGAAGATGATCGCCGGATGACGCGGCCCACCGTGCCACGAGCAGAGTGGGCCACGCCGGAACCGACCACGAATTAAGAACGAGCGCAAGTCTTCGAAATGACCGACTGGAGAAGCAGGCAAAACCGTGATGGCGGCTGGGCTTACAACAAAGGCTGTTCATGGACTGAACCCACCGCTTTTGTGTTGCTCGCCCAGACCGTCACGCAGGTTGACCGGCGCAGTTTCGAAGCAGGTCTGAAATTTCTACGCTCGACGCAACGCAGAGATGGCGGCTGGAGTCCGCAGCCTGACGTGGCGGAAAGTACCTGGGTAACGGCATTGGCCGTCCTGCTGCCTGAGGAGACAGTGGGGGCGGACCGGATGAAACGCGCATTGGCGTGGCTGGAGGGCCAGACCGGACGTGAGTCGAGTTGGAGCTACAAATTTCAAATGTGGCGCAACGGCGATAAAGAAAAATATCCGGACGGATGGCCATGGTTCCCGGGGGCGGCGGCGTGGGTCATTCCCACATCGCTGGGAATCCTGGCCTTCAAGCGAGCGCTCCGGCGCGGGGAAGACCGGGAGTGGCGCAAGCGAGTCGACTTGGGCGCGGAGTTCCTGTTCGGACGCGTGTGCGCCGATGGAGGATGGAATCACGGGTCCAATCGCGCGCTGGGCAGGGACGGAGACTCGTACCCCGAAACCACGGGAATCGCCCTCACCGCACTGGCGGGGGCTCCGCGAAGCGAGATTATCAGGCGAGCCATAACAAGAGGTCGCCGGCATCTCGCCGAATGCAGAACTGCCGAAGGAATCGCCTGGCTCCGCATGGGGCTGGCGGCGCACGGAGAGCCGGTAGACGTGACGCCTGCAGCCGCGCCACGAACCACACTTGACGCGGCACTGACAGCAATCGCATCGGCAAACCGGAATCCACTCCTTATTTGAAAAACTCCATGAACGTGACACGCAGGGAAATCCTTGGAGCGGCCGTCGCAGGCATGGCGTTGACGCGGTGCGGGTCGTCCAAAACCAAATCGGCGCAAACGCGGCGCGTGCCGGCCCTGGGCTACAAATCTGCCGTGAGCATCGTGAAGGCGCCTGCCTATACGACGGACGTCTACGACACGGTTTACCGGATGGTTGCGGACCATCGCCTCAACGTCCGCGGCAAGCGCATCGTGCTCAAGCCGAATCTCGTCGAGTTCGATCCGCACACGTCAATCAATACGCATCCGATGGTCGTGCATGCGGCGTATGAGGCATTCCGCAGGCTGGGCGCGGCCGATGTGAAGATCGCGGAGGGGCCGGGACACAGGCGGGCGACGCTCGATCTTGCCGATGCGGCCGGATATTTTTCCACTGTGCCGAAATTCGAGGACTTGTTTACCGATCTCAATCTTGACAGCGTGGCGAAGCGCCTTGTTCCGCAACCGGTGTCACAACTCAAAGAACTCTATCTACCCTGCACCGTCCTCGACTGCGATTTGCTCGTTTCGCTGCCGAAGATGAAGACACATCATTGGGCCGGCGCCACACTGGCGATGAAGAACCTCTTCGGACTGATTCCGGGGGGCGTTTACGGATGGCCCAAGAACGTGTTGCACTGGGCCGGTATCCCGCAGTCGATCGTCGACATTCACCACTTGTTCCCTCGCCAGTTTGCCATCGTGGATGGCATTATCGGCATGGAAGGGAACGGGCCCATTCAGGGGACGCCGAAGAATTCGGGCGTGCTCGTGGCGGGCAGCGACGTGGTCGCGGTGGATGCGACTTGCTGCCGCATCATGGGTATCGATGCGAAGAAGATCGACTACCTCAAAATTGCCCGGGGAGAGGACAACCTCGCGGAATCGGCCTTCCGCCAAATTGGAGAGACCGTGGCAGCGGTTCGGACACCGTTCGAATTGATTGACCCGTGGCGGCAGATGGTGCGAGCGGCGTAGATACCTGTCAATGGCCTGCGCGCGGGGCCCGCGCCACCATGGCCCGGCACACTTAGCCCGCCAGAATGTGGTCGCCGGCGACCAGTATCATCGACAGGTTCCACACCACAAGCCCGGCGTACCAGTAATTAATCCATCCTACGAGCTTGACCCGGTTCAGGACCACGCATAACCCACCGATTCCAAGCCCAACGACTTTGGATGCCGCGACTCCCCAGGCGGGCGAGGTCGCGTGAATGAGTTTCGCGATGAAGGGACTGGCTTCGTTGGCGCCGAGTTTGAAGCCGACCAGGGTTGTCAGAAAATCGAGTAACTGGAGATATAGGAAGACCTGAATCGCCATTATGAATGACCTCCGCTAAATATGGACCTGGTATCTCGCCATATAAATAAACGCGAGTGCACCGACTGCAATCATGGCGCCGTGGGGAAGCCGCATTCCTTTGCTGGTGGTTACATCCAGCTCATCGCTGCTACGGTAAGGCGCCCGGAAATGCAAAAGATCCTGTATGATCCATCCGACGTTAAAAAATGTTTTGCGAACGCGACCGCGGAACAGCAGAAGAATAAGAGCAATAATTCCGCCCAGTACCGCGGTTAATAGAAATATCCACACACAGTTGCCTGGACCCGTTACAGCGCCTACGGCGGCCAGAAGCTTGACGTCGCCGGCTCCGCGGGCACGGATCAGATACAAAGGAAAGTAAAGTATGAAACCCAGTCCGAGCCCCTCCGCTGAGCGAAGGAGCCCGGACCAACCTGAGGCGTACACATTCCATCCAACGCCGGCGATAAGCCCGGCCAGCACCAGCCAGTTCGGAATACGGCGGGAGCGAATGTCGAAAATCGCGGCAAGCGCCACCAGGATCCCCAATAAGATCTGACCCGCTCCGAGCAATGATGGCTGGCTAAGCATCGCTGAGTCGTTGCAGAAATGAGTATAGCCCGAATCTAACTTCCCGCAGCGTTATTTCAGCGAACGTTATCTAAAGTTAGCGCCCGGTACGTTAACGGCTCCTGGCTTCTGAGAAGGCCCCGCCTGCCAACGCTGTCAGAGGTGTGCTAGCGTCGGCAAGGATGGCGGAATTTACGGCTGGAGAGCTCGCGGCTCGATTGGGACTTACTATTCGCGGCGACACATCGAGGCGCCTCAACGGAGCGGCGATCCTCGATGATGCCGGTCCCGATCAGCTTGCTTTCGCAGGCGGTCCAAAGTACTTCGACGCGGCAGCGCGCTCGGCGGCCGGCTGCATTATCGCCCTGCCCGAATTCGCAGGCCTGGCTGGGCAAACGGTTATCGAATCTCCGCGGCCGCGTTCTCATTTCGCGCAGGCGCTCGCCCTGCTCTTTCCCGCGCCGCCGGTTGTTGCGGGAATCCATCCATCGGCGTGCGTCGCGGCGGGGGCGCTTGTCGATCGAACGGCGGAGATCGGTCCATATGTCTCAATCGGCGCCAATACGCGCATCGGCGCCAATACGCACATTGGTGCCGGATCCTCTATTGGGCACGGCGTCGAGATCGGTGAAGGTTGCGTGGTTCATCCGCGTGTCTCCATCTACGATCGCGTCACCATAGGCGCCCGGTGTGTCATTCACAGCGGTGCAGTGATCGGCGCGGATGGTTTCGGGTTCGAGCTCGCGGGAACGGCATATCGAAAGGTCCCCCAGGTAGGCACCGTGGCCCTTGGCGACGAAGTGGAGGTCGGCGCCAACACTTGTATCGACCGGGCCACCCTCGGGGCCACGGTGATCGGCGATGGGACCAAGCTCGACAATATGGTCCACATCGCCCACAACTGCCGGATCGGCAAACATGTCGTGATCGCTGCCCAGACGGGACTCGCAGGCGGAGTCACGATTGGCGATTATGCCATCGTCGGCGGCCAGGTGGGCGTTGGCGACAAGGCCCGCATTGAATCCAAAGCCATCATCGGATCTGGCGCGGGTATTTTGACATCCAAGATCGTGCGCGCCGGCGAACCTGTCTGGGGGACGCCTGCCCGGCCGCTCCGCCAGTATCTGGAGCAACTGGCCACACTTGCACGCCTCACCAAACGCCGCGTCAAGTAACGCGCTAAAGCACCGGCGAATCGTTCCCCAGCATCGTCCGCCGCACGATTTTGATCGGCGGAAATCCCTGCTTCAGGAACGTATCGTGGAAATCGCGCAAGCTGAATGATGCGCCGCGCAGCTTCCGGTAATCCTCGCGCAGTTTGAGGATTTCGAGTTTCCCGAGCGTGTAATAGAGATATGTCGGATCCGAAGTGCCGCGCTTCGCTTCCACCTCGGCGGTGCTGCGGGTCTGCATTCCTTCCTTCACAAAGAATTCGACCGCCTGGTCGAACGTCATCTGCCCTGTGTGCATCTGAATGCCGACGATATACCGCGCGTTCCGCAGCAGCGCATCCTGCAATTGGCCCAGCCGCAGTTTGAGATCCCCCGCGCCATAGCCTTCGTCGATCATCATTTGCTCGCAGTAGTGGGCCCAGCCTTCCGCGTTCGAATTGGCCCCGAGAAGTTTGCGCACCTTCGAAGGCGCGCTCTGCACCCACAGGAACTGCACATAGTGGCCCGGATACGTCTCGTGAATCGACGTGCTCGTGATTACGCCGCGGTTGAACATCTCCAGATGTTCCTGGACATGAGCGGGTGTCCAGCTCTTCTCCGGCAGTGTGACGTTGAAGTACGCTTCTTTGGCGATTTTTTCGTAAGGGCCCGGCGTGTCCATCGAAGCGGTCGTCAGCGCCCGCATAAACGGAGGCGTCTCTTCCACGATCGGTGAAACTGCCGATGGAATCGTCACGATTCCGTGCCTGACGATGTATTCCCGGAGCCCGCCGAGTGTGTCGCGGAAGGCGGAGAGTAGTTTTGGGGCTGTCGGATGGTCCTTTTCCGCCGCGTCGAGAATCTGTTGGGGCGTTCGGCGCGCGTCGATCTTCTTCGCTGTCTCGCGGAACATTTCCTGGTTCTGCCGGAGATTTGCATAGCCGATCTGCACCAGGCGATCGAGCGGGATATCGACCATCTCGTCGTAGAGCAGTTTCTTCCGGTAATTGTCTGCGCCGATGCGGAAATCGCCGTTCGAGTGGGGCAGCAGGTCGTTCTTCAGAAAGAGGGCGTATCGCTGGAGGCCGCGAATCACCGCCGCATTCGTCTCATGGAACTGGTCGAGCAATGCGGTGTCCCGCACAGCGGTGAATGCGAGCGGGACATCCTTCTGGAAAAAGCTGATGATGCCCGGCAGTTGCTCGATCGCCACTTCGGTGTAGACGCGCGGCGGATTCTTCAGATTCGTACGGGCCGCATCGAACATCTTCGGCATCTGCCGCTCGCGCGCGATGACCGATTTCAGGCGCTCGTCCTGCGGCGCGTAGTTACGGCTCATGATCACGAAAACGGCGTTGCTGGCCGTGCTGGAGTAGTGGTCCGGATTTGTTTCCCAGATGCGAATCGATTCGAGATCGAGCAGGCTGGAACGGATGGTTCCGAGGACGATGTCGCGGTCCGCGGCCTGCTCGGGTGTCAGGCGCGCTGCCGGGAAATCGCGCACTTCGCGCTCATACTGTTTGAGAACGACGACTTCCTGCCGGATCGCGTCGATGGAGAAATCTTCCAGATGCGAGTCGTACTGGTGAAAGCCCGCGGATGTCCCTGCGCTCGGATTGAAGCGGAAATCGGCCTGGTCGAAGAAACGATCGACCACCGCGTCCCAGCTCTGATTCTGTGGCTGTGCATTTAATGAGAGCATTCCGGCCAAAAGGAACGTAACGATGGGCTTCAATGAAACTCCTCTGAAATGCCGCTGGTCTTCACGATGGTGGCACGGCTGCCCCGGCGAAAATCCAACCGCCGTTGGAATGGCATCCTAACCGGCCGGCAGCATGGCCATCAGTTCGGCGTCGCTGATCACGCGGATATTCAACGCTCGGGCCTTGTTCAGCTTCGAGCCGGCATCGTCTCCGGCCACTACGAAGCTGGTCTTTCGGCTTACGGCCGCCGCTACTTTTCCGCCCGCGTGCTCGATCCGGTACTTTGCTTCCTCGCGCGACATGCCCGGCAGTGTTCCCGTAAGCACGAACGTCATCCCCGTCAGCGGACCATCCTTCTTCTGCTTGACCGTGTACTCGAACGAAAGTTCCGCCTTCTTCAGACGCTCCAGCAGAAGCTGGTTCTGCGGCTCCCGGAAGAAAAGGTTGATGCTTTCAGCGACTTTCGGACCGACTTCCGGCGCCTGTTGCAATTCTTCGAGCGTCGCGGTCGAGAGTTTTTCCATGGTTCCAAAATGCTCGGCGAGAAGCTCGGCAGTGCGCTCGCCCACGAAGCGGATCCCGAGCGATGTGATCACACGCGGCATCGGCAGATAGCGCGAATGGTCGATGTTCTTGATCACGTTGGATGCGGATTTCGTCCCCATCCGATCGAGTCCCGCCAGTTGTTGCGCTGTAAGATCGTACAAATCCGCGACGCCCTTGACGAGGCCGCCATCCACGAGTTGATCGATCAGCGCGTCGCCCAGCCCGTCGATATTCATCACGCCGCGCGACGCGAAATGCCGGATCGATTCCTTCAGCCGCGCCGGACAGTTCACGTTGATGCAGCGGCTGGCCGATTCGCCCTCTTCGCGCACGACGCGGCCGTCGCAGACGGGGCAGTTCCGTGGCATCCGGAACAATTTGCGGTGCGTACCCTGCATCTTCACGCGAACGACCTTCGGGATCACGTCGCCACTGCGCTCCACCACGACCGTGTCGCCGATCTGTAATCCCAGCCGCGCGATTTCATCTTCGTTATGGAGGGTGGCCCGCGAGACAGTCACGCCGCTGACAACTTTCGGAGCGAGGTGGGCCACTGGCGTGAGCGCGCCGGTTCGCCCCACCTGTACGGTAATGTCAACGATCTCGGTTTCCACCTGGCGCGCCGCGTACTTGAACGCAATGGCCCAGCGCGGCGCCTTTGCCGTGAACCCGAGGCGCTGCTGCTGCGCGATGCTGTCCACTTTCAGGACGACGCCGTCGATCTCGTAGGGCAGCTCTTCCCTCTGCGCTTCCCACTCGGCGCAGAATTTCAGCGCTTGCTCGATCGTGTCGCACACCAGCCGCTTCGGATTCACCTTGAACCCGTGGTGGCTGAGCCACTCGAGAGATTCCCAATGGCTGCCGAAGATCGCGCGCCCCTGCTCATCGAGCAGAACGTACGTGTAGAAATCGAGGCGCCGCGATGCCGTGATCTTCGGCTCGAGCACGCGCAGAGAGCCCGCCGCCGCATTGCGCGGGTTCGCAAAACGCGTCAGACCGCTCTCCTCGCGATCCGCATTGAGCCGCTCGAAAGCTCGCCGGTTCATCACGATTTCCCCGCGGACTTCGAAATCTTCTTTCCGGGCCGCGCGGAGCGGAACCGATCGAATGGTCCGCGCGTTTTCGGTCACCTCTTCGCCAGTCGTTCCGTCGCCGCGTGTAATTGCCTGTGCGAACAAGCCGTGCTGGTAGCGGGCAGCCATCGACAAGCCATCCATCTTGAGCTCGGCTACATAGCGGAACGGCTCGGCGCCCAGCCACTCGCGTACTCGCGCATCGAAGGCGCGCAACTCCCCTTCATCGAGCGCGTTATCCAGGCTCAGCATCGGCGAGCTGTGCCGCAACTTCTGGAAACCCTCGCGCGGCTTGCCTCCGACGCGTCGCGCGGGCGAGTCCGGCGTCTGCAGCTCCGGATGTTCTGCCTCCAGAGCTTGCAACTGCCGCATCAGCGCGTCGTATTCGCTGTCGCTGATTTCCGGCTGGTCGAGGACGTAGTACTGTTGCTCGTGATGACGGATCGCCTCACGAAGCTTCTCTGCTTCGTCCCGAGGCCCGTGTTCACGAAGTGTGCTGGCGGAGGTCCTGGCTGACATTTCGCTATAATCGGTTTCTTCAGATTGGCCTGACGCTATTTCCCTACTACCCCATCGTATCGGACTCATCTACAACCCTTTCGCCGGTGGATTGAAAGGCAGCGGAAGATCGCGGCTCGACAGCGCCGTGCGCGTCCTCGAGGGTGCGGGAGCGCACGTGGACCTCATGCCGACGCCCGGTCCCCTGCTGGCCGGAGAACTTGCGTGCAAAGCTATTGACGCCGGCTGCGATCTTATCCTTGCGGCCGGTGGGGATGGCACGATCAATGAGGCTGCAAACGGCATCGCCGGGTCGAAGATCCTGTTCGGAATTCTTCCGGCTGGCACCGCGAATGTCCTCGCAAATGAAATCGGATTCTCGAATCGGCCCGACCACGCCGCGAAACAGCTTCTCCATGCGGTCCCGGTGCGCATCGCCCTTGGCGTGCTGGAGAGGCCGGATCGGCCGCGTCGCCGCTTCCTTCTGATGGCGGGTGTCGGGCTCGATGCGCGCATCGTCTATGAGCTCGACCTGGCATTGAAGGGCAAGCTCGGAAAGCTTGCTTACTGGCACGGGGGATTCAAACAATTCGGCCGGCCCGTGCCGCGCTTTCATCTCACCGTAAATGGCACGCAGTACTGCGCCAGCTTTGCGTTGATCACCCGCGTCCGTAATTACGGCGGCGATTTCGAGATCGCCCGCCGGATCCGCCTGACGGATGACGACTTCGAAGTTGTCGTGTTCCAGAATCATCAGTGGCAGGATTATGTTCGCTTTTTCGGCGCCACGGTGGCGAAGCGCCTGCACAACACCAGCGGCGTTGTGCTCACGCGCGCGACCGAAGTGCGCGTGGATGCGCCGGAAGACGAGCGGATCTATATTCAGACCGACGGCGAGGCAGTGGGCGTTCTTCCCGCCGCCATCTCGACTGTTCCGGACGCCCTGACGCTCCTCATGCCGAAGCGCTACGCCGAAGGGTAAATACGTCTACCGCTGGCGGTACATGCATTTTCTGAGAAAATGTTCTCTTGTGGATGCTTCAGGGAACTCAAGGCCGATTGGCGGCGTCCAATCGGTAATCCAGATGATGAAAACCGTCTCGCTGGTATTCATTCTGGCGGTTTTAGTGCCTGGGCAGACGCCGACACGCGTCGTGACCGGCCAAATCAGCGGATCGCTGCCCTCAGGTTTTTCCACTGGCCAACTCGGTGTACGGCTCGGCACGCAACCGCCCGCCCGGCCGAGCAGTTTCGACTGCGCCGCCGATGGATCGGTTGTAAATTCCATCACAGGCGAGCCAATCGTCCGTGCGCACGTGAATTTCAACGCGGCGGGTATGGCTTACTCGACCGCAACCGACTCTTCCGGCAAATGGACCATGTCGGACCTCGCCTGCGCCCCGGGGTCACTCCAGGTAACCCGTCCCGGTTTTCTGCAGAGATCCGCGGGCGGACGCGGTGCGAACACTTTCATCGGCTTGTCGCTCACATCCGGCTCGCCGGTCCACGATCTGAAGACCGAGCTCGTGCCGCAGGCGGTGGCCTGGGGGAAGGTTCAGGATTCCGATGGCGACCCCGTGCAGGGTGTCCAGGTCATGGTTCTCGCGGCGCGCGTCGTCGACGGCAAACCCCGCTTCCAGCAGGCGGGGATGACGAATACAAACGATCTCGGAGAATACCGGATCGCGAATCTATCGCAGGGAAAATACATTCTGTGCGCTCACCAGAACCAGTCACCCGGGCTTGTGCAGTCGACGCCGGAGACCATCGCGGTCGATAGCTGCTATCCCGGCCCCCTGGAGGGTGGCGCTGCCAGCGCCACGGAATTTCCGGCCGGCCACGAGACAAAGGCCGATTTCACTTTGAACCAGATCCCTCCTGTCCACGTGCGCGGCACCATTTCCGGACTTCCCGAAGGCCGCGGCATCGGCATCAACCTGATTCGCCGCAATATCAATTCGGATTTCAGCGGCAACATGCCCGGCGCGGTCCGCGACGGTAAGTTCGACTTCCGCGTGCCGCCCGGCTCTTACATGCTGACAGCGGACTATTTTGAAGCAGGCAAGCGACTCACTGCGCGCGTGCCGATCGACGCCGGATCGGCTGACATCGACAACGTCGCCGTGCATCTCGATTCCGGTTTCACAGTCAGCGGCATCGTCCATGCGGCCTCGCAGTCGGCGCAAACCCCATCTCTGCCGCAGTTCGGAATCAACCTGCGCCCATCGGAGCCTGTCAACGGCGGCGGTCAGGTGAAGTGGGAATCAGATCACACAACCTTCACCGTCAACGACCTTCTTCCGGGTACCTACCGGGTCGATGTTTTTCCGCCTTCGCCCTACTACGTAAAAAGCGCAACGCTGGGCGGTCAGGACATGCTTGGGTCCGAGGTGACGATCTCACAGAGCGCCGGCCCCATCGTAATTACCCTGAGCGATGACGGCGGCTCGATTGAAGGGGATGTCGTCGACGCGGGGGGACAACCGGCGGTGGCTGGAATCATGCTGCTGCAGGGCACGAGGCGCGTCGCAAGCCTGACTGCTCAGGCCAGCGGGCATTTCAAGCTGCAGAACCTGGCGCCAGGCGACTACACGATCTATGCATGGGACGATCAGAACCTCGTGCAGTACGCCGTGCCCGAATGGATGCGTCGCTATGGCGGTGGCGGGCTTCCGGTCAGTGTGATGTCTGGCCAGAACGCGCAGATCAAGCTGACCAGGCAGATTGCGCCGGAATAGCCCCCTACTTCAATTGCAGGGCCGACAGCGTCGGCCCATTCTTTCCGCGAGGCAGCAGGCTCGGCCCCGACCGCCGGAACAGATTCGCCGGATTATCGTTCAGGTCGAACGTTAGCCCCACAAAGATGTTGCTCATCTCGTCCCAATTCTGGGGGCCCCAGTGAACTTCCTTCGCCGGATCCGGATTAAACGGATTATTCGGCGAATTGTCGAGATGCGTGATCGCGATCACGCGCGTGCCCTTCGGCAGCGGAATCGGTTTCGCGAAATCGTAGCCGAGCTGCCACTCGAAGTTGAACTTGCCCTTTAAAACGGTTTCCATTTCGCCCGTCGGATAGATCAGGCGCAATTCGAAATCCTTGCCGCGCAAATGCATGTGCGGCTGCGCATACACGAGCTTCGCGTCGTCCAGCCCGACGGTGACCTCGCTGACCACTTCAGCGTTACCATCGCCCGGCGGGATCACAAGGTTCGTCGCGGTCGGTCCCGCCGAAAGAAAGAAGCGCCGCGCCGGAGCAGCTTTTGCCAGCACGAGCCCCAGCTTCGACCGATCCGTCATCGGCTTGCCGGCCGCGGTGTAATGAATCTCGAAAACGATGTCCGAGCCCTTCGGCACGAACTTCGCCGAGCCGCCATCCACATCGAAATTCTGCGCGCCGAGGCCGGGATTGAATTTGCCGATAATGTCATTGCCATCGTTCATCTCATTGATCCCGGTTTCGCGGCCTTGATAAGCTTCGCCGGGCTCGGCATCGGCCATCCATCGCGATCCCGGTGGCACAACCCAGGCCTTCATATGGTGCACGACCGTCGGATTGCCGGGCCTCAATTCGGCCGCTTTCACCCACATGTCTTCCTTGAAATCGGCCTTCACGCGGATGAACTGGTAATCGATGGTCCCAGTCGCCTTCACCTGAAAATCTTTCGGCATTTCGACAATGACATCGGGCTTGATATTCCAGCCGGCTTCAAACGTCATCGGCGCCGGTTTGTCTTTGGCGTCGCCTTCCACCGCTCCGCCATCAACCCAGGCCGCCAGCGTCGAAATGTCAGCGTCGTTCAAACGTTTGTCGTTGGCGAGATGCCCGTAGCCCGGATCGGCGAACCACGGTGGCATTTTGCGTGCGACTACGGCCGCCTTGATCGCTTTCGCCCAGGGCCGCGCGTCCGCGTAAGTCAGGAGCGACATCGGGGCCACTTCGCCGGGGCGATGGCAGCTCTGACAGTTCTTTTCGAGGACCGGCAGGACCTCTTTATTAAATGTCGGCGCTGCAGCCATCGCGGCAGTTCCAAAAGCGCAGCCACAGAGAAAAAGGCGGAAGGTGGTCACGCCGCTATTCTACCGGTTTTCGAGGGCTGTGAAGCGCCCGAAGACTCTCAAATTCCCGCGTACCACGAATATCCGATCTCGGGAGAAATCGAGCCCAGGCCTTTGCCGATATTCTTCAAACTGTCGGTCACTGTAATGCGCGAGAGAAACTTCACGCTCTTGTAGCCCAGTTGCCGTGGAACGCGCAGCCGCACCGGCGCCCCGTGCGGCGCGGGAAGATCGCGCCCGTTCATCCCCCAGGCCAGCAGCGTCTGCGGATGCCAGGCGTCATCCATATCGAGACTGTCCCAGTTCACGTCGAAAGGGAAGAAGACAACGTATCGCGCCCCGGGAGCGACTCCCGCCAGATTCAGGATCCACGAGAGCCGCACGCCGGTCCATTCGGCGATAGCGGACCACCCTTCTTCACAAGCCTGATGCGTGATCTGACTGGTGGCGGGAAGGCGCTTCAATTCATCGAGTGACAGGTGCAATGGGTGCGCGACCATTCCGTCTACTGTGAGATGCCATCCCGTGAAGTTCCCGGCGAGCAGGCGTTGATAGGCATCGTTCTCCGGAGGGTCGCCCTTCACGGGAAAAACGTTCGAAATGCGGCTGCGATCAAACTCACGAGCCATCGAACGCCTGGACGTCAGCAGTCGCTGCGCGGCATACGTAAGGGTTGCGCCCGCACCATAAATGCCGCCGCCATCGGGCGGGATCAGGCCATAGCGGTCCGCCAGTCGCGCGGCGACCGCGAGGCCGGATGCCCCGGCTGCGGCCGCGAGTCCACTGGTGATTAGTTTGCGGCGCGAGTTCATTCGGCGATACTCCTGAGATCCCCGCCTGCGCCGGTGATCATACCGCGCATATTGACGCGGAAGCCGGTGATCCACACCATCACAACGTGCCCGAAGAGAAACACAACGAGGGCGGCGGCTACGAAGAAGTGGATTGTTCGAGCGGATTGCTGCCCACCGAGCGAAGTCACGATTACAGGACAGACCGATGTGATCGCCGGTGACATGGCGAAGCCGGTCCAGATCATCAAAGGGAGCAACAGGAACACGACAACCGCGTAGCTGAGCCGCTGCACAAAAGCGTAGCCGGCGAGCGCCCCTGCGCGGACGCGGCCCACATAGGCGAGTCCGTTCAATACGCAGATCCACGCGGAAAGAAAATGCAGCGAACGTCCCCACCCGGATTGTCCCGTCAGCAGAAAGGGCAAGGGCAAGTCAAGCAGCGAAGACATTCCAACGGCGCCGGTTTCGCCCCAATAAAGACGCGGATGAGCCAACAGCACGGCGATGCCGCTAATCAGCAGCGCGAAGAAAGAAAGCGCATTGATCCAATGGGTGTATCGAACAATAGCGGAATGTCCAGGGGAGTTGGCATGCGTGACGGCCATGTCAAAGCAGCCTGAGCTTGCGCCCGATGCGGCTCCAGGTGGCATGGCTCAACCGTTCCATTTCTTTCTTCGCGGCCCGCAGCGCTCGCCATTCTTCCATCACATCGCGCATTGCATCGACGCTCCAGGCGAACGGTCCCTTGCGCGCCGCAATCGGCAATGACCACATTTCCGCCGGAACTATGCCAAACGGCCGGTAGTTCTCCCCGTAAATCTTTACGCTGCTGAAACCGGCCGCCGCCAGTCCATCCCGAAGCATTTGTTCCGAGAACACGCGCATCTCGAGCGCTTGCCCGGCGCCATCCATGTGGAAGGTAAGATTTTCTGCTGTCTGGATCGCGCCGGCGCGTGTTCGATTCACAAGCACAGTGCGTCCGCCTACTTCCAGGAGGCCGTATTCATGCAGATCCGGAAAATGCTCCGTCGATTCCTCCACATCGTAAGGCACCGTGAATACGAGGACGCCATTCGGTTTGAGAAGGTTGAACACGTTACGGAATGCCCGGCCAAACGGCGGGCTTACGTGTTCAAAGACATCGCTCGATAAAACGAAGTCGTATGCGGCGCCCTCTTCCAGCGGCCGTTCCAGATCGAAACGCGGCTCACGATCGTAAAACGTGTTCCTGTAGTCGAAGACTTCCGCCAGCCGTGGCGCATACTGATTGGAATCGCTGGTCCCGATGCCTCGCAGGCTCTTCACCCGCGGAAAATCGGGCAAGGCGAGCCGCGTGCCGAACAATTCCATCGACAGAGCCCCAAGCAGCGCCCGCGTCCTCAGAGTGGATCCGCAGTGCATGCAGCCGGCTTTCTCTCGCTCGAACGGCTCGCCGGACCAGGAATTTTTCTTCCCGCAAACGTTACAAGCGAATACGGCCACCGATTCATTATGCAGGAATGCGTTTGGCGCGCAGGAAACTGAAAAGCCTTTCCACAAATCGAAAAGGCCTTCGCCGCTCATGCAGGGCGGTAAAGGCCTTTGATCGGCTCGCGCGGAATATGCGGTCTTCTCCGCGAAGGAGAACTGATTGTTTCGACTACTGACCGAACTCGAGCTTCATAGTGGAGCCGCCGAGGTCGATAGCCTTGATGTTGTCCATATCGCCACCGCCGGCACTGGTCTCGACTGTCGTCGCCGCGAATTTCTGCGGAGCGCTTCCGACCTTCACGGGCGCCGTCACGCTCTTCGATGTCTGAACGTCGGTAAACGTAGCCTGCGTGCCTTCCACCTTCAGCTTGTATTCGCCGGCCTTCAACTCCGTGGTGCCCGCTTTGGCAGGCGATGCAAGAACAACGTCATAAGATTTTGCGCTTGCGATTCCCATGGTGGCGAGGCCCAGAGCACCTACGATAAGTAACGATTTTGCAGTCATAATAGTTTGAATTCTCCTTCCACAAGGTAAGACGCGAAGCTCGCACGCCCGTTACGATTGCGAGTGTAACTTTCTGTCAATCGGCGATCACGTGCAAATGTTGGACTTACACCGAATGAATAGTCGTGCCGCGCGATTGGCAGTGGGTTTTATAACACTCATTGCCTGCCTCTGGCTGGTGGCTAAACGTTTCGACGCTGCGCTTTCCCCCGCCACGGCATTAAGCGCCGCGCTGCTGCTCGCGCCGTACTGGGCGTTTGGATTCGGCTTCGGCGAATGGATACGCCATCGTTTGAAAGGTACATTGGCACGGACTCTGGCGCCGCTGTTGCTGATGGCGCCCTACTTCATCTCCGCTCAATTCCACATCTCGGAATGCCTGGGAATGTTGGCGATTGTCCTCGCAGTCAGCATGCTTATGCAAAACGCCGGTGGGAGCGAGCCGGGCTGGCGCGATTGGCTGGTCCTCTCGCTTCTCGGTATCTCCGTGGATCTGCACTTATTCGACCGCGCATGGACCGGCGCCGGCCTCAACGCTCTGCCGAAGTTACTCCTCGTCGATGCGGGTCTCTATGGTTATCTTGTGATTCGCCCCATCTCGGGCATAGGCTTCGATCTTCGCTTGAAACTATCGGATGTTGCGATTGGCCTGCGCGAATTCCTGTTCTTCACTCCGATAGCGATAGCACTTGGGTTTTTCCTGAGCTTCCTTCATTTACACAGGACATCCGGGGATCCGCTCGCGTTCGCCGCCGGATGGTTGTTCACTTTGTTCTTTGTCGCTCTGCCGGAAGAACTGTTCTTCCGTGGTTTGATGCTCAATCTTCTGGAGCGGCGCATCGGCAGGAACCGCGCCCTCGCCGTCACGTCGCTTCTCTTCGGTCTTGCGCATTTCAACAAACGCGCCGCGTACTTCAACTGGCGGTACGTAATTCTGGCGGCCATCGCCGGAATATTCTACGGACGCGCATGGCTCGCGCGCCGCCGGCTACTCGCATCATCAATCACGCACACGACGGTCGATACGGTCTGGTCAATCTGGCTCCGTTAGCCGGGTAAGGCAGGCGATCCACTTTATGGAGGCCGCAGCCACGATCCCTTGTGTGCCTTCCGAAAGCCGTGACATTGGCAAAAGGCCGGCCCTGCCTTTTGCCTGCATGGCCGATTCCTTTTCCCATCTCGCGGTAATACTGTTCAAACAAGATGGATTTCATCGCCGGCGGGGAAGCCGCATTTCTCGAGCTCTTCGATGCGCACCACGCCGCGCTGTTCCGTTTCGCATATCGGCTCACGGGCTCTTTCTCTGACGCTGAAGACGTCGTTCAGGAGTGCTTCCTCCAATTGCTGCGCCCTGCGTCGTCCTACGACCCGGCGCGTACGCCGATTCGAACCTACCTCTTCGGCGTGGTCCGCAATCAATCCCTGAAACGTCTTCGCAAGCATGCCCCCGCGAGTGCAGCCGTATCGCAGGTCAGTTCGCCCGAAAGCGACCTTCTCCGCAACGAGCTTGGCGATCTGGTGGCGCGCGCCGTCACGCAGTTGCCTGAAACGCAACGAGAGGTATTTATTCTCGCGCACTACGAGCACATACCGCTCGCGGAAATCGCGCAGCTGATGTCCCTCGATTTGGGCGCGGTGAAATCACGCCTGCAACGCGCTCGCGCGTCTTTGAAAGAAACTCTCACTGCGGCATATCCGGATCTGGAGCGAAAGAAATGACCGACAACGAACTGGACGAAATTCTGAAAACCTGGGATACTCCGGAGCCCCCGCCTTCACTCCGCGGGCGCGTGCGAGCGGGGTTCACGGTGGCTCGCAATCGCCGGCCGGCATTATTCCTGTCGTTATTCCTGTCGTGGCGAGCGGGATTCTCAGCCGGAGCCCTCCTCGCCGCGGCGGCTCTTCTGTTGTTTGTGGTCCAAAAGGCGGTCCCACAGCAGGCGCCACAGGTTCCATGGATGGTTAACTCTGAATTTCTCCGATATGCGGATGACGGATCATCCTCAGTCGAGATGTACGCAACGTCGTATAACGTCAACGGCAACGAAACCATATGGTCGCGGTCGAGTCCGGGGAATCTCCTGAAAACCGCATTGTGGCAGGCGGCCGACGCGGTCGGCGAACTGCACAAACGGATCATGATGCCGGAGAACCTTCGCGCCGAGCGCCGGGCCAGGGCGGCGCAGAGTGTCGGTGCGATCACCGGCTGCGCAGCTTTGTGTCTGGCAGTGGACCACTTTTCTTTCCTGCGTGCGATTCCCGGCGCGATCACCGGCTGTATCAGCGGAGTTGTCCTCGGCTCCGAAACGATCCTCGGACACCGGGCAGACATGTTCCGCGAACGCTGGACCGAACACGGCCGGATGACCTTGTCGATGGCTCCCGACCTCGGTTGCTTCGCGCTGCGCGTGAAGTATGAGACCGAGCGGCCCGGCGGCAGTTTCCGGCTCGTCGCGGAGAAGCGCGTGGTGAAGATTACGCTGCATCAATAGCCGCGCTTCCGATGTAACGAATCTGTTCAGGGACGCCCGATTTCTGCAAGCCGCGCCACCAATTCTTCGCTAACCTTGCGTTGTCCGCGAAAAATGGGTATCGTGTGGACGAACCACAACCATCCATCCGGAAACAAACACACAGGAGACGCAGGAATGGGTAGCTATCACACAGTATTCGGGTCCCTCGACCACTATGAAAAGGGCAGCGTTCAGGTTATCGACGACGACCCGAAGCACTACGCGTTTTCCAATTGCTTCGAAGTGGCCTCCAGGTCGAAGCCTTACGAAAAGGTGGCGGTCGGCAAGAACCTGAAATACGTCATTGAGGCCATTCGCGCGGAAGGAACGTCTCCGTGGTACTCGAATGCGCACGATGAAGCGGTTCTTGTGATGGATGGCGAAATCGAAGTTCATCTTCTACAGCCCGACATACCCCTTGTTCCGGAAGGCAAAGAAGGGTCGGTCAAGCTCGACAAGGAGCCGGCCGGCAAAAAGATGGGGTGGGTCAAGGCGCGCCGTGGCCACATGGCGCTTCTGCCGAAGGGTGCCGCCTATCAATTCCGCAGCGCCAAACCCGGCGTTATGCTGCAGCAGACGATCCTGGGTGATTTCACGATCGAGCGCTGGGCCGAAATCTGCCAGACGAAAGCTTAAACAGAGGAGATATTACACATGAGCTCAGTCGCCACCACTCCCGCTGTCAACGCACTCGGCTACAAATCATTCTCGATCGGCAAGTTCAAGTTCGATCGGGACGAATATTTCGCGCACATTCAATGCCCCGGCAACCGTCACATTATGCAGATCGATGCCTTTCTGCGCGCCCTGATGAGGGATGTCGGCTGGGGGTTTTTCTACGGCACCGTGAATTTCGACGCCGTCTTCGGCACCATCAACCATTACGGAACGGTCGAGATGTTCATCGGGTTGCTCAATGAAGCGTACCGGGCGGCCAATCGTCATTATGTGGAAACGTTCCAGTCCACGGACCTGCGCAACGTCTTCGAGGCCATTCTCGACGACTGGACCAACGAGGGCTTCGATCCCTATGCCGCGCCGGATGAGACCGGCCTGGTCTATGGCCGCAAGCACGGCAGTAACACCGCGGCCCTGAAGCGCCAGCGCATGGTGGCGAAGCGCATGGTCGGTCTGCCTGGCGATCTCGGTTATCGCACCGACGCGGATGGGTATCCGATCAACCGTCAGTTTACCGACGTGGCGCAGGACAAGCCCGAGATCCACGCCGAACCCGGTTTCGAGGGCCAGGTGCATGCGTTCAACATGTTCGGGTACGTCTCGCGGTCCGACGTCACCTGGAACCCGTCGGTCGTTTCCTGCGTGCATGACAGCCAGTTCTGCGCCACGACCGAAGAACACGCGCTGCCGATCCAGCACGGCAACGATCGCGTCGAATGGTTCATTCAGGCCACGGACGAAATCATCTGGGACGTTGACGACGGCAAGACCGGACGTCCGCGCGCCAAAGTCACGATGAAGGCCGGCGACGTCGCGGCAATGCCGGCTGACATCAGGCATAAAGGTTACTCGGCCAAGCGGTCAATGCTGATCGTCTGGGAAAATAACGATGACCGGCTCCCCAATATGTACGGCAAAGGCGAGCTGAAACCTTATCCCGTGGAATTTTGAATTGGCCACCTCGACCCTTACACAATCGGCTCCTTCGAGCATCCAATCCATCGAGACTCGTCTGTTCATCGGGGGTGAGTTCGTCGCCCCGGCCGAAGGCGGCCTTATCCCTGTCTACAACCCGCACGACAACAGCCTCCTGGCCAAAGTTGCGGAGGCGACGGCGGTGGATATCGACCGCGCCATCGCAGCCGCCCGCGAAGCATTTCCGGCATGGAAGCGCATGGCCGCGGCGGATCGCGGGCGTCTGCTTCTCAAACTCGCCGATGCAATCGAAGCTGACGCGCCTTATCTCAGTGAACTCGAAAGCCTCGATACCGGCCACCCGATCCGCGACACGAGAAATCTCGACGTCCCACGCACCGCCGCGGCTTTCCGGTACTTCGGAGGCATTGCCGACAAAGTTCAGGGCACCGTCGTGCCGGTGGAATCCGGCTTCCTGAATTACGTAACACGCGAGCCCCTCGGCGTAGTGGGCGCTATTGTGCCGTGGAATTTCCCGCTGCTGTTTACGAGCTGGAAGATGGGCCCGGCGTTGGCGGCCGGTAACACGATGGTTCTGAAACAGGCGGAACTGACACCTCTCAGCACTCTTCGCATCGCCAAACTGATGGCGGAAGTCGGCTTTCCCGCGGGCGTGGTCAACATCGTGCCGGGCTATGGGCACACTGCCGGGCAGTATCTGGCGGAGCACAAAGGCATCAACAAAATTGCCTTCACCGGCTCGACCGTCACTGGCCGGAAAATCGTTCAGGCGTCGGCCGGAAATCTGAAGCGTGTCCAGCTCGAACTGGGCGGCAAGGGCGCCAACATTGTCTTCGACGACGCGCCATTTGACGCAGCGGTTGCCGGATCCGCCTTCGCCATCTTCCACAACCAGGGGCAGGCCTGCATCGCCGGATCGCGCCTGCTCCTTCACGAGAAGATTGCCGACGCATTCCTCGAAAAGTTTCTGGCGCTGACGCGATCGATTCGCGTCGGCAATCCTCTCGATCCGCAGACGGAGATGGGCCCGCTCACTTCGACCGGACATCGCGATCGCGTCCTCAACTACATTGAAGTTGCGAAACAGCAGGGCAGCGAGATTTTGACAGGCGGCACGCGCCCCGATAATCCGGAGCTGCAGTCGGGCTGTTATGTGCTGCCAACGGTCGTCACCGCGAAGGCGTCGGATCGCGTCTGCCAGGAAGAAGTTTTCGGGCCGTTCGTGAGCGTGACCCGATTCAAAGACGAGGCCGAAGTCGTCGAGATCGCCAATGCCACTGAATACGGATTGGGCGGCGGCCTCTGGACCCGCGACCTGCAACGCGGCCATCGCGTGGCTTCCGCCATCAACACCGGTATGGTCTGGGTCAACAGCTACAAGCGCGTCAATCCGGGTTCGCCTTTCGGCGGCGTGGGACAGTCGGGCTACGGCCGCGAAATGGGCTTCGAAGCGATGCATGATTACACCGACGCGAAATCGGTCTGGATCAACGTCGACGCCCAGCTCCCGCCCTTTTACAAACGCTGACGCTCTACAACCAAAACATGGAAACCGCCACCGCGAAAACCCGCTTTACCACCGAGAACGACATTACCGCTGAAGTCGTCCGCCGCTTTGAAGGCACACCCGATCAGCGCCTGCGCGAGATCATGGTGAGCCTGACGAAGCACCTGCACGCTTTCGCAAAGGATGTGCGGCTCAAAGAAAACGAGTGGTGGAAAGCGGTCGAGTTCCTCACCGCCACGGGACAGATGTGCTCCGACAAGCGCCAGGAGTTCATCCTTCTTTCGGACACGATGGGCCTTTCGATGCTTGTCGACCTCATCAGCAACGGCAAGCCCGCGGGCGCCACCGAGTCTACGGTCTTCGGACCCTTCTACCGTGAAGGCGGCCCGGAACTGCCGGAAGGCGGGAATGTAGCCGAGGGCGCCCAGGGCGGCACGCCCACGATCGTCACCGGCCGCGTCCTCGACATGGACGGCCAGCCCATCGCGCGTGCCACACTCGACGTCTGGCAAGCCGACCCGGACGGCCTTTACGACTCGCAACGGCCGGAGGTCGAAGATCTGCACATGCGAGGCATCTTCCACAGCGGCGCCGACGGACGTTATGTGATCCGCACAACTCGTCCGGTCCACTATCAGATACCGACGGATGGTCCCGTTGGTCGGATGCTCGCGGCGACCAACCGTCACCCCTGGCGGCCCGCCCACATTCACTTCAGGATTTCCGCCCCGGGCTACCAGTCGCTCACCACGCACCTGTTCGACGATGTCGATGAATATCTGGATTCGGACGCCGTCTTCGGCGTCAAGGACTCGCTGATTTGCAACTTTCCCGTGCACTTCACAGGGGACGACGACTCGGCGAGCTTCGGCGTCGAGCCGCCTTTCTGCACCGCTCGCTACGATTTCGTGCTGGCGCGCGACTAAAAGCTCCAAACGTTCGGGACAGAACGGCCGGTGGGGTGACTCTGTCAGCGTCTGCGCTTTGTCGGATGGATACCGGTACCTCAGCCGCGGCTGGACGACCCGGGTCCATGACCGTGGTTCGGGTCTCCGGGCCGCTCTCGCAATTGTTCCGTCGTGATCGCTCTGGCTGGTGCTTGAGATTACGTCGTCTTCCACGCAAACCGAAACGCCGCTCCACCCTCGCCGGTGACCGATAGTTCCGCGCCGATCTGGCGGATCAGGGTTCCGACGACCTGGAGCCCGAGCGACCGGCTGTGCTCCACACGGAATCCTTCGGGCAAACCGACGCCGTCGTCGGCTACTTCGAGCTCGACCGTGCCGGTAGCGATCTCGCGAAGAGATATCCGAATCGCTCCCGCCCGTCCGCCGGCAAAGCCGTGCTTCAGGGAATTCGACAACAACTCATTGAGGATCAGGCCGCAGGGAATCGCCTGATCCGCGCTGAGTCGAATCGGCTCGATCGAGAGTTCGAGCCGGATGCGGGCCGGGTCGATGCAATAGACCCCGAAAAGGCGACTCGACAGCACTTCGATGTATTCCCCGAAATTGAGATCGGCGAGCGTTTCCGACTCGTAAATCTGCTCGTGGATGAGCGACATCGAGAGAACCCTCGAGTGGGCGTCGTTCAAGGGTCTGGCGTACGAGTCGCCTTTCGAACAATCGATCTGCATCGAGAGCAGGCTGCAGATAAGCTGCAGATTGTTCTTAACGCGATGATGAACCTCCTGCAGAAGCGCGGTTTTCTCAACCAGGGAGCGCCGCAGGGCCTTCGTTCCTTCCTCCAGCCGTTCGACCAGTTGTTTGCGGTCGGTCACATCCCGTGCGATCGCTTCGATCGCGACGAGGCGGCCCTCTTCGTTCCGCACGTGCATAGCGCGTTGTTCGAGCCAGACGACGTTTCCGTTGCGATGCACTGAGCGCATCCCGGTAGTGCTTCCGCTCGAGTGCGCGCCGCGCAGGGTGTTTTCCATCAGCGCGCGGTCGCCCGGATGAACGATCCGGAAGATCAGATCCGGATTCGCGTAAAACTCCGCCGGCGAATAGCCGGTCGTCGCCGCCACCGCTTCGTTGACATAGGCGAGGCGAGGGGCCGGATCGACATCGTAGCGGAAGATGATGTCGCCCGCGTTCTCCGCGAGCCTTCGGTATTGTTTATCCGCCGCGCGGACACGTTCCACGAGCGACGCCGCCCCGAGCGCTGACGCTGCCGCACTGGCCAGAATGTTCAGAGCTTTGATCTGTCCCGCGCGGATCGGCCGCGCATGATCGAAATCGAAGTGAAGAAGTCCAACGACATCCCCCGCCGCCATCATCGGGACCGAGACACTGCCGGGCAATCCGTCGAGAGGCGCGCAGAGGGATCGGGCCGTTGGATGTTCACCGGAAACGTGATCCGGTTCGCGGCTGCGAGCCAGCCATTCCGATAACGGCTCGCTACAGGGGATGGAGGTTCCGAGCAGCCCGTCCGCCCGATCCCCTCGGGCGGCTGCCACATGGAAGCCGCCTGCGCATTTCCCGCTTTGTATTCCGCCGTCCGCGCTCGGTGTTTCTGCTCGCAATAATACCGAGACCCCACGCACTCCGCTCTGCGCGTGGGCGGTATCGGCCACTTTTTGCAGGACCGTGTCGGAGTCCAGCGCCTGACCGACTGCTTTGCTTAGTTCGTACATCCCGACCGCCTGGTGCAGCTCGACATTCTCGAGGCGTACCCGCCGAATCGCCAGCGACCGGGCGAGAACGGGCAGAACGGTGCTCAGGCGGAACGGCTTCAGGATATAGTCGAGCGCGCCAGCCTGCATGGCTTCGACGGCGGTGGCGAGAGTGCCATGCCCTGTCATCACGACCCCCGCCAGCGTCGGGTCGATCTCGATCGCCTGGCGCAGGAATGTCACGCCGTCCATTTCCGGCATCATGAGGTCGGTGAGGACGAGGTCGAACTCCTGCTCGCGGAGCGCCGCGAGGGCCGCGCCTGCCGAACTGAACGCGGTCGCACAGTAGCCTTCGGTTTCAAGCGTGTCGTGAAGCGCTTTCATCTGCGGAACTTCGTCGTCCACGATGAGCAGTCTGGCGATGGGTGTGTCTGGCATCTGCGTAAGCTTTCAGACTGCTCTTTCAACCGGTTCCGGCAGCAATTCCGCCAGGGCCGCGCGCAGTTGCTGCAGCTTGGGCGGTTTGTTGAGTACACGGTCGACATGCGGCGGCACGTCATTTTCCGCCACCAGCCGCTGTCCCCACCCGGTCAGCATGATCACCGGCGTGTTTTTGGATGCCGTCTTCACCGCGGTCGCGACCCTGCGGCCGTCGACGTATGGCATTCCCAGATCGGTGATCACCGCGGCGAATTGTTCTTCGCGTTCCGCCGCGGCGCGCACCATGTCGATGCCCTCCTGTCCGCCGGTTGCGGTGGTCACCGCATGTCCGTCGTCTTCGAGAATCGCGCGCAGCGAGCGGATGATCAGCGGATCGTCGTCGACGATCAGAATCTGGAGCCGCGAGTGCGGCTTCTGCACTGCGGCGGGGGGCGACGCGAATGCGAGAGCGACGCCGGTCTGGAAGCTGAGGCTGAACGTCGTACCGCTGCCCACGACGCTTTTCACTTCCAGCTCGGCGTTTTGCCGCTGTGCCACGCCATAGACCATCGCCAGGCCCAACCCCGTGCCTCGTTCTCCTTTCGTGGTGAAGAAGGGCTCAAGACAGCGCCGCCGCGTCTCTTCGTCCATCCCGACGCCCGTGTCCTCCACCAGAATGTGAACGCGCCCGTCGGCCGAGGTTGTTCGCACCGTCAAAGTGCCGCCCTGCGGCATCGCATCCGCAGCGTTGAAGATCAGATTGGTGAGCGCCTCTCGAATCTCGCTTTCGATGCCGGCCACCGGCGGCAGGCCTGATGCGAGGACCGCTCGCGTCTGAATCACGATGCCGCGTTGCATCGGAATATCGTGCCAGCGGGCTCTCGTAAGCTCGATCACCTGCCGGGCAAGGGTGTTCAAATCCACCGGTGTCAGGTCCGGTTGTGTGTCGCCGCGACGGTAGAACTCGCGCATGCGACCGACTGTGTGCGCGACATCTTCGATGGCCCTTTGCGTGGTTTCGAGGTAGGCGCGGGTGCGCGGGCTGAGATTGGTTTCCCTTTCGAGCAGCGATTCGGTATAGAGCGCGACGGGGGAAAGCGCGTTGTTGATGTCGTGCGCGATACCGCTCGCCATCTGGCCCAGAACCCTCAACCGCTCCTGCTCCATGACCGTCTGCTGACTTCGGCGCAGATCGTCATAGGCCTGCTGGAGAGCTTCGTACATCTGTGTCTGGTGAGCCGCGAGGGCCACATGCTCGCTGAGCTGGCGCAGGAACTCGCAGTCGCCGCTGGTAAAATTTTCTGTCTGCCGCCGGGCCACCAGGAGCACACCGAAGATATGGCTTTCCGTCCGCAGCGGAGCGGCCACTGCCGAGCCCAGCCCTCCCACGGCCAGCCGCTTCGGAAATGGGAAATCCAGCTGGCCGAGGTCGGGCTCATAAACCAGCTCGCCACGTATGCATCGGGCCATGCCGTTGCGGTCGACCGGCACCTCCGCGTTCTCACCCAGCGCCAGATCCATTGCAAGCGCTTCGCTGCGCATTCCGACGCAGGTGACGGCGAGGGTTTCCGCTTCCGGATTGTAAGTACAAATGCAGGCAAAATCGACGAGAAGATTGTCTTCGAGCGTTCGTATGACCACTTGAAAGATGCTTCTCAGGTCCTGACGCTGGCCGATCGCGCAGGTGATCTGATCCAGCAGGTGCAGGCGTCCCAACTGCGTTTTCAATTTCTCTTCGGACAAAGTCCGGCGGTCGACTTCGGATTCCAGGTCGGCGACGGCCTGGGCGAGGTCCTCCCTTTTGCGCCGGACGCTTTGATTCAGTTCGTCGCGCGCGCGGAGGAGAACCTCGCGCTTGCCGCGCTGCGAACTGGATACCTTGCTGACCCACAGGGCGACGCCGATCAGCGGCAGGAGCCGGCTGGGATCCACTTTGGTCAATCGGAACGTGTGGTCCGCCAGCGCCGGGAGGCCGACCATCGTCAGCAGGCAGGCAATGGTCCCCGGACCGTATCCTCCGTACCAGGCAGCGACGAAAATGGCGATCAGGTAGAGAAGCACATAAGGAAAATCGACGCCCTTCGGCACCATCAGGGAAATTCCGTATTGCGCCAGCAGCGACACGAACAGCAGCGCGAAAGGCAGAGAGTAGCGTGCCAGACCTCGTCGCCCGGAACCGGCAAGTGCCTTCTCCAGGGTTTTGTGAACCGTCCTCAACATGACTAAAATTCCAGTCGCGCGCCAAGTTGGATGACGCGGCCGGGGCCCGCCGAGGCAATGGAGCCCAGCGCCGGAGAATCGATGGAATTGACCGGTAACCCGAAATTGGTATGGTTCAGGACGTTGAAGAATTCTCCCCGAATCGCGAGGCGGCGCGTTTCGTCCGCTCTCCAGCGGAACGATCTCGCGAGCGCGAGATCGATGTCAGTAAGTCCCGGCGCGCGCAGGATATTCCGGCCGGCATTGCCGTAAGCCTGCGGGTTCGGAATCGCAAAAGCGCTGGTGTCGAACCAGCGCGCGATCGATTGCTGGCCGGATGGAAGTACGGGGCTCTGAACGAGGTTGGGGCGGCAGTTGTTTCCTTCGGCATTGACGTCCGCGCAATTCATCAGGACACTGAAAGGCGACCCCGTCTCAGCCGTCAGGATTCCGCTCAACTGCCAGCCCTTAAGGACGCCGTCGCCGAAGGCATTTGTGCGGAGATAGGGAATCTCCCACACTGCACTGGCGACAACGCGGTGCGTGCGGTCGAAGCTCGACAGGCCGCGGTCAAGACTCGGGTTCGCCGGATTTTGCGGATACTGCCCGCTGGCCGCCGAATTATCGGTGCCGTTGCTTTGATCATCGATCGACTTGGACCACGTCCACGAAGCGAGAAAGAAGAGCCCTCTGGAAAACCGCCGCTCCGCTTTGACCTGCAGGCTTTGATAAGTCGAATGGGCGCTATTCGAGAGTTCACGCACCTCGGCCAGGGCCGAGCCGAAGGGGCGCCTCGTCACGGGATTTGTCGCGCCCGGCGCACCCGCGTTGATGTTGGATGCCGTCAGCAGCCGGTTGCCGCTGGTCCCGACATAGGCGATTTCGAATATCGAAGACGCCGTCAGCGCCCGTTGAATACCCAGGCTCCACGTCTGCGAATATTGATTGCCATCCGTGGGCACGATGTAGCGCTGGTTGCCTGTCGGAGCCGTTACGGGGGGCATCACCAGACCCGGCAGCGCGCCGCTGAGCGTGTAAGCCGGGGCCGTGTATGGAAACTGCGTGATGCTGCTGACGAGGTAGAAAGGGATGTTGAACTGATTGCTGTTCAGGACCCCCGCGCTCCCCACCGGATCCACAAACCCAATGCCATAACCGGCGCGGATCACGGTCCGCGAATCGCCGCCGGGAGCCCAGGCGAGGCCGATGCGTGGGGCGAGGTCCTTGTAATCGGTATTCACGAGCCGTGGGTTCGTGTTCACCCCCGCGAGCAATAGTGTTCCGGTAGCCGGATCGAAGTTGGAGAGCCGGTCGTGCATCTCGCGCGCGTAAGGCATGATGTCGTAACGCGCACCGAGGTTCAGCGTCAGCCGGGGCGTAAGCTTCACATCGTCCTGTGCATAGAACCCATAACGAGAGGAGATCATTCCGACCAGACCCGGGGGGAATTCGTCACGCAGAACCTGAAAGGGCGCGCCCACCAGAAAGCTCGCGAACGCGTTGCCGCCGGGCGTCCCGACAGCGCTGCTGGTCGAAAGATTGAGAAACGTGTAGTAGCCGCGGCCGTAAACCAGATAACCGCTGCTGCCCATTTCGTACTGGTAGTCGAAGCCGAAGTGGACGAGGTGCCGGCCTTTCGCCCACGTCAGTTTTTCGCTGAAATTCCACCCGGTGGTAGCCAGCCGCAGAGGCGTGAGAATGCTGCCGCCGACACTAAAGAGCCCGGTGATGTTGAGGCTGGAGAGTCCGGACGTTTCCGGGCTTTGGTTGATACCGGGAATGCCGAATTTCTGCGAAAGATTCTGCCCGTAATCCTCCTGCGTGAGCGAACTCGTCTGGCGGTTGAAGCCGATCCGGAGCTCATGAAACAGATCGCCATTGAATTGATGTATGTGTCCGACGCTGGTGTTCTGATTGCGCGCGAGCGAGGTGCCGTCGAGCGACGGAGGACCTCCCAGCGGAAGTCCGAAAAGCGATGGCAGGACAGCGTCCGAGTTCTGGAAGGAATGCCTGACGAAGATCGTGTTCCCGGCCGAGAACTGGTGATCGACTCGTATATCGAACGAATGCGCGGAGGAAGTACTGGTGCGGGTTACCGCATAGTTGTTGAACGGCAGGGGCTGGCCGTTATTGTCGAACTGGTTGGGCTGCGGCAGCAGCGCCGTTATAGCTGCGGCCGCCGGATCGATGCGGCTGGCCGGGATGGTGTTATTGGGGAACGGCGCGCGTATCACCGATGCCGCGCCTGGATCATAGATGGGTACAACTGCCCCTCCGGCGGTCAACCCCGAGAAATTTCCGCTCCGTTGGTCGGAAGACGGCAGGCTCGTCAGCAGCGGGACGGCACTGTGCGCCAGCGTTCCCTGGTAGTCGGCGAACACGAAGGTCTTGTCGCGGCGGATCGGTCCACCGGCAGACCCGCCGAACTGGTTGTACCGCAGCGGATTCCGCGGCTGCCCTGTCGCATTGGAGAAGAAATTCGCCGCATCCATGGCATCGTTGCGGAAAAATTCGAACAGGCCACCGTGCCACTGGTTGCCGCCCGATTTCGACTGCAGATTGATCACGCCTCCGGCTACGTCACCAAACTCGGCCGAATAGGCGCCTGATTGCACGGAGAATTCCCCGATGGCATCGAGCGGCATGTTGAAACCGTTGCCCCGCCCCTGCTCGGACGAAGTCACCGAGACGCCATCCACCAGAAACAGATTGGCCTTGGTGCGCTGCCCGTTCACATTTACTGGATTCGGGGAGCCGCTCTCGCCGGGCGCGCCTGGATTGACGCCGGCGTCGAGCGCGATCAGTTGCTGCCAGCTGCGGCCGTTCAATGGCATTTCCGCGACCTGTTTGGCGCCGATCACCTGTGACATCTGGGCGTTCTCCGTGGCCAGCAACTGCTCCGGCGCCGCCTTGACTTCAATCGATTCACTGACATTGCCTGGCTTCAACGCGAAGTCCACGCGCACGGTCTGGTTGACGTCGAGAACCACCGGCCCAAATACCTCGGTTTCGAAACCCTGTCTCGCGACGCTCAGTAAATAGGAGCCTGGAATCAGATTCGGCGATACATACAGGCCATCGCGATTGGACTCGGCGATCGTCCGCATGCCGTTGTCCCGCGACCTGATCTCGACCTTTGCGTGTTCCACGACCGCCTGCGAGGCGTCGCGCACCTCGCCGCGGAAGGCGCCACCCGAAACCTGACCCGGAGCGAGGGACACGAGGAAAAATCCCAAGGCCAACGACCGGCTAAAGGGTTGCATAAGGCTCCGCTGACACACGTGCCTCCCTCGCGACATTCATAAAGGACTTATCGATGTGACGGACGATTTCTTTAGTCCCGTTTTGGGGCGCCGCGGGAGCGCGAACACAGGTGGGAAAGGCTGGTTCCGCTCGCCTTTCGGGTTTGTCGGCGGGGTGATCGCAGCCCCTATGCCGATCAATGCAGGGGAGCGCTGTTCTTTTTTGACAACGAGTTTGACAACGAGGTCTTTGAATTGAAGGACTTGAGAGCGGCGGCGGTGGTCTCAAAGCAAGCTTGAAAGAACGAAGCCGATTCAGCGCTCACGAGCGAGGAGCGCGCCCCAATGAAATCCCGCGCCGAACGTTGCGAAGCAGACCGTGTCGCCCGCCGGGAATTGGGCCTGCTCGCGCCATTCCGCAGCCGCGATCAGCATCGAGGCTGACGAGGTGTTTCCGTAGCGCCGGATGTTCGAATAGAAACGCCCCGAGGGCGCATCGAGGGTTCTGGCCACTCGGTCGATCAGGTTCTGATTCGCCTGATGCATAACGAAGGCGCTGACATCCGCGGCGCGGACCTGATTTCGCTCGAGCACTTCCAGAATGACTTCGGGGAGGCGGCGGGTGGCATGGCGGATCACGGCCATGCCGTTCATCTGGACAGGTCCGGAGAGTTCGAGATGCAAGGCGGCGGTATTGGCGCCGTCCGAGTGGAGGGCGGAATCCAGGATTTGGAGTCCCGCGGATTCGGTTGAGATGAGGCATGCCCCCGCACCGTCACCAAAGAGGATGGCGGTGTTCCTGTCGACCGGTGCGGCGGCGGCCGGTCCGGACATTTTCTCCGCCGCCACTACGAGGACCGTTCCACAGGCTGGCGCGAGATGCGCGGCGAGGGATATGGCGAATAGCGAGCCCGCACTGGCGAGCGGCAGATCGATCGCGGGCACCCCGGAGAGTCCGAGCTTGTGACCGATCTCAGCGGCAGGGCCGGGGAAGCGGCGCTCGGATGATCCCGAGGCTGCAATGATCAGGCCGATTTTCGGCGAGCGCTGGTTCCGGAGGCAATCCTGCGCTGCCTGGACTCCGAGGTCGGCGACGGTTTCCGCGGGGCCGGCGATGCGACGCTCTTCAATGCCGGTCGCCTGAAGGATCCACTCCGGATCGCAGCCTAGGGTTCGGGAAAGTTCGTCGTTACCGAGGATTCGCTCGGGGAGGTAACGGCCGAAAGAGAGAAACGAAGCCAATTGGACGTCCTGTAAGAAGAGTTAATGGGGTGGTCGGCCGCCTGGCAGCCCAAACGGCCGGCCCCACCAGAAGCTTGCTGCCTTTTTCAGGCTCCTGCCAGGTTGCCTTTGCTGTCCAGATAGCGCTCGATGCGGGCAATCGATTCGAACCGGCGCGGGTTCAGGTCGGAGTCGGGGATCTTCAGTCCGAACTCGTGCTCCAATTCCGTCACCATATCCGTCAGGGCGAAGGAATCCAGATAGCCGGAGTCGAAGAGCGACTCCTCCGGATCGGGCGCAGCGGGCTTCTTCGAAACGCGCTTAACGATTTCCGCTATTTTGTCCTGTTTGCTCATAGAACACTGTGTCGAATACCATTTTGCCGAGCCTGCGGTAGCCGTCGGACGTGAGGTGGATGTAATCGGCCTGCGCGAGGCCCGCGACCACCCAGCGTTTCATAATGCCGGGACCACCCATGTGCAGGCGCCAGTCCCAGAACGCCACGTTCAGCTTGCGGGCAAGCTCGCGCTGGATGTCGATGACTTCGGAAAGATGCAGCAGCGGCCGGAGCCTGCCGCAGTCCGGCGGCCCGATCATCAGGATGGAAACGGCCGGCGTGGCGTGGCGGATGCGCTCGATGACCGCGGTGAGATCTGCGCGGTACTGCTCGGCGGTCCATGTACGGCTGTTGGCCTCGTTGGTCCCGTATGCCAGCAGAACCAGCGAGGGATTGCGCTGATTGAGCTCGTCGGCCCAGAGGCTCTCGTTCCAGCCGAGCAGTACATTGGCCTGCGCGCCGTTGATGCCGAGCGTCTCGACGGTCACGCCTTTGTCGTTGTCGAGGGCCCAGCCGAAGAGGCGGACGGGGGCGAAGTTGAGTGTCCGCAGTTTGAGTTCGTGCGAGCCCGGGGAGAGCGAATATTCGGAATGGCCGGGTCCGAGATCGCCGCTGGTCCCAAACGCCCCGGCGGTTTGGCCATCGATGGTCAATTCGACCTGGCCTCCGCCGGGCTGCTGCAGATAGAAGATTTCGAGAGCCGCGCCGGAGGCGGTCAAGGTGACCGTCTGACCCGCGGCCTGCGTTGAGATGCTGATGCCGCTTAGCCCCTGGTCGGGATCGCCGCGCAGTGCCATGGTGCCTTCCGTTTTCCAGCCAGGGGAGTTGGCGCCGGAAGCGTCGAAGCGGCGGTATCCGCGATACGGGTGGCCCGCCTGGATGAAGCCGGGGCCTCCGTCGCCATATTTGGACTGGACCGCGATACGCATGACATTGGCCCAGTCGTCGGAGGCAGTGTGGGAATCGCCGAACTGGAGGATGTGGACCGGATCGCCTTCCTGAAGCGATGCGAAGAAGGCCGCGAGGGCACCAGGGTTTTCGATGCGCGTTTCACTAGCGGCTGCGATTCGGGATTCGATTTCCTCGCGGGCGGCTTTGCGGGCAGCGGCCGAGATGGCAGGGGCAGCGGCGCGTTTACGCTTTTTCGGGGGCGGGGCGGCCGCGGAACAAATGGAGACGACGAGCAGGAAAGCAATGTAGCGACGGCAGTCTTGCCGCGGCTGACTCTTCTTCAGTAAGAACGCCGGCGACAAAATCGCCGGGGGTACATGGCTTGTCATCGGTAGCCGGCGACCAGGGCTTCTTCGAAGAGCGCGCCCACCTTTGCCGCGCCTGCCGGTAACGGATGCATGAAGTCGGCGCTGACCAGTCGCGGCTCGGCGTGATACCAGCGGCCCATGGTACCCGCGCCGCCCATGGCGTGAAAGGTGTTGAAGAACGCGCAGCCGGTCTCGGCCGCAACCGCCTTCTGGACTTCGATCAACTTCTCCAGTGATTCCGGCGTGGTGATTTCGCCCGAGGCATCCATGACTCCGCGATCCATCGGACCCATCAGCAGTATCGAAGCCTTCGGCAGCGCCTCCCGGACGCGCGCGATGACTTTACGCAACTCATCGGGATACTGGTTCTCGACGTAAGCCGGGAAGATACTTTCATTCGTGCCGTAGTTGAGCACAACCAAAGCCGGATCCTCGTGGCGCAGTGCCGCGGTCCACTGGTGCGGCTCGAAATAGCGAAGTACCATCTGGACCTGCGCGCCGTTCACCCCGAGACTACTGTACTGGACGCCAGGGCGCTTCTTGTCGAAGCGGTAGCCGAAAAGGCGGACGTTTCCGCTGGAGACGGTCAACTCGATGGTGATCGTTCCAGGTGGGAGGGCGAACTCGGCGAAGCCGGGCTTTTTGTCGTCTGCAGTATCCACCTCTCCTATATTCGTATCTCTACTTGTACCCTTCGCGTGAAGCGCAAAAGTTCCGCCGTCAGGTTGGGAGAGGTAGTAGACGGTCACCTTTGTGTGAGCGGCGTCGGGCAGGGTTACGCGCGAGACAGCGCCGGGCTCGCCGCGAAAGCTGACGCCGCCGAGACCGTGGAATCCGTCGGAAGCGCGCGACTGGCTGGCAGGCTCGATCTTCCAGCCCCTGGCGTCGAGGCCGATGCCATTATGTCCGTACCATGCCCAGGGCTTTGCGATCAACACAAAGCCGTGGCCGGCATCGCCGAAGCGCTGCTGGAGAAGGCGCCGGATATCGGATGTGATCGAGTCCGCAGTCGTCGGCGAATCGCCGTAGTGCAGGACGCGCGTGGTGCCGTCCTCGCGCAGCGACGCGTAGAAGGCGTCGAGGCTGCCGGGCGGGACGTCGAGATCCGGGATGACTGCGGCGGGTGGTGGGATTGAGGGTTTTGCAATGGCGCCGGCCACGGCAACGATTGGGTTAACGACGATCGGTTTAACGACGATGGGTTTAACGACAGGCCGGATCAGCGTCAGCGTCGAGATCAATTGGGCCGGGCGGACGCCATGCGGCAGCGCGGCGGCCATCAAAATGAAAGCGCCGATCGTGATGGTGGTCTGGCGGGGAAGCATACGTCAGAACCGGCTGTAGATGAACGGCGCCGCGCCATTTGCGGCCACTCGCTGGATGGTGACAAGCAGCAACGTCAGGGCGGCGGACTGGACAAGCGCCGGAGTGCGGGTGAAGTTTGCAAGAGTGCCTTCATACCAGGTTTTCGGAATGAAGTGAGCCGCCGCTCCGAGTGCGAGAACGATCAGGAATGCCGGCCTCGTGTTGTCGAACGAGAACCGGAAGGTGGCGATTTGCGACAGGATCTTGAGCGCTGTATTCACGTTTGCAGCGCGGAAGAAAATCCACGTCAGCAAAACAAAGTGGAAGGTCAGCAATGGTCCGGCGACTGGGATCGTGCGTCTGGAGGCGCGATTTTTAGTGGCGACTTGCCAGATCCGGAAGGTAGCCAGACCGATTCCGTGCAGTAAGCCCCAGATCAGGAAGGTCCAGCTCAGCCCGTGCCAGAGTCCGCCGAGTGCCATTGTGAGGATCAGGTTCACATAGGGCATGAAACGCGTGCGCGGGCCGGGCAGGGAGAAGTAGAGATAGTCACGCAGCCAGTTCGAGAAAGAGATGTGCCAGCGCCGCCAGAAGTCGGCGATATTGGCCGCCCGGTAGGGGGCGTTGAAGTTCGCGGGCAGGCGGATTCCCAGCAGCAGGCCCGCGCCGATGGCGATGTCGCTGTAGCCGGAAAAATCGTAATAGAGCTGAAACGCATAGGCGTAGACGGCTACCAGCACGTCCCCGCCAGAGTAGAGGGTGGGGAGGTCGAAGACGCGGTTCACCAGGTTGTTCCCGAGATAGTCTGCGATAAGGAACTTTTTGGCGAGGCCGAGGCCTATGAGAAAGAGAGCGCGGCTACCTTCTTCACTGCGCAGCGCAGCGCCCTTCCAGTTCCATTGCGGTATCAGGGATGAGACGCGGGTGATCGGTCCGGCCAGGGCGGTCGGAAAGAAACTTACCGAAGCGAAATACTGGATATAACTCGGGGAAGGCGCGGCATCCTCACGGTAGATGTCGATTGGGTAAGTCAGGGCCTGGAACGCGTAGAAGGAGAGACTAAGAGGCAGTACTAATCCGCCGCTCCGGCCGGAAATAATCAGGCCGATATTGATGGCGAGACTGCAGGCGAGGAGCAGGCGGCGGGCTATCCGCTTTTGCGTTCCAGCAATGGCGCGGCCGATGAAAAAGTCGCTCGTCGCCGCGCAGGGTATAAGGATCAGGTAGATCAGCCCCCACTTGGCATAGAAGAAGAGATTGGCGGCGCAAACCAGCAGCAGGCAAGCCATGCGGAACCGCCGCAAGAGCCAGAAAGCCAGAAAGACCAGTACAAGAAAGCAGTAAAACTCCGGGGTAGATGCTAACATGCAAACGCGAGACAGCGAGTGATTTGAGTATAAGATCGCTGCTGCGACTTACAAGAGTGTGGGCGAATTATTTTTCGTTCATCCGGACATGGATGAATTCCCGGCGCCGCCCAGTCGCTACTTCTTGTGAATGAGGATGCTGCCGTTCATGGTCTGGAAGGAGTACTCGGGGCCGCCGCCGTTGATCGAGCCGTAGACGCCGCGGTCCATGCGAATGCGGTATTTGCCGCCCTGGCCGCGTCCGTCTTCGATGACGGGCTTGCTATTGTCGGCTTCCATCTTGACATCGAAATCGCTGTAGACCGCGCCATTGGTCGTCTTCAGACGCAGTTTCGCCTTCGTGTCGCCCGGCAGCGTGACGTCGACCTTTCCGTTGAGAGAGCTGAACGACATCGGTTTATCCGGCGTCACGCGATCGAGGCTCACGGTCAGGCTTCCGTTAACGGTGTTTGCCGCCACTGCGCCGGAGATATTCTTCAGGTTCACGGCCCCGTTGACGTTCTCCACGTTCAGATCGCCGCTGATTCCGGTGACGTCGATGTGACCGCCATTCACGGTGCCGAGGTCGACCGAAGTGTTCACCGGGACCTGGATGTTCAGGTTCACGGACTGACCGCCCATATCGGGGATCACGGTGACGACGTTATGATCCTCCTCGACGTTGAAGCCGCGCCCCCCCGCGTCGATGCGGTGCATGCCCGGGGGAACGCCGCGATCGCGGTCGCGTCCACGCTCCCGGCCGCGCGATTCCGATTCGACCACAACCTGGCCGCTGGTGCCTGTGGTGACGATAATGCTGCCGGAGACCAGGCGCGCTTTCAGCGTCATGGGCTGCGACGGACTCGACAGCGGCACGGTGACCCTGTCCTGCCCGGCCGCGCCCGGAGCACCGGGAGGAGTCGGCGGAGTGGGCGGCGTTTGTGCAGCCGCGACCGCCGCGAGAAGAGTAAAGGAAAAACCTAGAATGGATACGCGCTTCATTTAACTGCCTCTTTCCTGATGCGGATGTCACCGTTCACCGTCTCGAAGCTCAACTCGGGACCGCCGGCCCCGATCCGGACACTGCTGGTGTGATTGATTTTGTAAACGCGCCGGCCGCGCGAATTCTCGGGTGCTTCGGAGGTTTTGGGCAACAGTTCCGTCGCATTGAAGTCGGTAAAGGCCTGGCCGTTCAGAGTCTTCAGCCGGAGATCGGCGGCGAGATTCGGCGGGAACGACGCTTCGATGGCTCCATTCACCGTCTGAAAGTCGCAGGACGCTTTGGGGCTCTCGCGGAAGGCGATCGCCGTGCGCCCATTCACTGTTTTCAGGGTGCCGGAACCGGCGACGCCCGTCATCGTCACGGCCCCATTGACGCCGTGGACATCGAACTTGCCGCGCGTTTCCTCGGTCTTGATTTCGCCATTCACGGCGCGCAACTGCAAGGCCGTTTCGCGCGGTATGTGGATGGTGAAGTTAAACGTCGTCTCATACTGGCGGGAGTCGAAGTGCACGTGAAAGCCGTGGTCGTCGCTTGAGTGGTTGCTGTTATTGCGGAAGGGCCCGTTGACGTAAAGCTGGGCGACGCCATCCTTCTCATTGATGTCGAGTTTCACTTCGCGTCTGGCGCGATCGAGGGCCGGTTGATCCACGGCGCGGATGATTTCCTCGCCGTCGACACGGATGCTGTTTCCGCCGTCGCCGATCACCTGGATTGTGCCGTCCACGTTGTCGACGTCGAGCGTCTTGTCGTTCGTAAAAGTGTGGCGGATGGCCTCGCGGGCTTCTTTATTCCAGTTGTCCCGCGCGGCATCGAGAACCGTAGCAACGAGCGCACACGCTGTGATCGCGATGGCGATTTTCTGATAGTACATATTTTTTCTCTTTCTCCCGGGACACAGGCGAAACCGTCTGCGCCACCAACTGGGGCAGGCATTCAGCCCGACCAGGCCTTTTGTCACCTTTGGCCACTTCTCCGTCTACCTGCTCAGTTGCTGCAGCGCGAAGTGCGTGCGCTCCAGCACAGTGGGGTTGAGATCCGGCTGCGCCGCCAGCTGTTTCAGCGCGCCTACCGCCCGGTGGTCTCTCGCGTCGACAAGGTAGTCGATCAGCGCAGCCTGGACCATCGGCGAATCCTGCCGGGTCAGCGACTGCGTGAGCGACTGCAGTACCGCCGGGCTGCTGGCTTTCGACAGGGCATCGATCGCCGCCAGCCGCACGTTGACGCTCGAGTCGTGCTCGACGGCATCGGTGAGCGCTGTAACGACATCGGGCTCCATCCTCTGCAGGCTGCCGGTGTAATTTACGCCGCGCAATCTTTCCGTGGCGGACTGCTGCTGCAGCAGCGAGAGCGCCACCATTTCCCGTGTGTTGGCGATCTCTTCGTGGAGCTTTGCGATCTCCTGACCCTGGCGCGGCAAACTGGTTCCGACCACGACGCCCACGACGAGACAAGCCAGCGCGACGGCCGCTTGCCACACCGGATTTCGCGGCCAGAAGTTGGCGAACGACCAGCGGCGGGGCGCGGGTTTCCCGACCGCCGCCGCGGCGCTGAGTCCTTCGAGCGTTGTCTCCCAGCGGGCATGCAGCGCCCGCCCCGGTTCGGGCACCGGGATATCGGCCAGCCGCTCCCACAAACCACCGAGCGACGCCATTTCGGCGCTGCAGTCGACGCAGATCGCGAGATGCTCACGGAACGCGGGCGCGTCAGCCGCATCCAGTTCGTTCTGCGCCAGTTCTCCAGACCAAACGCCTGGCATCAGTTCCCTCGCGCGGGCGCACGTCATGATGCTTTCTCCTTCGATAAATCTGAATAAATCGCTCCCAGCTCTTTCATCGCCCGGAACACGCGGCCCTTGACGGTTCCCACCGGGCAGCCGAGAATCTCCCCAATCTGCTCGTAGTTGAGACCGTGAAAGCGCGCGAGCACGAGGAGTTCACGTTTGTCCTCGGGCAGATCGCGCATCGCTTTGTAAAGCAGCGCAAGATCCTGCCGTTTCACGGCGGTCTCAAACGGGTTTGGCACTGCGCTCACGATTTCTTCAAGCTCCCCTTCACCCGGCGCCACCTCGTGCCTGTGCTTGCGGGCATGGTCGACGAGCGTGTTGCGGGCGATCCGGTACATCCACGCCTCGAATCCTCCGGATGATTTCTCCTCCGCCCCTTCCCTTTGGTAGGTGTGACGGTAACGGATCATGCGCAGGAAGACTTCGTGGACGAGATCTTCCGCCAGCGCCTGCCTGCTCGTCATTCGATAGAAGAACCGGAAAAGCGGGCGATGGCGGTTCTGATAGATTTCTCCCATACTGGAAAGGTCGCCGCGCGCGACCGCCGTCATGCGTTCGTGGTCGCCGCTCTGATCCGCGGTGTTCATCCTTACACTCAGGAAAACTGAGGATCCAGGAAAAGGTTACGCGATTTTTCGGATCTTCATTTTCGGACCTGCAAAAATTCGGCAGCCGCGTTGGCAACAGCGCCATCCTGCTGAGCTGTGCCGCCGCTGATGCCGATGGCGCCTTCGACGGCTGCATCGCGCATGAGAGGCACGCCGCCTTCTATCGGCATCACGTCCGGGAGGCTCAGGATCGCGGCGCGCCCGCCGGCCAGCATCTCCTCGAAAACCTTGGTCGGACGCTTGAAAAGCACAGCGCTGCGAGCTTTCCGGATGGCCGTTTCGATGCTGCCGAGCATGGCGTCATCCATGCGTTCGAAGTAGACGAGATTCGCGCCGCTGTCGACAATCGCAAGGCACATGGCGCAGGGAATACCGCGAGCAGCCTCGGATGCCCGAGCGGCAATTTCTTTGATGTCCGCGTTGGTCAGCATGCCCGATTATTGAATATTCCGGCTCCCGTCTGTTCGGCTTGACACTCCCGGCGCGGGCGTGATAGCGTGCGTCTGAATTTTATTTGCCCGGATGGCATATATTTATATGACATATATTGATATAGCCAGGCCGGTGGCCTGCACGGGAGGTTGTTGGATGAAAACGAAGCTGGTTGTTTCTATGGCGGGGATGTTGCTCTCTGCCGCGCTGCCCATGTTGGCTCACCACTCTTTCGCCGCTGAGTTCGACGACAGCAAAAAGGTAATGCTCAAAGGACCGGTGGTCAAGGTCGAGTGGCAGAATCCGCATATCTGGGTGTATCTCGACTCGAAAGACGAGAGCGGCAAGACGATTCGGTGGCAGTGCGAAGGCGGCCCGCCGAATTCGCTGACCCGCAACGGCTGGACCCGCGACGCACTCAAAGAAGGTGACACGGTCACCATCGATGGGCGGCGCGCAAAAGACGGCACGAACACGTGCAATGCGCGGTCAGTGACGCTGCCCAACGGCCACATGGTATTCGCCGGATCCGCGGACGACGGCGGCCCGAAGGCGCGCGCTGCCGAAGGCCAGGAAAAGTAAGCAGGGCGCTGGAAGCCCACAGGAGATTTCGACGTGAGCAAGCAATTCTTCAAATGGATGGCCACCGGTGTCGCTGTAGTGGCGATGACGGTTCCTGCCTTTGCGCAGGGCAGAGGCAGCAGAGGACCGAAACCACCGGAAGGTCCCACGCCGCGCCTGGCCGATGGCAAGCCGGATTTCAGCGGCGTCTGGGCGCGCCCGTATACTCCCGACATGGCGCGCGAAAGCCGCGATTTCAAAGGCGGCGGGCTCTTCCGCGACCTGCCGAACATGGCGAAGGATCAGAAGGGCCTTGTCGCTCTTCCTTTCACGCCGCTCGGTGAAAAGCAGTGGCTCGCTTACGATCCGGCCAACGGCGACTACACCGGAAGCTGCATGCCATTTGGTCTCGTGCGGTCGGTCAACTCGCCCGACCCTCTGCAGATCATGCAGAACTCGAAGTACGTCGGATTCCTCTGGGAACAGAACACCTGGTTCCACATCGCAAAGTTCTCACCCACGCACTCGAAGAGCACGACGCCTACCTGGTTCGGTGACACTATAGCCAGCTGGGATGGGGATACGCTCGTTCTCGACACAGTCAACTTCAACGGCCGCACCCGTCTCGACACCATCGGTCATCCGCATAGCGACAAGCTGCACGTCATCGAGCGCTATACTCGAACCGATCTCGGCCATATCGCCTACGAGATCACCATTGATGACCCCGTGACGTACACGAAGCCATGGAAGAACGACAGGACATTCACTCTGCGCCCCGACTGGGAAATCATGGAATACTCCTGCGAGGAAAATAACAAAGACTTCTTCGAGGGCCACATCAAGGCCACACAGGACGGCGCCAAGGCGGCTGAATCGAAGTAACGCGGCTTCGAGCGAGTTCGTATTCGTATTGGGGTCCACAGATTCGCCTGTGGACCCCATTTTTGTGCAGAGGGGCTTCGGCCATGGCGTTGCTAGGATGAAACTGGTGCGGCGTCGCTATGTCGAAAGCATCATGGCCGTTTTGCTGCTCAGCTTTGGATTCGAAGCGGGAATCCGCGCTCAGAACTTATCGCAGCAAAGCCCGGAAACACCCGCAGCGCAGTTTGAAGGGCAGAAGGTTGTGAATGTGGCTTTCGACCCGGCTCAACAGCCGGTCGAAGGCGCCGGGCTTGCCGGCATGCTGCCGTTGAAGCCGGGGCAGACTTATACAGCCGCCGGCATCCGCTCGTCGATCGAGTGGCTCTATTCGACGGGCCGCTATGAAGACATCCAGGCGGATGTCACGACGGCCCCGGGCGGACTCACCGTCACCTTCATTACGAAAAACAGCTGGTTCATCGGCAATGTCAGCGCAAAGGAGGATTTCGCCGAGCCACCGAACGCGGGCCAGATCGTGAACGCTTCGAGACTGGCGCTGGGAGATCGCTTCGATGTGGCGCAGATTGCGCCCGCCGTAGACAACATCCGCAAATTGCTGATCGAAGACGGCTATTTCGATCCACAAATCGATCCGCACTTCGAATATGACGACACTTACCAGCAAGTCGCTGTAACATTTGTGATCAAAACCGGAAAGCGCGCACACTATGAGACACCCCTGGTTTCCGGGGACACCTCCGTGCTGAGCGGCGACGCGATTACGAAGGCGACTCGCTGGCATCGTTTTCTGCTTCCGGGTTACAGAGGGATCACTCTGAACCGGACCCGCAAGGGGATTGACGATGTCCGGCTGAAGTACGAGAATTCCAACCGCCTGCTCGCAACTGTTGTGTTGAACGGGATCGACGCGGATGGAAAAAACGGCAAACCGCGGATCACCGTGAATCCGGGGCCCACGGTGACCATCACGACGCCCGGGACGAAGATTTCGAAAAGACAACTCCGCGAGAATGTACCGGTGTTCGAGGAGCACACCGTCGATGAGGATCTGCTGACCGAGGGCCGGAACAACTTGCGGGATTACTTTCAGAACCAGGGATATTCTGACGTCACTGTTGAATTCCAGCAACGCACCGTGAAGAACGGCGTCACGGAAATTTCCTATGCGATCGAGCGCGGGAAGCGCCACACGTTCGTTTTCCTCGACATTTCCGGCAACAAATACTTCGACCAGAAGACGATCCATGAGAGGCTGTTCCTCACCCCGAAATCGTTCGCGTTCCGCCGCGGGCGCTACAGCGAGGCCTACGTCAAGCGCGACATACAAACGATCAAGGATCTTTACGAATCGAACGGGTTCCGCGACGCGACGGTTACGTCGCGAGTAGTCGACGATTACAAAGGGAAGGTCGGCGACCTCGCGCTGTTTCTGACCATCACCGAAGGGCCGCAATACTCGGTGGCTTCGCTCAACATCAAAGGGGCGGGCAAACTCGATCTTTCAAAGATCGTCTCTTCCCTCAGCTCGCAGGCGGGCCAGGTCTTCAGCGAGTTCAACGTGGCGACGGACCGCGAGACGATCATCCGCCGGTATGGGGAAAACGGTTTTCCCAACGCGACTTTCGAGTGGAATTCGAAGCCGGGCCCGCGCCCGCACACAATCGATCTCGAATTCCTGATCGACGAGGGGCGCCAGCAGTTTGTGAGACAGGTTGTAACCACAGGCCTCGAAACCACGCGCCCGAAACTCGTAAACCAGCAGATGGACTTGAATCCGAAAGACCCCCTGTCGCCGGCCGCAATGGCGGATTCGCAGAAAAAGCTCTACGATCTGGGCATTTTCTCGCAGGTCAACATGGCGATTCAGAATCCGAACGGCGATGAGGACAGCAAGTACGTTGTCTACGATCTGGATGAAGCGCGCCGCTATTCGATCACGACCGGCTTCGGCCTGCAATTCGCGCGCATCGGCGGCAGCAATGCGGTGACGGATCTTTCCGACCCCGGCGGTGCGCCCGGAGTAAGCCCGCGGGTCTCGCTCGCCCTCAGCCGCCTGAACCTTTTCGGCAGCGCCCAGACGCTGAGCTTGCAGGGCGTGGTATCGACGCTGCAACGGCGCGGCGTCATCAACTATCTGGTGCCGAGGATTTTCAACTGGCCGAAATTCGATGCGTCCTTTTCGGTGTTGTATGACGATACGTTCGACGTCAGGACTTTTCAATCCAAACGCGAAGAAGCCACCGTCAAACTCACGCAGCACTATTCGAAATCGATCACGCTTTTTTACGATTTCACATATCGGCACGTGGGTGTTTCGAATCTGAAGATCGATCCTTTGCTGCTGCCGCAGCTCGCACAATCGGTGCGGGTCGGCATCGCGGAGGTCAATTTCGTGCAGGATCGCCGGGACGATCCGCTCGATCCGCACAAGGGGATTTACAACACACTGAACGCGGGACTCGCAACGTCGGCGTTCGGTTCGCAGACGAGCTTCGTCCGGCTGCTGGGCCGCAACGCGACCTACTACCGGTTGGGCGAAAAGCTGGTATTCGCGCGCGAGACGCAGATCGGCATCCAGCCCGCGTTCAGCATTCCGGTCAATACGGAGGTGGGCGATCCAATTCCCCTGGCGGAGCGCTTCTTCGGTGGCGGCGGGAATACGCAGCGCGGATTTCCGGAAAACCAGGCGGGCCCGCGCGATTTGTTGACGGGGTTTCCGCTGGGCGGCTCCGCGCTGTTCTTTAACAACACAGAACTGCGATTCCCGCTCTACGGCGCCAACATCAACGGCGTCCTGTTCGAAGATGCGGGCAATGTGTATTCGAGTCTGGGCAGCATCTCGTTTCGTACGAACCAGCGGGATCTGACAGACTTCGACTATATGGTCCACGCGGTTGGTTTCGGAGTGCGGTACCGGACGCCGATCGGGCCGCTGCGGCTCGATCTCGCGTATAGCATCAATCCACCGAAATACAATGGGTTCCCCGGCAGTTACGCGCAGCTTGTGCAGTGTTCGGCGGCCGGAACCTGCCAGGCCTCGCTGCAGCATATCAGCCATTTCCAATTTTTCTTTTCGATCGGGCAGGCATTCTGATGAGAAGGGCATCATCCGGATGGGGCAGGGTTTCACCTTCAGGCTGCGCTGTAGCCACGCCGGCGCCGACAAAATCGCCAGCGCCACAAAAAACCAATACGCGCAGAAGGCTACATTACATTGGGCTTTCAGCCTGCCTCTTTGTTCTTCTGCTCCCGGTCGCCGCTCACGCTGTGATCGTTGACCGTATCGCGATCGTCGCCGGCGACAAAGTCATCACCGCCAGCGAGATCGCGCAGCGCATCCGTTTGAGCGCATTCCAGAATCATGAGAAGCCGGATCTCAGCCTGACCTCACGGCAGCAGGCGGCGCAGGAGCTCATCGATCAAAGGCTCGTAGAGCGGGAAATGGATGTGGGGCGCTATCCGCGCCGCGGCGCCGGACAGAGTAAGGCGCTGCTGGACGACTACGAAAAGGCGAACCACTCAGACGCGGCCGGCATCGCTAAAGAGCTTTCCTCTTACGGGCTCACGCTGGCTGATTTTGAGGACGAGCTCGGCCGCCAGTCCGATCTGCTGACCTTTCTGAACCTGCGCTTCCGCCCCGCTGTTCAGGTGACCGATCAGGACATCCAGAAATATTTCGACACCAATTACAAAGGAGCGGACAAAGCGCGGCAACAGGCGCAGGCCGGCGCTTCGAACGAAGTGCGCGACCAGATCGAGCAGAAACTTACCGCAGAGCGCGCGGACAAAGAAATGAATCTCTGGCTGCAGGACCAGCGGAAACGCACGAAGGTCGAATTCCTCGAAAAGGATCTGGAAACACCGGCAAAATGACGCGAAGAAAACGCATCCTCGCGATCTCGGGCGGCGCGATTGTGCTGCTGGCGGTTGCCGCGGTAATTACGGGCGTTGTGATGGTGCGGAGCGGCTGGCTGCTCGAGAAAATCCGCGAAAAAGTCGTTGCCGAAGCTGAACGGGCGACAGGGGGAAGAGTCGAGATCGGCGCGTTGCGACTCGACTGGAAAACCTGGACTGCGGAGCTCGACGACCTGGTGATTCACGGCACAGAGCCGCCGGGCGCGGAGCCGCTGCTGGCCGTCAGGCGGGCTGTGGTCGGCCTCAAGGTGATCTCACTCATCGCGCGGAATTTCAATGTCGCCTCGGTAGAGGCCGATGATCCGCGCGCCAACCTGATCATCGCGCCGGATGGCTCGACTAATCTGCCGCAACCGCAGACTCCGCGTACGGGCAAACCGGTTGCAGAGACGATCCTCGGGCTCAAGATCGCGAGATTCAGTGTGAGGAACGGTCTTGTGGCGGTGGAGCGGTTCGGCAGCGGGAAAACCACCACCCCCTGGAACGCACGGGGCGCAAACCTCAATGCGAATGTGACTTACAACAATGCAGGTCCGCGTTACGAGGGAACGGTTTCCGTCGCGCCGCTCAATTTTGTCTGGAAGAGCGAAGGCAAGGCAGGCGTGCAGATCGCCGCGCAGGTGACGGCGGCCGCGGCCCTGGAGAAGAACCGGCTGACAGTCTCAAACGCCAGTGTGAAGCTGGCGCAGTCAGAGCTCGACGTAAGCAACGTGGTCCTGAACAATTTCACGGCGCCGGTGACGACCGGACACTACAGCGTGCGAGTCGCGCTCGCGGAAGCGGACCAGATCTTCCGGCTGGTGAATTTCCGGCATACCGGAACGGTCAATGCATCCGGCGACTTCCGCTATGTGTCGGCGACCGATTATTCGGTCACGGGCGACGCGAAGGGGTCCGCGATCGGCTACGGCAAAGTTCCCGACCTGCGTGTGGCGGCGAAGCTCGCGGCGACGCCGGACAAGCTCCTCGTGAACGGCCTGATTATCGATGCGCTCGGCGGCCAAATGCGGGCGAACGCGGAGATCCGCAAGCTCGAGGACATCCATCTGACGGGAAGGCTGGAGCATTTCGAGGCGCGGTCCCTCGCCGCGCTGGGCGGAGTTGCGAAACTGCCTTACGACGGCATTGTCTCCGGGCCCTTCGACTTGTCTGGCAAGCTGGAAGAATCGAATCTGCACAATCTGGTTGCCGGGGCAACGCTCGCAATCGCGCCTGCTTCAAACGGCGTACCTGTCCATGGGGAAGTGACCGCGAAATACAGCGGCGCGACCGGCACTGTCGAGCTGGGGCGCTCGTGGGTCGAGCTTCCGAGTACACGTCTCGATCTCAGCGGAACGCTGGGGCAGCGGCTCGATGTCAAGCTGCAATCGCACGATCTGAACGATCTGGCGCCTGTTATCGACCCGGGCGCCGTGCCTGCGGCACTCGCCCAGGATGGTTCCGTCGCCTTCGACGGAACAGTGACTGGTCCGCTGGCCGACCCGCGCATTGCAGGTCATGCGGCGGTCCAAAATGCGGCGTGGCGGGGACAGCAGATCGCTTCGCTGACCGGCGATTTCACGGCCATGAACACGCGGGCGACGGTGACGAATGCGGCACTGGTGGCGAACAATATTCACGCGCGGGTTACGGGGTCGCTCGACTTGAGCGACTGGAAGCCCGTGAACAGTTCGGCGGTGAACGCGAGCGTGCAGCTGACGAACGCGGATGCGACGGCGCTTCTGACTCTGATTGGGCAGCAGAGCGTGCCGGTGACCGGGACCTTAAACACCACCGCTCAGATCAGCGGGACGGTGGGCGACCCGCATGCAACCGCCGAACTGACGCTCGCGAAAGGGCAGATCTACGGCGAGCCCTACGACTCGCTGACCGGGCATGCGCAATATCTCAACAGCGGGACGCAGGTATCGACGGCGGTCCTCGACGCGGGGCGGAAACGCATCAATGCCAATCTCCGTTTCGACCATCCGGACAAGCTGACTTTCAACGTGACGAGCAATGCGATGGCGCTCAACCAGCTCGCGCTCGCGCGAAAATACCAGCCCACACTGCAGGGCACGGCCCAGCTGAAAGCCGACGGCACGGTGCGGATCGATCTCGCGCACGCCAAGCCGAAGGTGGAGATCCTCGATCTGAACGCCGACCTGCGGGCGACTGGCCTCGCGCTGGCCGGGCGCAGCCTGGGCGATGCGCACCTGACGGCCGAGACGAGCAACGGCGTGATGACGGCGCGGGTCGATTCGAATATCGCGAAATCCACCATTCGAGGCGATGGCACAGTGCGTCTGATGGGCGATTACCCGGTGAATGCGAAGCTCACGTTCGCGAATCTGGGGCTCAGCGCCGTGGCGGCCGTTACACGAGAGTCGAACGCCACAGGTAAGGATTTGAATATCGACGGCTCGGCGGCGGGTGAGGTGACACTGACAGGTCCGGCGAAGACGCCGGATCAGATGACGGCCTCGCTCAACGTCACACAACTGGAACTGCATCCGCTTACCGTCACCGGCGAAGCGAAGAATATCCCCAACCTGTCACTGCGGAATAACGGACCGATTCGCGCCACGCTGTCGAAATCCGTTATCCACGTGGACAATGCGCGCTTTCTCGCGCCGAAGACCGATCTGGCGTTGATGGGCAGCATCGCGCTGAACTCGCAATCGCCGTTCGATCTCCGGGCGCAGGGAAACATGAACCTGGCGCTGGCGGAGACTTACAACGCGGATTTAACCTCGTCGGGCCAGTTGGTCGTGAACGCTACTGTGCGTGGGAGCTACAGGAACCCCGACTTTTCGGGGCGCGCGGAGCTGCAGAACGGCGATTTTCATCTGGCGAATTTTTCGAACGGCCTTACGAATGCGAACGGCGTAATCCTTTTCAGCGGAACGCGCGCGACAATTCAATCGCTCTCCGCCGAATCGGGTGGCGGAAAAGTAAACGTTACCGGCTTCACAGCCCTCACGAGCGGAGTTATTGCCGTCGGACTCGAGGCGACTACGCGGGATGTGCGGGTCCGCTATCCGGAAGGAGTGAGCTCGATTTCGGACGCCGATATCATGCTCACGGGCACCTCCGAACGCAGCCAGGCATCGGGAACGGTCACGGTGCGGCGGGTTTCCATCAATCCCAAGTCGGACATGTCGACCATTCTGGCGGGCGCCGCGCAGCCGATGAAGACCCCCGAGGGCAGCACAGGAATTCTCAGCAACATGAACCTCGACGTGCAGATCGAAACCGCGCCGGATGTGGCGTTTGAAACCAGCGTGGCGCAAAGCATCGAGGCCGATGCGAATCTGCGCCTGCGCGGAACGGCGGCGAATCCGGCGGTGCTCGGCCGGGTCAACATCACGCAGGGAGAGCTGGCTTTCTTCGGCAACAAATACACGATCAATCAGGGATCGATCTCATTTTTCAATCCGGCGAAGATCGATCCGGTGCTGAATGTCGATCTGGAAACCAAGGCGCGCGGCGTGGACGTGAGCATCACGGTGACCGGCCCGATCAACAAACTGAACGCTTCCTACCGATCTGACCCGCCGCTGCAGTATTCCGATATCGTGTCGCTGCTGGCCACGGGGCGGACTCCAAACGATCCGACGCTTGCTATCAAAGACACCGGCCAGTCGCAGACGCTACAACAGATGGGGGCATCGGCATTGATCAGCCAGGCGATCGCGAATCCGGTGGCGGGCAGGCTGCAGCGGTTCTTCGGGGTCAGCAAGATCAAAATCGATCCCCAGCTTACGGGCATTACGGGCAGCCCGGAAGCGCGGCTCACGATCGAGCAGCAGGTTTCGCCCGAGCTGCTGTTTACTTACATCACGGATGTGTCGAGCACCAGTACGCAGTTGATCCGGGTGGAGTGGGATTTCAACCGGCGCTGGTCGGCGATTCTGACGCGCGAAGAGAACGGTTACGTGGGTATCGATTTCGCGTTCAAGAAGCGGTTCAAGTAAGATTCCTACCGCGCTTCGCCGCCGCCACGTCCGGCACCGCCGCGCCCGCCACGTGCACCTCGGCCGCCGGCGGGATTCCCGGTGCCGGCCTTCGCGCCCTTCTCAGTGAGATAAGCGACTACACTGTCGTAACGCAGCGCTTTCGCGCCATCGAGTGCCGTGCGCCCGTCAGTGTTGGCGGTGTTCAGGTCGGAACCGAGATCCACCGCCAGCTTGACGGTTTCGAGCGTGAGAGCTTCGCGCTCGAACGGCGCGGCCTCGACCCACGGTTTGATGCGGATGATCCCCGTCGCCGCCATAAGAGCGGTGGCGGTTTCTTTTCGCTGTACCTGGCCGAATCCCTGCTCGGCTACGTAATCGGAATGCAGCACGAATTTCGGATCGGCGCCGTGTTTTACGAGTAACCGCATGACGTCGGGCTCTGCGAAGCGCGCGGCCAGCCAATAGGGTGTCGCGCCCACAATCATCGGATCGAAATTCCAGTCTTCCGAAGATCGCCGCGTGGGCGTCCAGGTCTTCAAGGGAGCGTTGGCATCCGCGCCGTGATCGAGCAACGCCGCCACGGTCTTCGTGTCGCGCCGCATGATGGCTTCGTCGAGCGCGGTGAAGCCGGCCGCGGCCAGATTCGGGTCGGCGCCCTTGTCCAGAAGAAACGACACCAGATCGCTGAAGCCGGAGTGCTCGGAAAGCACAGTCGCACTCACGCCCCATGCGTCGGCGTCGTTGACGTTCGCACCAGCCGCCACCAACAACTTCGCAGATTCCAGATCGCCTGTTCGGGCCGCGAACATCAGGGCCGTTTCAGCGCCATGGGGAATCGCTTTGTTGTATCCGAGATAGCCGTGCGGCGGGACTGCCATCACGTCCGTCCACGTATCCGACTTGAGCTTGATGTCGGCGTGGTGGGCGAGCAAAACCTTCACTACCGGCGGATGCTTCTGCGCCACCGCCCACATCAGCGCCGTCTGGCCGCGCGTTCCATGCGCATTCGGGTTGGCGCCTTTGTTGAGAAGCTCCTCGACTACGTCCGGATAACCGGAGCGCG
>DATAZF010000038.1:0-2636 GCA_036272235.1 Bryobacteraceae bacterium | reverse complement strand
GATTCACGCGCTGCCGGTGCAGGGTAACGTCTACATGCTGGTCGGTGCCGGCGGCAACATCACGGTCCAGGAAGGCAAGGACGGCGTGTTCCTCGTGGACACCATGTACGCGCCCCTGGCCGACAAAATCGTGGCCGCCATTCGCACGATTTCGAAAGGGCCGATCCGTTATATCGTCGACACCCACGTGCATGGCGACCATACGAACGGGAACGAAGCGCTGCGCAAAGCGGGTAGCACGATATCCGGCGGCAACGTTTCGGCTGATATTAAAGATTCGGCCGAAGGCGCGCAGATCATCGCGCACCAGAACATCCTGAACCGCATGAGCGCGGCGAAGGGCGCACCCGATTCGGCGCCCTCATCCATGTGGCCGACCGACACCTACCTGACCGACGAAAAGGACGTTTTCTTCAATGGGGAAGGCATTCAGGTCATCCACATTCCGGACGCGCATACGGATGGCGACAGCATCGTCTTCTTCCGCCGCTCGGATGTGATCAGCACCGGGGACATCTTTACGACGACGAATTATCCGATCATCGATCTGGCGCGCGGCGGCAGCATTCAGGGCTTTATCGCCGGGCTGCAGAAGATCGTGGACATGATCATTCCTGTTTACGGGCAGGAAGGCGGCACCATGGTGGTGCCGGGACATGGGCGATTATGCGATCTCGGAGACGTGCTCGAGTACCGCGAGATGGCGATCATCATCCGCGACCGGATTCAGGACATGGTACGCAAGGGAATGACGCTGGAGCAGGTGAAAGCGTCGAAGCCGACGCTCGATTACGATCCACTTTACGGCTCGACCACGGGTTTCTGGACCACCGACAAGTTCGTCGAAGCCGTCTACACGAGCCTGAAGAATCAGGACGGCCCCAAATGAGCCGCGGATTCCGAACATTGCGGCTGACCGTGTTGACCGCTCTTGCGGCCATTGGTCTTTGCGCTCAGTTTGGGCCTCCGCCGGGTCCTCCGCGAACAGCCAAAGCTTCGGCGCCGGAAGACCTGACGGGCTACTGGGTTTCGCTGGTGACCGAAGACTGGCGATGGCGCATGGTAACCCCGGCCAAAGGGGACTACGATGGCGTTCCCGTCAACGGTGCCGGAAGGAAAGCGGCGGATTCGTGGGATCCGGCGAAAGACGAGACAGCGGGTAATGCCTGTAAAGCCTATGGCGCCGCCGCAATCACGCGTGTGCCCGGACGCTTTCACATCACCTGGCAGGACGACAATACGCTGAAACTCGAGGCCGACGCCGGGACGCAAACGCGACTGTTTCATTTCGGCGGGAAACCGCCGGAGACGGGCGATGGCGGCTGGCAGGGCTATTCGGTCGCTACGTGGGAGCACCAATCCGGCGGCGGCTTCGGACCTCCCGGACCTGGAGGATCGCTCAAAGTCGTCACCACGCGTGCGCGCCCCGGCTACCTGCGGAAGAATGGCGTGCCCTATAGCAATAATGCGGTTGTAACCGAGTATTTCGACGCTGTAAAAGAGCCTGACGGAGAACAGTACCTGATCGTCAAGACGCTGGTGGACGACCAGCAATATCTGTCGGCTCAGTTCATTACCAGCACACACTTTAAAAAGGAGCCTGACGGCTCGAAGTGGCGTCCCACACCCTGCGCGGCGCGATAGCCTTGCGGCGTGTGGAAGGCGCTCAAATGTCGCCTGGTTTTGCGCGAAAGCCGGATCTGGTAACGCCGGCAATCTTGTGGCCGGCGGCTTTTGGGCTGCCTTTTCCCCCGTGAACTGGATGAGCTGAAAGCTGCGGATGCTTTGTCGTGTATCCTGAAACCGAGCGATTTCCCCTTGACGACGTTACCGATGCAATCGGCATCGTCGCGTTGGCGAAGGCGCTCCAATCGGCAAAGTAGCGGTCGAATTCTGACCGCGCGACGGGTTCCCTGGGCCCCTGGGTCACGGCGCCGTCGATCGGACGCGCCGGGCAAAGCGCCGCCGCGAGGACTTTGAACCTCCAACGGGATTGCTCTTGCTGCCACGTTAAGGCAATATATCCGCCGGATCCGCCGGCAGCGCGTATCAAACTGTAACCAAAATGACTTATCCGGCCGATCCCGTTCTTACGTCAAACTAAGTGATTTGAGGCGTAACGCTTCGACGCTCCCGGCCACTCTGTCGTAGATTTGTGCTTGTACGCACACCGGCTTGGGGTTTGCCCTTAAATTGCAGCAAATTAGCCGACCGCAGGCAAGGAAAGGCGAACGACCGGGTTGAGGGTAAGTGAAAGCACAAACCGCGAGGTTCATGGGTTGACGAGTGTCCCGGAAAACGATTGGACCTGCCTTCGGGTTCTCATCATCGACGACGAACCGGTAGACCGCGAGATTTTCAAACAATATCTCGACGGGGACCGCCCCCATGCCTTCCTGTACGGTGAAGCCGATACAGGCCGCGACGGTCTGCGGAAGCTAGAGACCTTCCAACCCGATTGTGTCCTTCTGGATTTCAATCTTCCTGACGTGGACGGCCTCCAGATGATCCGGCTGATGCACGAAGGCCGGGAGTTTCTGCCCTGCGCCGTCGTCATGCTGACCGGAATCGGCAATGAAGAAATTGCCGTCGAGGCCATGAAGCTGGGCGTCATGGATTACATGGCGAAGGGTCCG
>DATAZF010000037.1:0-3090 GCA_036272235.1 Bryobacteraceae bacterium | reverse complement strand
CGGAAACAATCACGGCCTGGTCGAACATCATCTGGCGCAGCGCCTTGCGATAGTCGGCGTTTTCGCTGATCGCTTCCGCGACGATGTGACGGGCGCCTTCGAGCGCTTCCTCTATGCTGCCGACGCCTTTTTCAGAGTTGATGAAGGCCGCGGCGAATTCGGCGAGAGGCGCGTCCGCCGGTTCCTGCCGCAACAAATACAATGCCAGAGGTTCGAGGCCCTTCTCGCGCGCGATCGTAGCCTTCGTTCGCCGTTTCGGCTTGTAAGGCAGGTATAAATCTTCCAGCTCGCTCTTGTCGAGTGTGGCGAGGATGCGGTCGTGCAATTCGTCCGTCAGCTTGCCTTGTTCCTGAATCGTTCGAAGCACGGTTTCCCGGCGGTCTTCAAGTTCGCGGAAGTAAGCAAGCTTCTCTTCGATCGCCCGGATCGGGACCTCATCCAGATTGCCGGTCGCTTCTTTGCGATAGCGGGCGATGAACGGCACGGTGCCCCCTTCGTCGAGGAGTTCGATCGTCGCGACAAGACCCTTCATCGGGACGTTGAGAGTTTGTGCGATGTGAAGAAGAATTGCAGATGATAAGGATTTGAGTTCGGGCATGCAGAGGATAAAAGGCCATGGTACGAAGTGGCCTGATACAGTCCCGTGCTGTGCCTTTCTCAACAGGCAGGAGGAACCGGTTTTGTCGCGTGACTATCGAAATGCGCCGCCGCCCGGCAGAGCCAGAAGGTAGACTCGCGGCGTTGTGATGACAGCATTCATGCCCGTCGCCGCATCCTGCTAACGCGCAGGGCCAATGGTTCCGAAAGATTGCAGAAGTTGCCTCTGTTCATCTTCCGTATATCCGGTGATCCATACCCGGGAGGACGGGGCCGCAATCATCGGCACCGACACCAGGCGGCCGTTCACAAAAATTCCCACGTGCGTGCCAATGTTCTGAGCGGTAAACTTGCGCAGCCGTATCCGTGCAGTCTCGTTGATGGTTAGTACCAGAGGTCTGCCGTTTGCGTTCGCGTCTTTGGCTGCCGAGATAACTTCGTTTTCATCGAGAAGCGGCGCTGAAGAAAAGCAATGAGCTTCGCCGCCGTCTGCCGGTCCCGGTTGAGTGGCCCTGCTCGTCCCGCACCGTACCTCCTGCACGATTTGCAATGAAGGTGGGGGCGTTCGCTGGACGCGATTGCCGGGCGAGTCCCACGCATTCAGCAGGATCAGGCCCGTCATCGCGGTGCACTGCAGACCGGTCATGATCCGATTCTATGTGAATCCATTCCTATTTACGTTCCGAGTCTCGATGATGCGGTCATGGATGCGACGGGCTGCGCTCGTCCCATAAAAATAACTTTAGTTTTCCGTGGGTTTTTCGGCGCGGTCGATGATGAGAACCTCAATGGGCACTTTCTCGGCGCGCAGGCGAAGACCGAGTTGATCCTGCACGGCGGTGAAGATGGTCGGCAGGTCGGAATCGGCAGGCGCGGCGGCGCGGATGCGGTCGGGGGTCCACGAGATATTGAAGTCGAAGTCACCGGAGAGACCGGTGCGATCGACGACCGGCAGTACCATTTCGCGAGCGAGGACTTTCGCGAATAGATCCATAGAAGTCTGGCGGGCGTGGATGGAAGTCCCTGTATTGGTGCCGTTGGTGGTGGTAGAGGCGCCGCCGGGGGTCGACTTCCCGGTCTTCGTCAGCTTCGCCCCGGCCTTCCCAACCTCGAGCACGTAGGCCTGCATGGTGCGGGTTTCCGTGTGAAGGGCAAGCTTGAAGCGGTCGGCGAGCAGCGCGCGCAGCATGAGATTCAACAAGGCATCATCGTCGGTCGGTTGATCGGCTTTGGCCGAGATTTCGAAACGGTCGGTGGAAAGCCAGGCGGGTCCGCCGAAAATCTGGTGGGGGCCGACACCCCAGGCGCCGATGATGCAGCGTTGCAGGGTGACATTGTTCGCGTCGAGGCGTCCGTGGCCGGTGTTGATGCCTGAGGAGCCATTGTTGTCCCCCGTGCTGGCTTTGATCGACGCGACTTCGAATTGCTGGGCGGAAGCGGCGGCGCAGGCGAGCACGCAGAAGGCGGCGAGGCGCATTTGAAATTTAGACGCGTGGTGTCATACAAACGTGTGGACAGTAGTTATTCTACCTGTATAGTGATACACTCAGTCGGTGGACAATTCGGGACAGGTAGATATCCTGCAGGGAACCCTTAACATGATGATCCTGCGAGTTCTGCAGCAGGGAAGTGCAAATGGGTATGAAATCGCAAAAGCGATAGGGCACCGATCCGAAGATCTGCTGCAAGTGGAGCATGGGTCGCTTTATCCGGCGCTGCGGCGCCTGGAAGCGAGAGGACTCATCGAGGCCGAATGGCGCGTCTCAAGCACAAAACGCCGGGCCCGCTACTACGTGTTGACGGCCGCCGGAAAGAAGCAGGCGGTAGTGGAACATTCCCGATGGCGCACGCTCGTCGAAGCCATCACCCACGTCATGAAGCCGGTGTAGCGCATGCTTTCGCGACTGCGCAAGCGGCTGGCGCGCCCAGAGGACGTGTCCGAAGAACTCGCCTATCACCTCGACGAGATAAAAGAAGAGCGGCTCGCCATCGGTGACACCGAAGCACAGGCTGAAAAGTTCGCTCGTGTGAAGGTGGGCAACCGCACGGCACTGGATGAAGCTGTGCGCGAAACGAGCGCGTGGCATTTTCCGGAGGCTGCGCTGCGTCGCATTCGCATCGCTCTCCGCACACTGTTCCGCCACAAACGTGTTTACGCGGCCGCGGCCGGAATTCCGGCGCTTGGAATCGGCATGGCTGTCGCGGTGTTTTCGCTGGTGGACGCGGTACTCATCCGGCCTTTGCCGTTTCCGAATCAGGATCGGATCGAAGTGATCTGGAAAGCGGATCTGCTGGCGGGGCCGCAGGTGGTGGAGTTGGCGTATCCGGAACTGGGGGATTTGCAGCAAAACGTCCGCGGGTTCGAATATGTGGCCCTGATGCCGACGTCACTATATGGCTACGCCCACTCACTGCAGTCGGGCGAGGCTGAGCCTGTGCAGATCGAGAGCGCGCCGGTGTCGCACGATTTCTTTCGCGTGCTGGGCGTGTCGC
>DATAZF010000036.1:0-85475 GCA_036272235.1 Bryobacteraceae bacterium | reverse complement strand
GAAGGCGGTTCCGCGTGGGACGCCGCGCCTGGGTGTCTTCCGCTTCCAGGGTGCGCCGGAAGTGCCGTTTGAATCCGACTACCCAACTCAGGCAAAAGAACAGGAGCACTATGGCCAAAGCTCTGATTGCATAATGGCCGAGTGAGGCGAAGAAAGGATCGCCGCCGGGCAACAGAAGATCGTAAAAGCCGGTGAACCAGACCGGGGGAAAGAACCAGAGCCAGTGCTGGTGCGCCTCGGCAGCCGGTTTCAGCAGCAAAAAATAGATCGGATAAGTAGAAACCGAGAGAACCATGAGGCTCATTCCAAAGGTCTGTATTGAGGGCGATATGCGCCGGAAGATCCGCGGGCTCGTTACATTGATCAAGGCTCCCTGAAATGCGGCGACCAGCAGGAACGCAAATAACGCTGCGCCTGCGGTTGCCGCGACCTGAGCCGCAACAAGGCGCAGTCCGAACCCCCAGGCGTCGGCTCTCAGCAAGCAAAACAACGCCGAACTGAGTGTCGGGAAAACATTGAGCGCTCCAATCAGCAACCCGAGGAAGATGCCGAGCGCACCGAACTTCGCGGCAAAAATCTCCCGCAGCGGAACCGGAAACAGAGACAAGACAAGAAAATCGCGCCTGTCGGGAAAGAGCATGTCCCATTGAAAAACCGTGGCGAATCCGATCACGGCGAAAGAAAGCGCGGGAAAAAACAGACGGAAGTTTCGCAAAGCCCAATCAACGGCGGCAGTGTGCACTCTTGTGAACGAGAGCTCCAGAAACGCCGGCATCGTCAGGTAGGCGACAAAAAAGCCCACAGTCAGGAGGAACCCAAGCACCTGGTAAATATTCGTCTCGAAGCCGCTTCCCGGCGAGACGGTATCGTCTTCGAAGAATCGGTTCTGAAACATCTTCAGCAGAATCCGGAGCGGCGACCGCGTTCTCATAGCGCCAGCACCGCGGCGATGTCGCGCGCACGGGATTCCATGTCTTCCTGCTGAACGAGTTGGCCAAAGATACCTTCAAGGTCGGGCTGCTGCAATCGGTTGCGAAGAGTTGCGACCGAATCGTCGGCGACAATGCGGCCTTTGTAGATCACCACAATGTGCTCGCAGGTTTTTTCGACCAATTCGAGAACGTGCGAGATGTAAAGGATCGCTTTGCCGCGCGCCGCGAGGGCGCGAAGGAGATAGCGGAACAACAGAGCATTGGAGATGTCGAGCCCCGACTGCGCTTCATCGAAAATGAGCAGTTCAGGATCGTGCAGCAGGGCGGCGGCGATGAGGACGCGTTGCTTCATGCCCTTGGAGTACGCCGAGATGGGCACCCAGCGGGCATCCCGCAGATTCATCAGCTCCAGAAGTTCGTTGGCTTTCGTATTAACCCGGTCGTCGGGCAGACCCCGTAGGCCGCCGGCGAATTGCAGGTACTCCAGTCCGGTGAGATAACCGTAGAGGTTCGGCTCTTCAGGCACGTAACCCAGGCATCTCCGAAAGCCGATGACGTCATCGCGGACATTGCGGCCGTTGTAGAGGATCTGACCTTCAGAGGGGTGGAGGAGCCCGGCGAACATTTTGACCGTGGTGGATTTGCCCGAGCCGTTGGGCCCGAGGTAGCCGGTGATTTCGCCGGGCCGCACGGCGAAGTTAACGCGGTCAACGACGGTGGTGGCGCGGAAACGTTTGGTCAGATTGCGGGCTTCCAGCATGAGGATTTAGCTGAGGCTCAAAGAAATGAGACTGGCACGTTTCCACCGGTAAACCACTGCGAAGGAGGTCAGAGCTGTGGTCGCCGCCTCTATGGCAATTGCCAGCAAAGCGTCGAGAGGGGTGGCCTCCCCAGGACGGAAATTCAACTGGGCGGCCCTGCGAATCGTCATGATGAGCAGCGGCGATTGCGAAACGATGAGCGCGGCGGCTGAAAGAGCAGGCACGGCCACGGCGGGGATCTGCAGCCATGCGGGGAACCCGATCCGCACCACTTCCCGGAGAGTGATTCGCCAGACGTGAATCGCTCCGCTGATACCGCGTGCAGCGCACTCGGCCGACAGATCGTACTCGAACGCTTCGAGCATTTCCGGGCCGAAGGCGCGGCGAAGGTCCTCCGGATAGAGGATCAGGAGGCTGCGGTAAGCCCTCAGACTCCAGCGGAAGAATCGGATCATTGTGTAGCCTCCGCGCTGCGCAGGCGCATGGATTTTCCTTTGCGCACCATCGATTCCATGCGCTGCAGTTCAGCCTGCAGGACGGAGTTCCCTTCCCTGGTAACCCGGTAGTAACGGCGGCGGCGCTCACCGCTTTCGGGGCCTGAGACTTCTTTGATCCAGCCGCCTTCGAGAAGGCGCTGGATGGTCGTGTAGAGAGTGGCAGGTCCGAGTTCAAAGGCGGGATCGAGTTTACGGACGTCCTGCATGATGCCGTAGCCGTGCCGGTCGCCGCCGGCGAGGGCTAACAAAACGAGGAAAGCAGCGGGCTGTAGCGGACCGGTTTTTTCCATTGGATAATCTAGTTGGTAATATATCATCAAGTGATCTATTAGTCAAGCAACGAGGCCGGATAGCGCTCCTCGTAAATTCCCCAGTCTGCTGGGGCTGGAAGCATCACAGTTGCCGGTGATCCGCTGGCACGAGCAGATCGGCAATCCGACTGTGGCGGATGGCATTTTCGACCGCCTCGTGGACAACGCCCAAAGCAGCAGCAACCGCCTGATGTGGTCGTGATTCTGCGAATGCTCAGATCTGTACGATGGTGGCATAGCGCGGCTTTGCCTCTTTCGCAATCGAGCCCCGGTTTTCGAATTTTGAAACAGACTCTGCAAAACTGGTTTCCAGCACCCTGAACATGCCAGAAAAGACATACGACCACAACCAGATCGAACTGAAATGGCACGAAGCCTGGAAGGACGAAGGCCTCTACAAGGCCGAAGAGAACTCCACCAAGCCGAAGTACTACGTGCTTGAAATGCTGCCCTACCCGAGCGGCGCGCTTCACATCGGCCATGTCCGCAACTACTCGATCGGCGATGCCCTTGCCCGCCACATGTGGATGCGCGGCTATAACGTTCTGCATCCCATGGGTTGGGACGCTTTCGGGCTTCCCGCCGAAAACGCCGCCATCCAGAACAACCGTCCGCCGCGCGAATGGACACTCTCCAACATCGAGAAGATGAAGCGCACGCATCGCCGCTTCGCTTTCTCATACGACTGGGACCGCGAGGTCACCACCTGCGATCCCGAATACTATCGCTGGAATCAGTGGTTCTTCCTGCGCATGATGGAGCGCGGGCTCGCCTATCGCAAGCAGGCGCTCGTTAACTGGTGCTCCCTCTGCGCAACCGTGCTCGCCAACGAACAAGTCGTCGACGGCTGCTGCTGGCGCCACGAATCGAATCCGGTTGAGCAGCGCGCACTCGAACAATGGTTCCTGCGCACTACGGCTTACGCGGATGAACTCCTGCGCGACATTGCCCAACTCGAAGGAGGATGGCCCGAGCGCGTCCTCACCATGCAGCGCAACTGGATCGGCCGCAGCGAAGGCGCTGAAGTCGATTTCAACATCGAAGGCTATGGCCCGGTGCGTGTCTTCACGACCCGCATCGACACCATCTACGGCGCGACCTGTATGATCCTCGCGCCCGAGCACGAAATCGTCGCGAAGAAGCTGGACGCCACGATGCAGGCGGCCGCGAAGAAGATGGTGGATGCGCGCGCCCAGCAGGGTCCCGGCGATGTGGAGAAAGAAGGCTTCGATACCGGCCTGCGCGCCATCAATCCGTTCAGCGGCGAGGCGATTCCCGTGTGGGTCGGCAACTTCGTTCTGCTGGGCTACGGGACCGGCGCCATCATGGCCGTGCCAGCGCACGATCAGCGCGACTTCGAATTCTGCCGCAAGTACGGGATCAATATCCGGCCGGTGATCAGCCCGGTTGTCGATGGAAAAGCCGGCGATTCCGTGGATCCCGCTACGATGACCGAAGCCTCCGGCGACTACGGCATCGTCGAAAATTCCGGGCCCTTCAACGGTATGACCAGCGAAGACGCTCGCCGCGAAATGGCCGCGCGTGCCGAACGCGACGGTTTCGGTAAAGCCGCCATCACGTACCGCATCAAGGACTGGGGCGTCTCGCGCCAGCGCTACTGGGGCACGCCGATTCCCGTGATCCACTGCCCCGCCGATGGCGTCGTTCCGGTCCCCGACGACCAGTTGCCGGTACTGCTCCCGCGACAGATTCAGATCACCGGCAAGGGGCGCTCGCCGCTCGATGAAGTCCCGGAATTCGTCAACGTGACGTGCCCGAAATGCGGCGGACCCGCGCGCCGCGAGACCGACACAATGGACACCTTCGTGGATTCGAGCTGGTACTTCTACCGCTACTGCGATTCGAAGAATGCAACCGCGCCGTTCGACGCAAAGAAGATCGCCTACTGGTTTCCGATCGATCAATATATCGGCGGCGTCGAGCACGCTATCCTGCACCTGATCTATTCGCGTTTCTGGACGAAAATGATGCGCGACATCGGCGTCGTCACCGTCGACGAGCCCGTGCGCAAGCTCTTTACGCAGGGCATGGTGATCCGCAACGGCGCGAAGATGTCGAAATCGAAAGGCAATGTCGTTCCCGCCGATGAAGTCGCCGACAAACACGGCGCCGACGCCGCCCGCCTCTTCGCGCTCTTCGCCGCGCCGCCGGAAAAAGATGTCGACTGGATCGACGCCGGCGTCGAAGGCGTCTATCGTTTTCTCGGACGCATCTACCGTTTCGCCACGCGCAATCTGCCGGCCTCCGAATGCAAAGGCGACGGCGCGTCGGATGCAAAGATCCTCGGCAAGCTGCACCGCACGCTGAAAAAGATCACCAGCGACTTCGACAGCCGCTGGCACTTCAACACCTCCATCGCCGCCATCATGGAGCTGGTGAACGAGGTGTACCTCGAAGAAGCGCACATTTCAGCAGCCGCGATGGAGCAGACGATCCGGATCCTGACCCTGATACTTGCGCCCTTCGGTCCCTACCTCGCACAGGAGCTTTGGGAAGAGCAGGGCGGCGCGGGCGCTGTCTTCAAGCAGCCATGGCCCGATTTCGATCCGGATCTCGCGCGCGAATCCGAAGTCGAGATTGCCATTCAGATCAACGGCAAGCTGCGCGGACGGATGACAGTGCCCGCCGGCACGGACACCAACGGCCTGACGAGTCTGGCGAAAGACGATGAGAAAATCCAGGCGCTCATTGCCGGCAAGACAGTGGTGAAGATTATCGCCGTCCCGGACAAGCTCATCAACCTCGTCATCAAGTGAGAGTGGCGAACTGAAGGGGTGATGAAGCGAAGAGAGCTGGAGTAATCTCACAACTAACACAGACTCCCCGCCGGCAGGCCTCACGGCTGGCTTTGTTTTGACGCTTACGGCTTCGTTTCCGGTCAAGATCGCCGGCGGTACATTCCTCGGCGTTCGGGGCGAGGGATCGGCGACTCTCGGCTGGCGGTAGCATGAATTCCGGGAGCGAGTAGCGCGCATATGTCGAAAGTTCGGGTGGCGGGATTCGGGGTTTCGCTGGACGGTTTCAGCGCGGGGACGGAGCAGAGCCTGAGCGATCCGCTGGGCCAGCGCGGCACCGAGATCTTTCAGTGGTTCTTCCATACGAAGACATTCCGCGCGATGCAGGGGCAGGATGGTGGGTCCGATGAGAGTGCAGTTACCGATATCGACGAAGAGTTTGCCCGGCGGTCGATGGAGAACTTTGGCGCTTTCATTCTGGGGCGCAACATGTTCGGCCCAGTGCGCGGCGCGTGGCCCGACGGCTCATGGAAGGGATGGTGGGGCGACAATCCGCCATATCATGCGCCGACGTTTGTGCTGACGCACTACGAACGGGAGCCGCTGGCGATGGAGGGTGGCACGACCTTTCACTTTGTGACCGGGGGAATCGAAGAGGCGCTGCGGCGCGCGAAAGAGGCAGCGGATGGCAAGGACGTCAGAATCGGAGGCGGTGTTTCGACAGTGCGCCAATATCTGCGGGCGGGGCTGATCGATTCGGTGCACCTGGCGGTGACACCGGTTGTGCTCGGTCGGGGGGAAGCGTTGTTTGAAGATCTCGATTTGGCGGCGCTCGGATTTTCCGTGACGGCGCACACGGAGAGTGAGCGGGCAATGCACGTTGTGCTGACGAGGGGGTAGAGGAGTTTCATCAATCGGCTGCCGACTGCAGCCGCCCCGGCTGTTCACCTGCGACCGGACAGCGGCGTCGCCAATCTGCCCTACGTTCAATCGTGGCGGAGGGCGACCGCGGGATCGACCTTTGTGGCACGGCGCGCGGGGATGTGGCATGCGAGCAGCGCGACTAAAACCAGGATCGCTGTCGCGCCTGCCAGCGTAGCGGGATCATGCGGCGATACCCCGACCAGCTGCGACTGCAAAACACGATTCACGGCGAGTGACGCGGCAAGGCCGAGGATCATACCCATTACCACCGGTATCATGCCATCGCGAAAGACCATCCCGCGGATATCCTGAGCAGCCGCCCCGATCGCCATGCGAACGCCAATTTCGTTCGTCCGCTGGCTGATCCGGTGGGCGATCACGGCGTAGAGTCCGATGCCGGCGAGGAGCAGGGCGATGCCTGCGAAAATGGGCGCCACCGCGGCGTTTTTGCCCAATTCGGCATGTTCCAGATCCATGCGGTCCCGTTGAAATCCGAAGCTGGCTTTCAAAGTGCCGAAATCTTCCAGTGGCACACTCCGATCCAGTTTCTGTACTTCGGCTCGAACGACCGGCGCCACCCGGTCGGGAGGCACACCCGTGCGCAGCAGAAACCAGGCGGACTGCGGCGAGCCCTGATGGAAAGGCAGGTAGACCAGTGGCTTGAACTGCTGGCGGGTCGGATCCCCCTGCATGATATTGGGGACGACTCCCACCACGGTGCGCCACTCGCCGGGTGCGTTGCGGTCGGTTGCACGCAGACGCTTGCCGAGCGCTTGCCCGCCAGGCCAGAATCTGGTAGCAAAGCTCTGGTTCACAATTGCCACCGGGAACCCACCCGAACGATCCCGGCCGTCGAACACGCGGCCGGATAAGGCGGGCGCTCCCATTACCCGGAAGTAATCCGAGGCCACGGTCAGGAACGGGGCAGACTCGCCGCCGCCGGGCGCGGGCGGCCTTCCTTCAACCTCGAGTGTCCGCAAACTTCCGGAATTGACGGGGATGGTGCTTGAGAGGGACTCCTGCCGCACTCCCGGAATGGCCTCCAATTCCGTTTCGAGGCGATTGAAATAGTCAAGCCTGGCGGCGGCGGTGGAGTATTTCCAGGAGGGTAAGCGCAGCGATCCGATCAGAATGTTTTGGGGATCGCGGACGCCGGTCTTCGCTCCGACAATATTCAACAGGGCGCGGGCGAGAACACCCGCGCCAGACAGCAGCACGATCGCGAGGGCCATCTGGCCCGCGATCAGTACTGCGCCGATGCGGTTGCCGTGCCGATCCTGCGTGACTCCGTGGGTGTTGCCTTTGCCGGCACGCAGTTGCAAAACGCTGCCGATCGGAGCCACGGAAATCAAAGCAGCAGCGCCGACGGAGATCGCGACGAGATAAGCGAGCGTGCCGGAATCCACCGTGTAGTCGAGGATCTGGAAACTTGACGCGGTGGCCACAGCCCATGTGCGCACACTCCATTTGGCGATCCACCAGCCAAGCATTCCAGCCACCGTCGCAAGAGTCAGGCTTTCCCCGAGGATTTGGCTGACCATCCGCCACCGGCTGGCGCCCAGCGCAACTTTGGTGGAAAACTCATGCCGGCGACCGACTGTCCGCGCCAGCGTGAGGTTGGCCATGTTGGCGCAGGCGATCAATAAGACGAACCATGCGGCCACCCAAAGCGAGCCATAGACGACGGGCGCATCCGGACCGACGAAGAACTGCGACCAGGTGTCGACCCTGGGGGCAACACCGCGATTCGCCGCCGGAAAGGTGTCTTCCAGGCGACGACTGATGGCGGCGAGCTCGGTGCGGGCCTCTTCGACCGTCACGCCGTCGCGGAGGCGTCCAAATGCCAGGTGTCCGCCGGGAAGGAATGCGGGGCCTCGCTGATTCAAATTTGGCGGGTGGGCGAGCGGCAACCATAAATTCAGTTGCTCGGTAAAGTCGAAGCCTTCCGGCATGACGCCGACGACGGTGGCGGGCGCGTTGTCGATATAAATGGTCTGGCCGGCAATATCGGCGCGTTTGGCAAACCGGCTCTCCCAGAAACGATAGCCAAGGATTGCCACTGGCCGAGCGCCGGGCGCGTCATCGGCGGGGAGAAAATCCCGTCCGGCGACTGGCTGGACACCGAGCAATTGAAATGTGTTGGCCGTGACGGTGGTTGCAAAGGTGTCGGTTCTGTTACCGCCGTTGCTATCGGCGAGAACGATGGGCCGGCCGCCCACAAACGCCATCCCCGAAAATGAACGCGCCTGAGAACGCCAGGTCTCAAAATCCGCGTAAGAGATGCAACACAGACCGGAGGGAAAGCGCTCCTGCATGTAGAGCAGCCGGTCGTTCGCTTTGACCAGCGGGAAGCCACGAAACAGCATGGCGTTCATGACCGTGAACACCGTGACATTCAAGCCGATGGCGAGCGCGAGCATCGCAATGGCGGCGAAAGTAAACCCGCGATCGCGTTGCAGTGCCCGGACCGCAAAGCGGAGATCGTAAAAAAAGCCCTCCAGCCATGGCAGACCTCTGGAATCGCGCTCGGCATCCTTCGCGGCTTCGACCGAGCCGAATTTTACGCGGGCAAACCGCTGTGCCTGGGCCAACGGCATGCCCCGTCGCATGTAGTCTTCCGTGGCAAAGGCGATGTGGGCGCGCGCCTCGTCATCGAACTCGCGGTCCAGTCGCTGCTTCCTGAAGATCGAAAGAAAGCGGGCGCAGGACTGGCGCACGGCACTCACGGCTTGCCAGGATCGCTGGACACGGCGAGGATCCTGCCCATTGCCGCGGCGAGGCGCTCCCATTGCGTCCGGTCGTCTTTCATCCGGCGTTTGCCGGCCCTCGTGATCGAATAAAACTTCGCCTTGCGATTGTTGTCGGAGACGCCCCACTGCGCCGCGATCCAGCCGCGTTGTTGCAGCCGCACAAGGGACGCATAGATGGTGCCCTGGTTCAGCAGCACCTCGTTTTCGCTCAACTGCTCAATGCGGCGAGCGATCCCGTAGCCATGAAGGGGTCCCAGGACATCAAGGGTTTGGAGAACCATGAGGTCCAGGGTGCCCTGCAGTAAATCGAGTTTGCTGTCAGGCACAGTTTGACTCCTGTTACATCACCACATGAGTATCGCACGGCCCTGTGGGGTGTAAACAGGACCGCGGGCCGCGGTCAGGAAATCCGATCGGCTGCCACCAGCCAGACTGCAGCCGGCAATTTCACTCCCGCGGCTGTGGCGTATGGCGTGAGAGCACGGTGGATGGAGCTGGCGGCGGCAGCGCGAATTTCATCCGGCTGATCTGCCAGCGCCCGTTTGGCGGGCCCCATGGTGGATGACTGGACGACCGCGTCTTCCAGCGTTCCTCCCGCTGCGAGATCCATTTGAATATCCAGCGGCGTGAACGAAGGTGTCGAGAAGCCGGCGGCTTCGAGGATGCGCGTGACGCGCGCGGTGTCGCCGAACGCGAAAGGGCCGGGCTCTTCGGGATCCGGCTTTGGCAAACGCGGCACATGCTCATAAACCGCGTGGAGCGGAATCTGAAGCCAGGGATTTTCGCCGATCGGACGCCAGCAGGCGAAGCGAAGGCGTCCGCCTTCAGCCAGGGCCGTTCGCATGTTTGCGAATGCGGCCGAAGGATCGCCGAAGAACATTACGCCAAAGCGCGACACCATCAGGTCGGCGCCGAGATCGTGCAGGGGCAGCGTCGCGGCGTCGCCGAGGCGACATGTCGCGTTGGCAAACGGCCGGAGACGCTCCGCCGCGAGGGCGAGCATGCTGCTGGAGATATCGATTCCTACAACGCGTCCGGCGGGCCCGACCGCGCGGGCGATTTCGATGGTGGTGGCGCCGCAGCCGCAGCCGACATCGATAACCGTGGTCCCTGGGCGCGGGGCGGCAAAGTCGAGCAGCGGCTGAAGGACAGAAAAGAGGGTGCGATCGAGACGATCCTGATGAGCAACCCAGAATTCGCCGTCGTCGCCGTTCCAGCGCGCTTGTTGTTCTTCATTGAAAGCCTGGGCTGGCGTCATATCCGTGTGAGGTCTAGTGTGATTAGATCACGGTTACTCCAGGATTTCAGCGGGAATGCGGCAGGCGCAGTTGTAAGAATCGATGTAGTCTGGAACGAATGGAGAACGAATGAAAAAGCCGCTGTTGTGGGTTCCAGTGTCTGTAGTGCTCGGGGGAATATTCGCGATCGGTCTGAGCGCGCAGGATGCCACGCGCGGCGGCACACTCTACAAGCAGCAGTGCGTTTCCTGTCATGGCGAGAAACTGGAAGGGCGCAACGGTCCACCGCTCGCGGGCGGCGACTTCCGATCGAGATGGCCGGCGGCGGATCTTGCGGGCAAAATCAAAAACACGATGCCCCTCGATAGCCCCGGCAAACTCACTGCGGCGCAGGCCGCCGACCTCGCATCCTACATTCAGCAGGCAGGCCAGGGGGTGGCAGCCGCGCCCACCACGGCAACGGCCGCGGGTCCGGGAGCCGCCTTCCCGGCCACGGGCAATCTCTCCCAACTGATGCGCGGCATTATGTTCCCGAACTCCAACATCATCTTCACGGTGCAGACGCACGATCCGGCGGAAAAGAAAAAAGCAGGCGACGCCGCAACGGCCGATGGCGGATTCAACTGGTCGATGTGGGGGAGCGACCTCTATTCCGGATGGGAAATCGTCGACTATGCGGCGATCGCACTGGCCGAATCGGCGCCGCTGATGCTCACGCCCGGGCGGCGCTGCGAAAACGGCAAGCCGGTCCCGGTGAACGACCCCGACTGGATCCGGTTCACGAAAGAAATGGCGGACGTGGGAAGAGCGGCCTACAAGGCGTCACAGACGCGAAACCAGGAAAAGGTGAGCGATATCAGCAGCGATGTCGCGGATGCGTGTCTTCACTGCCATCAGGTCTTTCGGGACCGATTCCGCCGCGGGAGAGGCGGGGCGGGTGCTGGAAACGCCGGTCTTTCAAACAAAGAGCTGCGCTGTACGAAAGAGTAATTGACGGCCCCGTCACGGGTTTTCAGGGGAACGAGGATGCCTGTCAAGACGGTGTTTCGAAAATCCTGAGGCCGGAATGTCGGTCGATGAGATAACCGAGGTTTTCGAGGCTGGCAGGTGCAGAATAAAACAATTCAGTCTTTATCGGTGACACTGCACTACCCGCGCTACGGGAGGCCGTACAAGATCACTCGCGCCGTGACTTTCGGCACAGGCCAGTTTGCGGGACTCATCCCGGCGGCAACAGCGATGCGCTGGCGTCCGCCCGTCTGATAAGAAATAACGCCGCCGCCCAGAGCCGCGCCGGTGGCGTTGCGCCACAATACGGAACCGCTGGAGGCATCGAGTGCCAGCACATCGCCGTTCAGATCACCAGTGAAAATGACTCCGCCAGCAGTGGCCGTAACGGCTGCCAGCATCGGAGTTGGTGATTTGTACTTCCAGCGGATCTGTCCCGTATCCGCATCGACGGCAGTAAGCCAGCCGCCCCACATTTCTTTTGGATCGAGGCTGCCAAAGGCATGTTGAGGGTCGCCCGAGCCTGCCCATGCGGAGCCGCGCTTGCCCGTCACCGTGGCAGCATCCGCGATCTTCACGGAGGCACACCAATCCACGGCGTTCACGAGCAGCAGGTTCGCCGGGGGATCGAAAGCCGGCCCATTCCATTCGGTGCCGCCCTGCGTGCCCGGGCAAAAGCGCGTTTCCGTTTTCGTATTTAGTAGAGTCTTCACATTGGTGCGTGTGGTGACGGGTGTCGCGTAAAGGATTTTCAATGGCCGAGCGGAAGCCTTGCCTCCGGCGGCGACACCGGCGCGGTCGATGCCGTACAGCAATCCGTCTTTACCGGCCGCCGCCGCGATCTGGCGTCCGCCGCCGGTTCGAATGAGAGCGGGCGGAGATGTCATGTCCCAATCGTGAAAATCCTTTTTGACGGGCTGCACGTAGCGCAGCAGCATTCCTGTTTTGGCGTCCAGCGCGATCACGGATGTGGTGTAGAGGTTGTCGCCGGGATGCAGAGCCAGCAGAAAGTCAGGCGCCACGTTGCCCGTGGTGACCCAAAGAACGCCCGCCTGGGGATCCAGACTGTAGCTGGTCCAGCTGGCACCACCGGTGGGAGGGTTGCGGTCGCTGACGTTTTTCCAGGTGGCACGCGCGCGGCCGGATTCCGGCACCACATTGAATCGCCAGAGCTGGTGACCATCGGCGGCGCTGAGCGCGTAGACCCGGCCCGTCACCCCGAAATTGTCGCCGCCCGCGTTACCGGCGAACACCATTCCGTTCCAGGCGAGGGGCGCCATTGGAACGGATTCACTACTCGCGCCATCGCCGAGAGTTGCTTCCCATACTGGCTTGCCCATAGCGGCATCGAGCGCGAAGACGTGCGCGTCACCCGAGCCGCGAAATAGCGTTCCGTCGAGCCATGCGAGTCCTCGATTGACTCCGAGGCCACCTCTGCCCGCGGGGCGGCTATACTTCCACTTCAGCGCGCACGAGGACGCATCCACCGCATACGTTGCAGTGTTGGTCGTGAAATACACGACGCCCTGCACCATGAGAAGGCCGCTTTGAAACGCGGTGGTTTCGCCGGTGTCGTAAGTACAGGCGGGGCGCAGGTTCTTCACATTCCCCGGGTTAATCTCGCTGAGAGACGAAAAGCGGTTCGCGCCCAGATCGCCATTGTAGGAAAGCCATTCGAGGGATTGCGAGCGCCCCGCCTGCGCGAGGAGTCCCAGGGAAACAACAATCAGCCAGGGCTTCGTTTTATGCATGTGTGCCAACAGGGTTGATTCTCCGCCAATTGTGGCGCGCAAGGCAAGGCGATCGCCGGTTCATGCAACGAATGAATCGGACAAAACCTGCATGGTACGGACGAATTTCATATATTCGCCAGGAGCGTGGAACAGGTGTTCCAAAGTCTTTAAACCCATACGAAGAACGGGAATGGGCGTTCGGTAATTGTTGAGCCGCGGAAATAGCTTTCAACGTCCGCTGGCCCGGTTCGTCTTTATTAACAATGGGCCGCAGCTTACTCGGGGCCGGTGGGATCGTGTGCTTCGCTTCGCTGGCGGCGGACGGGGCCGCTCCAGGTCCGGCGTTTGAAGTGGCCTCGATCAAGGCGCATGTGCAAGGACCGTTGAACGGTCCCTATGAGAGAGCCGGGATCGAAGACAACGCGGCGGGCATCCGGATCGAGAACCTTTCCCTGCGAACGGTCATCGAGATTGCCTGGCAGGTGAGGGATTTTCAGCTCGTGGGACCGGGCTGGCTCCGGTCCGCCCGCTTCGATATCGATGGCAAACCGCCTGCCGGATATAAACACGAGCAACTGCAGCCAATGCTGCAGCGCCTTCTTGAGGAGCGATTCAAGCTGGCACTGCACCATGAATCAAAGTCGATGACGGCATATTTTCTGGTGGTTGCAAAGGGTGGTCCAAAATTCGGCGAGGCGGCGGGGCCGAGGGGATTCTTCACAGCGCGTCCGGGTTTGATTTCGGGCACGCGCGTTTCGATGAGCGAGTTTGTCAACGCGATGGCGGGGATGCTCGGCAGACCGGTCGTGGATAAGACGGGTCTGACGAAGGCTTACGATCTGAAGCTGGCCTGGATGCCGGATGATGGGAGTACGCGGGATAGCGATGGGGCGGAACCGGGGCCTTCTTTCTTTACCGCGATACAGGAGCAACTGGGGCTCCGGGTGAAATCGGGGAAAGCGCGCGTAGATATTGTTGTGGTGGATCGTGTTGCGCGGGTCCCGTCGGAGAATTGACCAGGAAGCATTTCATCTTCGTGGGAAGAACGCCGGCGGCAACAATACAGGGTGCCTGACTGGAAATCGGGGCGCCGATACGAAATCGCATGGGCGGCATGCAGTAGATTGAAGACTGGTGTTAGTGCTTCTCCTTGCCGCGGCTCTCCATCCCCCCGCCGCACCGGTATTCACGCGCGACATCGCGCCGATTCTCTACAAGCACTGCGCCACCTGCCACCACGAAGGTGAAGTCGCACCCTTTCCACTAATCACCTACGAGGACGCGAGCAAGCGTGCCCGCCTGATCGCCGAAGTGACGCGCACGCGCGCGATGCCTCCCTGGAAGCCCGTCACGGGCTATAACCATTTCGCCAACGAACGCCGGCTCAGCGAAACGGAAATCCAGACGATCCAGCGCTGGGCGGCGACGGGCGCGCGTAAAGGAAGCGCGGCAGCCCTGCCGTCGCCGCCGGTGTTCAATGAAGACTGGAAGCTCGGCAAGCCCGACCTTGTTGTTCAACTTCGCGAGCCCTTTGAAGTCCCGGCGGAGGGCACGGACGTCTACGAATGCTTCATCGTGCCGATGAAGCTGACGCACAATCGGTTCATCCGCGCAGTCGAGTTCCGCCCGTCCAACCGGCGCGTCGTGCATCACGCGTTGCTGTTCGCAGATTCAAGCTACCACTCGCAGGAATCCCGTTACCCGTGCTTCGGGAGCGTCGGACTTCTCCCGACTCTCGGCCTCGGCGGCTGGTCCCCCGGGATGGCGCCGATCCAGATGCTCGACGGCGCAGCGCCGCCCCTGCAGGCAGGTTCGAAGCTGGTCGCCCAGGTCCACTACCATCCCGATGGCAGACCGGAACAGGACACCTGGTCCGCGGGATTTTACTTTACCGACCAGGCTCCGGTGCGCCGGGTTGTCGACGTCGGCCTCTCGTCGAACCGGATCGACATTCCCGCGGGCGACGCGCACTACGTTGTGACCGCGCACTTCACCATCCCCATCGCGATCGACGCCGTCGGCGTGATTCCGCATGCGCACCTGTTGTGCCGCGAGATGCGCGGCTGGGCCATTCTTCCCGATGGACGCAAGCAGTGGCTGCTCAACATCCGCGACTGGGATTTCAACTGGCAGGATCAGTTTCAATACGCACGCCCGATCCGTCTACCGGCCGACTCGCGGCTCGAGATGGAGTTCGTCTACGACAATTCCGCGGCCAACCCGCGCAACCCCAACTCACCACCGCAGCGTGTTCAATGGGGGCCGGGCACGAATGACGAGATGGCCGGCCTGCACGTCCAATCGATCCCGGTGCACATGGAGGAATTGCCTGAGCTGGGCAAAGCGCTTTGGGGCGCCGTGATGCGGTCTGTCGGCGGAAGCTTCTACAGATTGCCGCCGCGGTAACGGACCAGCGGCTCGCAGCCGACCAGCGCGAGTGATGCGGCGTAGCCGTCGGGCGAGTTCACATCCACCGCCCTAATCGCTTCGGCAGGACTGTCGAAGAGCGCGCCACCGGCGGCTTTCGAGCGAGCTTCCCGCCTTGTCCATCGTTGGTAGAGTTCCTGCGGCGTTCCCGGCGCATCGCTTTCGCCGAGCCGCTTCAGCAGTGGACCCATGTCGATCTTCTCGCGAATTCGTTCGATATCCACGCCCACTGCGATTGCGCGGCTGACTGCGATCAGAGCCCAATCTCCCGCGTGCGACAGATTGAACTGGATGCCGGCCTCCGCGAGCAGGGCCGGCTTGCCGTGCTGCCCGTAAGTAAAGCCGAGCCGCTCCGGATCAATGCCCGCGTATCCGGACAAGACTCGCCGGAGCGACGACCGCGCGCACGCCCATCGAAGGCGGTCTTTTTCGAACTTGAACCGGTTCGCGCGCGCGGTTTCCTCCGCCGAAAGAACGGAGGGCTCAGAGCTGACGAGCGAGACTGTCCAGAGATCGACCGGATGCGGCATGTACCGACAATTCAAATGGTACGGTGAAAGATCCGATGAAATCCTGCATCGTCTTTATCCTGTGTCTCGGATCGCTTTCGGGGCAACAAACACCTGTGCCACAACAGCAGGAGAGCATCGTAGTGACAGGCGTCGCCGAACCGCTCCCGCTGGCTGAGGCCGATCGCGATGTGAGTGTCGTCCGGTTGCCGGAAAAACAGCGCGAGCTCTACAACTCGTGGTTCGATCTGCTGCAATTGGATCCGGCTGTCGACCTGCAGCAACGTTCCGGCGGCGCGCTGCAGGGCGATCTGTCCATTCGCGGCGCGACTTTCGGCCAGACGCTCGTCCTGCTCAACGGGCTTCGCGTCAACGACGTCCAGACGGGCCACTTCAATCTGGAGATTCCGGTGCCGCTAGAAATGCTGTCGGGCGTAGAAGTGATGAAGGGGTCCGGCTCGGCACTCTATGGATCGGACGCGATCGGCGGCGTCGTCAACGTGCGGACCGAGCCGCTCGACCCCGGTGAATTCAAGGTACTCGCCGGCGCCGGGAATTTCGGCGTGAACGAACAACACGCCGTGACCTCGTTCGGAGGCGGATGGTGGCAGCAGGAATTCGCATTCGCGCGCGATTTTTCATCCGGCTTCATGCCCGATCGTGACTATCGAAATCTGACGTTCGGTTCCCAGACCGCGTTGAAATCGCGCCTCGGAGCCACCTCGCTTCTATTCGGATACAGCGATCGCCCGTTCGGCGCGAACAACTTCTACGACTCTGTCGAACCGCAGTGGGAACGCACGAAAACCTGGTTTGCTTCCGGGCATCAGGATCTCGGCGAAAAGACCGAGGCCAATTTCGCTTACCGGAAACATACGGATCTCTACGTCTACATCCGCGACGACCCGTCGTACTACACCAACTGGCATACGGACGAAAGCTGGCAAGGCAATCTCCGCAGGCATGACAATGTGCCGCTGCACGGCGTGGTCAGCTATGGTGTCGAAGGTCTGGCCGAGACGGTCAACAGTACCAACCTGGGTACGCACAATCGGGCGCGAGGCAGTGGATATGTGTTTTACGATCTGCGCTCCGTGCGCCGTTATTCCCTCTCAGTGGGCATTCGCGAAGAAGTCTACGGCGCTCACTCGGTCGCGACCAGTCCCTCGATCAGCGCCGCCGCGTGGCTATCCTCACGCTTTAAGGTGCGGGCCGCGGCGAGCCGCGCCTATCGGCTGCCGAGCTATACCGACCTCTACTATCACGACCCCGGCAACATCGGGAATCCAAACTTGAAGCCCGAGAGCGCGATCAGCTATGAGGGCGGCATCGACGCGTATCTGCGGACGAACGTGCACGCCGCAGTCACCGTGTTCCAGCGGCGCGACAGCAACGTCATCGATTTCGTGCAGATCCCCGGAAGCACTCTCTATCAATCGACCAACTTCAATAAGCTGCACTTCACCGGCGTCGAGACGTCGGCAATCTGGGAACCTCGCCCGGCCCAGCACTTCTCGGTAAGCTTCAGCGCGCTGCATGGGCTCAACGCGTCGCCTGAAATCCTCCTCAGTAAGTACACGTTCAACTATCCGGTGCAGGAGGGCGTCATCGAATGGCGCGGGACGGTCATGAAAAACGTGATTGCGCGGACGCGGATCGGCGTCGTCAATCGTGTGGCCCGCGAAGCGTACGCTGTGTGGGACGCATCGGCGGGGTATGGGACGGGACGTATCCGCCCTTTCCTGCAACTGACGAACATCACCAGCACGGTGTACCAGGATATCCCGCTCGTCGACACGCCGAAAGCGGGAATTGTCGGCGGTGTGGAGCTTTACCTGTTCGGCGGGTCGCGCTGATTTCAGCAGCCGGCGGCGATTCATCGCGACGGAACCTGCGTGTAGTATAGTGCCCGCATGCGAGTCTGGATCGGCCTGTTGTGCGGTATGTCGTTCGTCCATGCGATCGCGCAGGCCGCCGCTCCTTCACAGGATCAAATTCGCGACTCTGCGGCGCGCGCCATCGCGTTACTGCAGACCAGCCAGAAGAACTGGTATTCGAAGATCAACTGCCATTCCTGCCATCACCAGTTTCAGCCGGCGATGGCTTTCCGGGTGGCGCGGGCGCACGGGGTGCCGGTCGACGAAACGATCGCGCATGCGGATGCGGTCAAGGCCTACGCGTTTACCGATCTCGACGCCGCCGTGCAGTATCGCGACGTGCAGGAGACGGTTATGGATCTCGGCTATTCGCTGGTGGCCGCGAATGCAACCGGCCTCGAACCGAACCTCGCGAGCAACGTCCTCGCTCGTCTCGTCGCGGGCCGTCAGGATTCAAGCGGCCGGTGGGACGACCTCCATCAACGGCCCCCGCAGTCGTACAGCAACTTCACACAGACCGCGATCGGGTTGCGCGCGATCCAGCTCTATAGCCATCCCAGCCAGAAAGCCGATGTCGCGGCGCGAGTAGCCCGCGCGCGGGCATGGCTGCTTACTCATCGGCCGCGCGACACCGAAGAACGGACGTGGCAGATGATCGGGCTCACCTGGGCCGGCGGCAACGACAGGTCGGTTCTCACCAAAGCCGCGCAAGAGCTCGCCGCGGCGCAACATGCTGATGGGGGATGGAGTTCGATCGAAGGACGCGAGAGCGACGCTTATTCAACAGGTGAGGTTCTCGTCGCACTTCACGAGGCGGGCGGTATTCCTGTAACGGACCCGCGATGGCGCAAGGGTGTTGAATATCTCGTCTCCAAACAAGCGCCAGATGGCTCGTGGCATGTAGCGTCGCGGCTGCATCCGCCGGCGCAGGTGAGTCCGGCTTACTTCGAGAGCGGATATCCATATGGACACGACCAGTATCTTTCCGCGTCGGCCGCGAGCTACGCGATCATGGCGCTGTCGTATGCGCCTGGCGGGTCTGGTGGCGCGGCGGTTCCGATGTGGAAGGAGGACGTCGGAGGTGTCGAACCCTGGGCTGAAACGGTTCTGTTCGGTTCCGCGGCGGATTTGAAGAAGCTGCTCGATGGCGGGTTTGATCCGAACTCGGCAACGAAATCCGGCGGGACCACGGCACTGATGATGGCAACACCCGATGCGGAGAAGGTGAAGATTCTCATCGCCCGTGGCGCCAATGTAAATGCGCGGGCAAAGTCCGGATTCTCCGCGTTGATGATTTCCGCGCTTTATCGCGATGGCACAGCAGCCGCGCAGGCGCTGCTTGCCCGCGGCGCTGAAGCAGCCGGCACTCCGTCGCCTTTAATGCTGGCGACAACTGTTGGGAATGCGGCGATTCTCGCGCCGCTGCATGACGCCGGGGCGCCGCTCGAACGCACACTCGTCGCCGCGGTGCGTGTGGGAAAGCTGGAGGCTGTCCGTTCGCTGCTTGACATCGGCGCGAAGGTGGATGAACCCGATGGCGCCGACACAACGCCGCTCGAACGCGCGGTGCTTGCCAACGAAACGGAGATTGCGCGGCTGCTGATCGCGCATGGCGCGAACGTCAACCACGTCGGCCGGACCGGCATGACCCCGCTGCTATATGCAGCTTCGATCGATTACGGGGATTCGACCATGATTGATCTGCTGCTTAAGTCAGGCGCGCGCAAAGACGCCCTGACGAAAGAGGGCGCCTCGGCCATCGATCTCGCACGCAAGTACGGAAATACTCACCTGCTTGCCGCGCTTCGTTAGTTAAGTTAGACCCACCGGCGACAGGATCGCCGGCGCTACCAACGAATATCCAGAATCTGTCGCGACAGGAAGGGCGATACGTCCTGGGAAAATGTGGCGTTCGTTCCCGCCAGCGCGTTGCGTGTCATCTCGGCAAACTCCTGCGGCGTATAGGCCCGCCGGATCGACTGCCTGCCATCCACCGCCGCCTCGCGCCCGATCAGCGGACAGAGAAATACGGTGAACAAGACAAACGGTACTCGGTGGCGAATCAGATCCTGAATGATAAATCGCCGGCACGACCGGCCGACGTTCCGGATCAATTCCACAATCTGCTCCGGGGTCAGGTGATGGGCGGTGAGGCAACACACCGCGACGTCCGCTTCCGGAATGTGCCCGGTAACCGCGTCGGCCGCGATGATCGGTACCGGCGGGTTATCCGGAGGTTTCTGGTCGACCCCGATGACTTCAGCTCCCAGCCGCCGGTGCAGATATTCCAGCAGGGCTCCACCGCCGCAGCCGATGTCGACGATTCGTTGCACCGGCCGGCCGTCTTTGCGGATGAAACGCTCGATCGTTGGAAACGTCCCAAGGCACTTGTTGACGAAGTTCAAATCGCGATGGAACTTGTCGAGCACCGGACCCTTGATATCCGGCGAATCCATCAATTCGGGTTCCAGCGATCTGATCACTTGCCTCGCGCGAGACCGAGGGCGCGGATACGTTTGTGCAGATTGGTGCGTTCCATGCCGAGTGCCCGCGCCGCGCTCGAAACGTTCCAGCCGGCTTCTTCGAGTGCGCGCAGCACGTGCTCGCGCTCCGCCGATTCGCGCGCCTCCTGCACGCTTGACCGCGCACCATTGTCGCGCTGCGGCATGCGGAGCTCGAGCGGAATGGCGGCCACGCTCAGGACGTCGTCCGGCGAGAGAATCGCCATGCGCTCCACTGCGTTGCGCAGCTCGCGCGCGTTGCCCGGCCACTTGCCGGATTCGAACGCGTCCCACACTTCGGAATCGAAGCTCTTCCTGCGGAATCCATTGCGGGCGCAGAAATCGTCGAGGAAATATTCGGCCATGGGACGGATATCCTGCGGACGCTCCCGCAGGGCGGGCACACGGATCGGCACGACGCTGACGCGATAGTAGAGATCCTCGCGGAATTTGCCCTGCGCGACCATTGCCGAAAGATCGCGGTTCGTCGCCGAGACGACGCGCACAGTAACGCGAATTACCTGCTCGCCGCCGACGCGATGGAACTCCCCTTCCTGCAGGACGCGCAACAGTTTCGCCTGCGAGTTCGCGTGCAGATCGCCGATCTCATCGAGGAAAAGCGTGCCGTTATCGGCCAGCTCGAACTTGCCGCGTCGCATCGAGGTCGCGCCGGTGAACGATCCCTTTTCGTGACCGAAAAGCTCGCTCTCGATCAGCTCGCCGGGAATGGCGGCGCAATTCACTTTGACGAACGGCCCGGCGGCGAACGGACTGGCACCGTGAATGTGCGCGGCGAGCAGTTCCTTGCCCGTGCCGGATTCGCCGACGAGCAGCACCCGCGCATCCGACCGCGCGGCCATTCCCGCCTGTTCGACAGCGCGCGTGAATGCCGGACTCGTCCCGATCATCTTCGTGCCGGCGCCAACGGCTTCGCGCAGCCGCCGGTTTTCCTGCTTCAGCGTTCCCTGTTCGAGAGCGTTTTTCACAGCGACCATCACGCGGTCGCGGCCCAGCGGCTTTTCAAGGAAATCAAACGCCCCCGCGCGTGTCGCTTCGACGGCGTCGGCGATCGTCGCGTGGCCGGAGATCATGACGACCGGCGCAGTGATTTCGTTGGCCTGCAGCTCGCGCAGCAGGTCGATGCCACTGGCGTCGGGAAGCCGCACATCCATCAGGAAGAGATCGATTCGCGCGCGCTCGGGAAACGCCCGCATCTCGGACGCCGAGCCGACTGCGTTCACCTGATAGCCCTCACGTTCGAGGATCATCCGCAAGGATCGCCCGATATTTTCTTCGTCGTCGATGACGAGAATGCGCCGGGATGCCATGAGGGTCTACGCCTGTCTGTGCCCGCTCGGAAGAAGCACGCGAAAACCCGCGCCGCCCAACTCTCCGGCGATCAGCAGAATGTCGCCGCCCGTCAGCAAAGCGCTTTTGCGCGCGATGGAGAGCCCGAGCCCCATACCGCGTTTCTTGAACGAGATCGTCGGCTGGAAAAGAGACCTGCGCGCCAGATCGCTCAGCCCCGGACCGGAATCGTGCACCTCGATCGCGATACGGTCTTCAATGGGGCGTACGCGTGCGAGTATCTGTCCGCCTTCGCCCGCGGCTTCCGCCGCGTTCTCGAGCAGGTTAACGAGAATGCCTTTCACCAGATCCTGATCGGCGAGCGCGCTCGGCGTGTTGGCCGCCGTTTCGACAGCATAGCGAATTTCCGGGTGGGCCGATTTCAGGAAAGCGATACGCTCTTCCACGATGGCGTGCACGTCGAGTTCCTCAGGGCAAATCGGCGGTTCGGATGAGAACTCGGAGAATGCCCGGATGCGGCGCTCGAGCGATTCGATTTCGTCCACCACAATGCCGGCAGCTTGTTCCAGAAACGCGCGGTCGGGATTATGTGCCCGCGCCACCATTTCTTCCACCGTGAGGCGAATGGGCGTCAACGAATTCTTGACCTCATGAGCGGTCTTGCGCGCCAGCACTTGCCAGCTCGCGAGCTGGGTGAGAGAAACCAGGCGGTCGCGGCTCTGCTCCAGCTGCGCGGCGGTGCGGTTGAAAGCCTCGGTCGCCAGTCCGATTTCGTCAGTGCGTTCATTCGGGACGCGGATGCGGAAGTTTCCGTCGGCGAGGCCCTTGAGCGCCTGTGTGAGATTGACGATTGGGCGGCTGAACCGTGTCGCCACCAGCCAGACCAGGACCAGTGCGAGCATCCAGATGCCCGCGGCGAGCAGCGTCCAGGCGGGAAACGATCCGCGCCGGATGATCCCCAGCGCATTGATGGACCGCCTGGCGGCGCCGATCTGGCGTGACAGATCCCGCATCCGCACATCGAGCGGGCGTTGCCATGCGGTTACTCCCTGCTGGGTGCGCACCAGGTAAAGCAAGCGGCCACCGCCCTCGCCCGTGAGAGCGAATCCGTCGGCGTCGTCGGCGGAAAGAAGATCGGCGGCATTCGGCACCGCCACCGGCGCAAGGCGCCCCGCGCCAGCATCCGCCTTCAGCTGGTCGCAAGCCTGCTGGTAGTACTCCTTGCCGGTCTTTTCGAGCGAGCTCGAAAGCTGCGAGAGTTGATCGACCGGCGACAAACGCAGACTCTGGTTCAGCAGCAGAGTCGTTAACCAAACCGTCGCGCTCAGGGGGATCAGAGTCGCGGCGACGAAGACCAGCGCGAGCCGCGTGCGCAGACTCACCCGCGAACCGCCCGGACTTCAGTTTTTTTCAGATCGGCGAGGCGCAGGGGCCCGCTGTTGTAAAGCCAGTGCTCCTGAGGACTGCGTTGCCGTCCGAGCAACTCGATCAGGCGGGTGAAATTGATGCCGGGATCGCCGATGATGCCAAGCTGATCCCGCCCATCGTCCATCCGGAGATCCAGCTGGACGTAAAAGGGCTTGTCGGCCGGAAGCTGTCCGCGGTCGATCGCCAGGCTATCGAGGCACAGGTTTTCCGCGGCCTGCGCGGAGAGATGCGCGCCCTGGATCCGGCGAGAGCCGGTGGGATCGATTTTGGTCACCGAAAAGCGCTCTTCCCAGATGTCGTAGCTCAGCGCGAAGCTGGTCACGGACTGGGCAACGGTAATCAACGAATTGGGGGCCAGCGTCACGCTGATTTTGCCGACGAAGGCGATGGACGCGCCGTCCTTCAGCCGATCGAGCGGCTTGCCCTTGAGGAAGTCGACCTGGGGCAGGGAGACGCGGAGATAGTCTCCATCCAGATGCACGGCGAGGCTCTCCACGGCGCCAAGGTTGGCGCCCAAAAGCAGGGCCGCGACCACAAGTTTCGTCTTCAATAGTTCATGCCCGCCATGAAAACGGTCTCGAATCGTCCGCTGCGCACCGGAAACGCGACCGATAGAACAAAGATACCCTGCTTGTATCCGACGCCGAGCGAATGCCGCAGGGTCGCCGCGCGGTCGGACTGCCAGAGGGCGCCGGTATCATAAAATCCTTCGACGGTTCGCTCGCCGAAACGATAGCCATAGCTCATTTCGTTGTGGACTACCCGGCTGCCGCCGAGGGGATCGATCTCATATCGGTCCCATCCCCGCAGCGTCGAGCTGCTGCCGAGAACGAAGCGGTCGAAGAACGGTGCTTCGCCGGTGATCGAGCCGCCCATGAATTCGTCGGAAACGGTTTGGCGACCGGCCGTGGCCTCGTACTTTGCTGAGATCAGGTGACGGGCATAGGAGTAAGTGGACCCGAGAGCGCGCGTAGCCACCCGGAGGCTGTACTTTCCATCAATCTGCTGCTGCACGGTGTCACCCTCAATTCTACGTCCGTAATGGACATCGAGGGTTGCCGCGTGAGTGGACTGGTTACCCACCGCGGGGGATTCGGAAGCAGTCTCTTCAAAGCTGGCGCCCACCGAGACGGTGAGGGGCCTCGCGACCGCGAAAGTCACCTGCGGAGCGACGTTCCAGCGCGCACGGTAGAGATCGAGACCGCTGGCGGGGAGCGCGTCGCGGGTGGCTTCGTTCCACTGCTCGTGATAATCCTCCAGCGTCAGACTGGCGCGGATTTTGTCGGAGCCCAGGGGTGCGCTGTCGTAGCGCGCCGTGATTCCGGTAAAACGCTCGGTCAGATCGTCGCCGTTGCTGACGACGCCGAAGGAAAAATCGTTCTGCTTGACACGCGTGGAGGCGTCGAGTTCGCCGGTCCAGCCCTGTTTCGAGTGATAGAGGAACTTCGGGAGCGAGATATCGAACGCGAGATCGCGGCGGACAACCTCGAAATTCACACGGATGCGATCCGGGGTGGTGCCTTTGGACAGATGTTCTGTCACCCTGCGCAGATGGAGTTCGTGGCGGATCAGGGTAGAGAGATCATCCAGCATCGCGACATCGCATTGTTCGCCGACCAGACCGCGAAGGCGCTCGCGCAGGGATTTGGGAAGGCGGGAAGCGGGGAGCTGATTTACTTCGACACCCGCAAGGGAAACGCTTTCAATCACATAGCGCTGATTAACGTTAGTCGAAGCGACTTCGCGCAGAAACGCCTGGTCAGCGGTCAGGCTGAAGGCGGAACCGAGGAGAAAGGCAAGAGACAGAAACCTCATTGGCCACGGCATGGCACGCCGCGTTCCGAGGTGTAAGCTGTTGAAAATCGAAGACCTGTGGAAGCGGTTCTGTGGCCTTCGGATCACAGGTGTGCTACGCTGCTTGGCGCGCGGGGGACCTGTGGCCCAAGACCATTACAGAACTTTCGCCAGTTCCGTAGCGAAGGCGCTCTTCGGTTCCTGTTCGCGCTTCTTCGCGCCGCTCCGGCGCTCCGGAGGACGACCGGCGCCGATGCCGTTGGCTCGTTGTTCCGGCCGAGCTCCACTCGCCGGACCCGCGCCCTTGACCACAGTCACCCCTTTCGAGGGCTGTGCTGGATTGGCTCGAAGAACCTTATCTTCGAGAGGGGCTCGGTCGAACCGGCGAATGATCGCCTGCATTTCATCGCCAGTAGGCGCTTCGATGAACGCGAATCCCTTGGATTCCTGCGTTTCATGATTCCGGATGACCTTGACAGAATCCGCGACGAGGTCTTCTGCGGCGAGCCATTGTTTAATGTCGTCGGCAGTGACCCAAATGGGTAGATTACCCAAAAAGACGGTAAAGCTCATTCAGTGATTACATTTACTCCGTGGTTGGAATTTGGCAGTGGAGAGGGGGAAAATCCGATCTTCTCGCCTGCCTGATGATAACAGACCGATTTGGACGGTGCAATGTTACCCTGCTTTGATTCGGTTACGAGGAAAAACGTCGCAGTCTTTCAAATCTGTGACGTTTGTGGAATTTTGATTGCAATTGCGAAACAATCTTTACCCCTCAGCGATTCAGATCTTTCAGGATGGTGGATTGCGCCAGATGCTCGCGGTCCACGCCGACGACCACGGCTCGCCACATCCATGAGAGCGGCGTGTGGCCGCTGTAGGCGACACTCGGATCGGTCTTGCTGCGGGGGAGAGTGGTGCGCAAACCGGTATCGGTTCGCACAAGATAAGTGCGGGGATACTTCGGTGATCGCGCCTCGGCTCCGGAGTCAGTGATGGTCACGGGGCCAACTCCCGGATACTCGACCGTGAATGGCATGTCGTAATCCGGCTGCTGCTTCAGATGAGCGAGTACCTCGGGCCTCGCGAAGTTGAACTCTGTCATTTCCTCGCGGAGATAGAAGTCCTCGATTGGATTTGAACGCGGCATAAAGTAGTGGAATGCGACGCCGTCGTTATAAGCGCGAATCTCGATGTCGATGCGGCGGCCGAGCGAGCCGTTCTGCATGTAGTGCGCGACGACGGAGTTGAAGCCCGGACCGGAACCGGCGTCCGACGACATGAACCCGGGATTCTCGCCAAGAAACGGCTCCTGGTCGCGGATGTCGAGGCCCATCCACGAAGTCGCCAGCAGGGGCTTGCCGTGATACCAGACCTGATAGCCGATGCGTCCAAACAGCGCACCTTCCGGCCGCGTCGCGAAGATATCGATGGCGAGCTGGCCATCCGGGGAGGTGGCGATGCGCTCATCCTGCGCCTGAAGCGAGAAGGGCAGCAGGAGCAGGGCGGTTACGAGAACCAGGAGAAAAAGGTGGGGCAGACGGTTTCGCCTGACCGTTTCGAATGGTTGATCCATGGTTTGCCGCTGCGAACCGATGGCAGGCGAAACCGCCTGCCCCACCAAAAACATCGGGCTCGCCAGCGTGAACTGGCGAGCCCCGTTTGTTCAATTGTACTTCGTTTACGCCCAGCTGAAGCCGGACTTCGCCATGGGCAGCGAACGGACTCTCGTGCCTGTGGCCGAGAAGATGGCGTTCGCTACAGCCGGCAGAATCGGCGGCATGGAGGGCTCGCCAAGACCCGTCGGATTGTTGTCGCTGAGGAGATAGTGAATCTCGATCTCCGGCGGCGCCTGGGCCATACGAACCATTTTGTGCTGATGGTAGTTGGTCTGGACGACACGGCCCTTGTCGGTCGTGATCTCCTGATCCATCATTTCGCTGAGACCGTCGACGATTGCGCCCTGCACCATGTTGTCGGCGGCGCTGGGATTGATGATCTGACGGCCCACATCGGCTGCAACCCACACCTTGTTGACCTTGATCTTCTTTTGCGAATCGACTTTGACTTCGGCGACTTCGGCGAAATAGCCCTGATGGCTGAAGTGGAACGCCACACCCATCGCCGTGCCTTTGGGGAGCTTCTTCTTGCCCCAGTCGGACTTCTCGGCGACGAGCTTCAGCACGCCCTTCATGCGGTCGGCGTTCATGCCGGGGGCGGCGAAGCCACCCCGGCCGCCGGCAACACCAGCCGGAGCCGGAGGCGGTGGTGTGTTGAGCATCGCCATCCGAAACTCAACCGGATCCTTGCCCGCGGCGTGCGCCAACTCGTCGATGAACGACTGGATGACGAACGCGAACGCGTTGCTCGACGGAGCGCGGAGAGAGCCGGTACGGATACCAAGCTCCTGTACCGACGACTGCAGGTGATAGTTCGGGACGAAGCGCTGCGGGAATTCGGTCGCACCCATCGCACCGGCCGAAGTGACTCCGCCACCTGTCTTCTCGAACTGCTCTTTGTCGCCGTAAGTGATGAAGTGGTTGGTCCACGCGACCAGGTTGCCCTGCGCATCGATGCCGCCCTTCAGGAACTGGAAGCCGCCCGGACGGTAGTAGTCGTGCTGCATATCGTCTTCGCGAGCCCACACCAGCTTAACCGGCGTGCCGTGCAGCTTCGCGATATACGCAGCTTCCACCATGTAGTCGTTGGTGAGCCGCCGCCCGAAGCCGCCACCGCCGCGGACCATGTGGAGCGTGATGTCGGTCTGCTGAATCCCAAGCGCCTCCGCTGAGAGACGGCGCCCGTTGCCCGGAATCTGGCTGCTCGACCAGATCTCGCACTTGCCGTCCTTGAAATGGGCGGTGCAGTTCTGGGGTTCGAGCGGAGCGTGCGAAATGAACGGATAAGAGTAAGCGGCCTCCCACGTCTTGGCGGCTTTGCCCATCGCGCCATCCGGGTCGCCATCCTTGCGGACGCTGCGTTGCGGTGTGGCTTTATTCAGGGCTTCGGCATTCTGTGCGTAGCCGATGCTGCTCTCGGTGTTGCGGGGCGAGGGCTCGTCCCATTTGATCTGCAGCTTCTTGCGCGCAGCCTGGGCGAACCACCAGCTGTCGGCGACGATTGCGACGCCGTTCTCGAGCCCGGGATCGCCGGGGAGAACCTTGCCGTCGATTTTGGGCACTTGGGCGGCCTTGTCCCGATCGACAATGTAAACGCCGCGGATGCCGGGGAGAGCCTTGATTTCGTCGACATTCGCGCTGACGACTTTGCTGCCGAAGACGCCAGGCTTTTCGAAGATGGCGAACTTCATGTCGGGCACGACGAGATCGATCGTGAAAAGGGGCTTGCCGGTGACGATCAGCGGCAGATCGCGCTGCATCTGGCTCTTGCCGATGATCGTGTACTGCGACGGTTCCTTGAGCTTGAGAGTGTTCAGGGCCGGCATCGGCAGCGCCAGCATTTTCGGCGCAATCTCGCCATAGCCGATGGTCTTGTTGGAGGCTTTGTGGGAGACGACGTTAGCCGCAGTGGTGATTTCCGCTTCCGGAACGCTCCACTGCTGGGCAGCAGCGGTTACGAGCATCACACGCGCGGCCGCGCCGACCTGGCGCATAGGCGTCCAGTTCGTCGGGGTCGCGGTGCTGCCGCCAGCAATCTGACCGGCGTATTTCTTGTCGTCGAAATCGGCCTGCTCGATCTTGACCTTTGCCCAGTCGGCATCCATCTCGTCGGCGATGATCATCGGAAGCAAGGTCCGGATGCCCTGGCCGACTTCGGGATTCTTGGCCATGATGGTGACCGTGCCGTCGGGCGCGATCTTCACGTAGGTATGCGGATCGGGCGGGGGCGGCGGAGGACCGCCACGGCCCTGCGCATCCGCATCGGGCTCCATATAAAGGCCGATCATTACGCCGCCACCGGCGGCCGCGGTTACTTTGAGAAAGGAACGGCGATCAACTAGTTGTTTCATTTCCAGATCTCCTTCGATCCTTTACTTGGAAGCTTTCTGCACCGGCTTCGCCGACAGGTTCTTCGGCATCGAAGCGGCCGTGTGAATGGCCTTCCGGATACGCAGATATGTGCCGCAACGGCAGAGGTTGCCGTTCATGGCTGAATCGATATCGGCATCCGTCGGGTTAGGCTTTCGCGACAACAGCGCGGCGGCCGCCATGATCTGACCAGCCTGGCAATAACCACACTGGGCAACATCGACTTCCTGCCACGCGAGCTGCACGGGATGCGTGCCGTCGAGCGACAAGCCTTCGATTGTGGTGACCTTCTGGTCCTTTACCTGGGAGACAGGCGTCTGGCACGAGCGAGCGGCTTTGCCGTTCAGTTGAACGGTGCAGGCGGCGCATTGGCCGATACCGCAGCCGTACTTGGTGCCACGGAGATTCATGAGGTCCCGAAGAACCCACAGAAGGGGCATATCGGGTGGCGCGTCAACCGTGGTCGACTGCCCGTTTACGTTCAGTGTGTAGGCCATAGAGTTTTACTCTCGATCATAAAAAGCATATAGCATTTCCGGTGGTTCCGGCGGGGGGAGTTTTGAGGCCGGGCGGCCGTTAACCCGTTGATTTACCTTAAAAATGTCGAGCGTCGCTTTTGCAGGACACAAACACCTATTTCGATGTTTCCGGCTGGCCAAAATTGTAGTCTCCAGCCTTTTGCCCATGAAACGAGTGAAGCAGCACTGGAATTCCGCGCGCCTTCATTAATTTGCTCATGAGCTCGACCGTGTCGGTGTGATAGATGGCTGAGGACATTCCGATGGGAACGCCTTCCGCCCAGTTGAGCGGGGTCATGCGCGTGCTGCTGACGCCGAAGCCGTAGTCTTCGCCTTTATCGAGGGCGTCCAGTTTGGCGCCGCGCTCGACGAGAAACTGGACAGTCTTGTTGGCGCCCTTGTAGCCGGCGCCGTGGAGAGCGGTAATGCCGTGATCGTTGGCGGCGTTGACGTCGGCGCCCAGACTCAGCAGGAGTTTGACGACTTCCAGGGTCTGATCTTCGGAATATTCGCGGAGCATGCCGTCGGCCCAGCCGACACCCGCGGCCACCATCAACGGCGTTGTGTTGTCGAAGGTCGGGATCAGCGGGTCGGCCTTGTGCGCCAGCAGCATCCTGACGACGGTGAGATCTCCGCAAAGCGCCGCCCGAAGCAGGGGTGTGGCGCCGGCTTCCTTCAGCCAAAGGGCTGTCATGCCCTGGTGAATCTCGGTCGCTTCCTTGATGCGCAGGTTCGGATTTGCGCCGTGATCCAGGAGAGTTCCGAGAATTTCAAGGACGCCGTCGGTACCCGGGGCGGGAAGCGCGGTGGTTTCGGGATTGCGATTCTTCACCGCGAGGTACAGGGGAGTCCAGCCTTTCTGATTGGCGAGATTGGGATCCGCGCCATGCTGGATCAGGAAGGCAGCCACCTCGTAGTAACCGTTTTGAACGGCTACCAGCAAGGGTGTGCTTCCGTCGACAGAGGGTTGGTTGACGTCGACGCGGGCGCCTGTGACGAGAAATTTCACACAGTCGAGTTCACCCTGACGGACGGCAAAGAGGAGTGCGGTCAGGCCACCTTTCTGGGGTGCGGGCTGACCTCCCGCAGCGGCCCCGGCGGCGGTCAGGGGGGCGAATCCGAGTCCGCGGCGACGGAGAGGGGTGATGCTGGCGGAGGTCGCCGCGAGATCGGCTCCGCGCGCGGCGAGGAGCTGGATTATCGCCGTATGGCCTTGTTCGGCGGCCCACATGGCGGCGGTGGTACCGCGCAGGTCGTCCTTTATATTCGGATTCGCGCCGTGATCGAGTAGAGCCTTCACCGCGGCGACGCTTCCCGTGCGGGCGGCCATCATGAGCGCGGTTTCGCCGTGGGAGAGCACCGCGCCGTTGGGATCGGCTCCGGCTGCCAGGAGCTTTTCGATCATTGCGGCGCTGCCGTTCTGGGCGGCAAGGAACATCGGGGTCGCGCCATCGCGGTTGGCTGCTTTGGGGTTGGCGCCGGCGCGGAGGAGGAAAGTGGCGGTTTCGAGATCGTCCCAATGGGCGGCCCAGTGGAGAGCGGTTGTGCCGTCGGACTGGGGGGCGTTGGGGTCGGCTTTCGTTTGAAGGAGCGTGCGGACGGCCGTGGGATTTCGGTTCGCTACCGCATCGGCTATGTCGCTTGATGCGAGGAGTGTGGACACTCCGGCCAGGCCGATTAACAATCGGCCGCAGATTGCCAATCTGCCCCGCAGAGCGGCAGAACGGAAACCGATTGGGAACACGTCGAGGCGATCGGCTTTGACTGACCGGGCCGATTGACAATCGGCCGCAGGTTGCCAACCTGCCCCACATGCTGCGCTCGAAATCTTCGAGCCTTGCAAATACATCCCCTGAAGAAGCGGAGTGGGAAGAAAGAAGAGCTTCATGCGAGTGACAACGGGCGAGTGCTGTCGCCGATGCTGTCTTTTTCGACGCCCGCGAGATGGAGCGTGGTCAGAAGGAGGTTCGCCGTCGATCCGGTCGCCTGTATGTGTTTGCCGCCTTTGAGACCCGCGCCGATCAGCATGTGGCCGACGTTCTTGTGGCTGTGAAGGTTCGAATCGCCCATATTGCTGGCCCAGAGAATCAGCGTATGGTCGAGCAGATTGCCGTCTCCATCCGGCGTCGCTTTGAGCTTTTCGAGGAAATACGGCAGGCATTGGACGTGGAAGCGATTGATCTTCGCCCAATCCTCAGCGCGTTTGGGAACGCCACCGTGATGCGAAGCGGCGTGGTTCGCGGTCACGACGCCGGATTCCGGGTAGCTGCGCATGCTGACATCGTGTGCATACATCAACGTCGACACGCGGGTGATGTCGGCTTTGAAGGCGAGCACCTGGAGATCCCACATGAGGTTGATGTGTTCCTCGAACGATTCCGGCATGCCATACGGAACTTTGGCGTCGGGCGCCGCATCGGTCGATTTCGAAACGTTCTTCAGCCGCCGCTCGATTTCACGGATGTCGTCAAGATATTCGTTGAGCCGGGTGCGGTCGCTGCCGGGGAGTGTTTTGTTGAGGCGCGCGACTTCCTGCGTGACGGCGTCGAGCAGACTGGCTTGCGCCCGCTTGCGGGCGAGGCGTTCTTTTGGATTGCTGCCGTCGCCGAAAAGGCGTTCGAAGACGACCTGCGGGTTGGCCTCATGCGGGAGCGGCTTCGTGGGTCCGGACCAGGAAACGGAATTCACGTAGGCACAGCTATAGCCCCATGGACACGTGGCGAGCGCGCTCTGATCTTCGATACCGAGCTGGATGGAGGGGAGCGCCGTGTCCTGTCCATACTTTTCCGCGATCATCTGGTCGACGGTGGTGCCGAGGTAAATGTCTTCGCTGACCGTTTTCTTCGGAGGCACGCCACTGAAGACGGCCGCACTGCGGGAGTGATCGCCGCCGGCGGTGCCAGTCGGGGGCATGGAGGATGTCGCGTCGAGTCCGCTGATCACGGTGACGGAATCGCGCCATTTGTCGAGCGGCTTGAGGATGAACGGAAATTCCGCGATGGGACCAGGCGCGGGAATTTCCCAGTAGCCCGGCGACCATCCATGAGGACTGAAGAGGCCGACGAAGCGTGGGGTATGAGGTGCAGGCGCCGCGAAGGCGGGGGACATCGAATCCAAAAGAGGAAGCGCCAGCGAGACACCGATCCCTCGCAGCAACCTGCGGCGCGGAATGTGTTTGCGGGTTATGAACATCAATTCGACCCCTTTAAAGTTTAACTAAAAGCGCCGGCGACAAGATCGCCAGCGGCACACCTATCAATCCGGCTTGCGGTTCATCTGGAAGGGATCGCTCTTCACGATGCCCATCAACAACGACGAAAAACGGTAATTGTTGCGGGCCGCATCGTTCACGATGGAACGAACGACCGGCATGTCTTCGTATTCCACGCCGCGGCCCAGTGCGTAGGTCAGGAGCTTTTCAGTTACCGTGCGCACGAACTGCGGGGAATAGCGCACGAGAGCTTCCCGCAGATCGACGACGCCGTTGATCTTTGTTCCATCCGTCAGCTGGCCCGAGGCGTCGAGCGGTTGTCCGAGCTGTTTGGTCCGCCAGGTTCCGACACCATCGAAGTTCTCGAGGGCGAAACCGATCGGGTCCATCATTTTGTGGCAACTGGCGCAGGCCGGGTTGGCGCGATGTTCTTCCATTCGCTGGCGCATGGTTTGCTCCACGGGGCCGCCGCCCGCGGATGTTTCCTTGAGCAGAGGAACGCCTGGGGGCGGGTCCGGCGGAATCACGCCGAGGATATTGCTCAAGACCCATTTGCCGCGCTGCACGGGGGAGGTGCGATCGGATACCGAGGTCACGAGTTCGAAGCTGCCTTTGCCAAGAAGTCCGCGGCGGACGTCGAGCGCGCCCTCCAGCTTCACACGGCGGAACTGGCTGCCATAGACGTTCGGGATGCCATAATGCGCGGCGAGGCGTTCGTTGACGAAGGTGTAATCGGCGTTGAGAAGATCGATCACGCTGCGGTCTTCGCGGATAATGCTGTCGAAGAACATTTCGGCTTCGGTGCGGAAGGCCTGGCGGAGGTTGTCGTCGAAGTCGGGATAGATCACGCCTTCCGGAGTCGAGCTCTGCATGGTGCGGAGCTGCAGCCACTGCCCGGCGAAGTTTTTCACGAGCTCGCGCGAGCGCGGATCGGCGACCATGCGGCGCACCTGCTGTTCGAATACATCGGGATTGTGCAGCTTCTTCGCGACCGCGAGGCGCATGAGCTCATCGTCGGGACCCGTGCTCCAGAGGAAGAACGACAGGCGCGATGCGAGCTCGAGATCGCTGACGCGATAAGGCTGGCCAGGCTTTACGGCGGCAGGAGCGTCCTCGGCGCGGAAAACGAATTCGGGATGCGCAAGGATGAACTGCAGTCCACGCTCGATTCCGGCTTCGAAATCGCCGTTGCCGTTGCGAGCGGCCTGGTAGAAGCTGAGCAACTTTTCCGTGTCGGAGTCAGTAAGGGGCCGCCGGTATGCCTGCTTCGCGAGTGTCGTTAAAATGCGCTGCGCACAGGGAACCTCATCGGCCGTGTTCACCGGGTGGCAAACGAAGATTTTACGCCGGCTCGGGGTATCGCTCGCAGGCTTTCCGTTATAAGGACCCGCCACGGTGACCGAACTTACCTGGGGAGTGAAGGTGAAACCGTCGATGATGTTGTCGTCGAGAATGCTGCGGCGGTAGTGCCGGTTCAGATCCACGTTGGGCACATAGGTGGTGGCGATAAAGGCGAGCCCGAGGGTGCGGGGTCCGGCTTTGACGCTGACGCGAACCTCGTTCTTGTCCTTGTTGGTGGAGATCGGCACGTCCGCGCCCATCCTGAAAAGCTTCACACGCTCGCCGTCGACGGTGAGCTCGAGTTTTTCGTCTTCGCTGTCGCCGCCGTAGAGTCCGCTGACACTGGTGCGAACAGGAATCCACGAGATATCGTATTCGCCGTCAGCGGGAAAGTAGTGGTGAATGAGCATGCCGCCGCGGGTGCCGAAAGACAGACCGTCGATGTGGTCTTCCTGTGAATAGTCCTCCCGGACGTGGTAGACCTTGCGGGCCGGTTCCGTTTCGTGGCCGAGGGCGAGGCGGCTGATTTTGGTGGCGGCTGTAACGTAGCCTTCGACGAGAGCGGGAGAGACGTTCAATCCGCTGGCGACATTGTCGAAACCATAGCTGGCGTCGTCGGCCGGGAGGTACGCGGCGGAGTCGATATCGAGCGCCAGCAGATTGTGGATGGCATCGGCATATTCGGTGCGGTTGGCGCGGTGGAATCCGGCGGCGGCCAGCTTCGGTTTAGAGGCCGCGGCGCGATCGAGCTCGTTTTCGAGGGCCACGGTGAGGCCTTCGTAAGCAGCGGCTGAGGGACGCGGAAGACCTGCCGGCGGCATCATCCCCGCGCGGAGTTTGCGAACGACTTTCTCCCAGGTTTCAGCATGCTCGCCGATCCGGGAAAGGTCCATTCTGTCGAGAAGGAGACCGGCGGTTTTGAGTTTCTGATTGTGGCAGGTGACGCAGTATCGATCGAGGACGGCGCGCTGCGAGAGTAGTGAAGGCGCCTGGGCTTGCGCGACCACGGCGAGAAAAAGAGCAATGGCGCCGAAAGTCAAAGCCCTTGGCATGGGGTGTCAAGTTAGCCGAAAGCTATCATGGCGGTCCGGGCGAGTCAAGGAGCGCCTTCCGGTCAGCGGCTGCCGGTTTCTGTTTCGGAGTTGAGTGATTTATCCGATTTCGGTTGCGGGGGTCGGTTCGGGAGCCGGATCCGGGTCGGGCATTGGATGAGGCTTCGGTTCATCCGGATCACCTTTATGAGGATCACGTTCCTGCGAATCGCGTTCCTGCAAATCACGTTCCTGCAAATCAGGCGCGCTGTAGACGTGTTCCTCAACTTCCGGGTCAAGCCGGAGATCGCAGTCGCAGCAATCACTGCAGGCGCCGCATTTCTCGCAGAGGTGATTGGAGCACGTATCCTTCGTGCATTTCACACAAATGCGCGTGGATTGTTCCTCACAAATACTGCACACGAAGGCCATAGTCGTAGTCATTGGGGTTTTCGGACCGGGCGCGCGGATTCGGCGGGCTGCTTCGAAAGAGTCGCGCGGCAGCGTTGCGCTTCGCGGTCGACGATTGAAAACTGCTGCTCTTTTTCGCCGGCTATTTCGACAAGATGCCGCTCGATCCGCTCTATATCGGCGCCCGCTTCAGCCGCAACCGACTCGATCAGATCGGCCAGGGCGGGGTTCTGATATTTCCGCACGCCGCCCATCAGAGAGCCGAGCATCTGATTGGCCGTCTGGATTCGGAAAAGGGCTTTCATCGACTCCGTCATGACCTCAGGCTGCTGGGCCAGCGCCGACATGTCGCTCTGAATGGCGCGAAACTGTTCGATGGCGGTGGTCCACTGGGCGAGGTAGGTATCGGGGGCGCCGTGGGCAATCCAATCCTTCGGGTGCAACTGCTGAAGCATGGGCTCAAGGCGTGCCGCGCGCTGCGAGATTTGATTGTAGACGGCCACTATTTCCTGATCGGGTTGCTGCGGAAACGCGGCGCAGCAGAACAAAAGCGTTGCCAAGCCAGAGCGGGCGAGCATTTGTACTCAGGCTCTCACCGTAACAGGGTTTTACGCAAGCAGGGATTCGTTGCCGGATTTGTACTGGAACACTCGTTCGTCGCTTAGACTCCGGGCGGGGGAGGTGGTGGTGGGGGTGGCGGCGGAGGAGGAGGAGGCGGCGGCGGAGTGCCGTTCTTCGTATCGGCGGGTGAGCCCGGACCGGTGGTCGGAGCGCCTCGCGCGATGGAACCCGCGCTGCGCGCGTTCAACGCAGCCTGATAGAAAGCGTCAGACGCAGCTCTCACGACGCGCTGCATCAACCCCGCCTTATCGACCATCTTTTTGGCCAGCGGCTCGTTCTTGTAAACCCGCACATACTCGCCGGGGTTGAGAATCCTGGGATCGCCGGCGCGCAGCGTGTGCCGGACTTCGACCTGACCTTCCTCGTCAAGCACGAGCGTCGTATCGTCGATATCGTCCACTTCGACATCGAAGACCGTGCCCCGAACGGAGATCACCGCGCTCGGGGTGCGCACACGGTTATTGTTTGGGAGGCCGCCGGGGTGCTCGATTTGCACACGAACTTTTCCCAGCCAGACTTCGAGCAGGTCCTTCCAATCGCCGCGATTCTGACGGAAAACAACCTGAGACCTGGGAAATACTTCAAACTTGCTGCCGTCCGCAACCTGGAACAAACCGTAGCCGTCCGGGCCGGTTACGATGACTTGCTGGGGCTGGACGATGTCTCCGGCATTCAGAGCCCAGAGAGTACTGTCCTTCTTCAAGGAAATTTGCCCGCTGAACGAGATCAACTTCGCGGCTCCGCTGCCGGGAGGGAGATCCGGACCGGGTGAGTTCTGGGCTCGCACTGGCGCCGTCAGAAAGAGACTGGCGAACGTCAAAATGGTGAGAAGCCGCACCGCCGGAAGCGATGGAGACACTTCGGACTGGCCGCGGACGCACCTCATCAAACAGCACCAGAATAGCACTCTGAATGCTTGCGATTGTGAAGGGCCACCTGTATTTAATGAACAACTTGCGCCGAATCAGAGGCTTCCGGCGTGGATCCGGGGCGATCTGGGGTAGAATCGGGACACGTGGGATGTGTCTTCACGATACAGATGTGCGTTTCCTGACCGCAAACGCACGCAAAGCCAGCGGCTGGGCTGGCGCGTTTCTTTCGATTATTGCCCTCGCGGCGGGAAGTGTTTACGGCCAGAGCGCTGCCGGAAGTAACACACCGGCCACCAGCGCTCAACTGACAGTTTCTCAAGCCAGCATCTCATGGAAACGGGTGGCCGGGACCACGATCGACCTGGGCCTGGCCGGTGCCGCTTCGGGTCCCGTAGTCGGCCTTTGGTACGCCGGGGATACGGGTGGTGGGCTGCTGGTGCAGACGGAATCCGGGCGCGTCTTCGAAACAGCCGACTTTGTGCACTGGCGGCTGAACACGGTGGCGTCGCCGCGCCTGGCCGGTTCGGTCACTACAAGTTTGCTTCCTGAGCCGGGCGCGAAAGTTCAGGCCGCGGGCGCTCGCTTTTATGCGGTTGGAACGTCGAACGTTTACGCGTCTGACGACAATGGAAAGACCTGGTTGAATCTGACCGGATTCAACAATCGCTCGGTGATTGGCGGCGGTTTTACGGCGCTGGCGGTGGCCCTGAGGAATCCACAGGAGATCTCAGCCGCCAACCGGTTCGGCGTGTGGCGGTCGCTCGATGGCGGATTGTCGTGGCGAGGTCTGAACGAGAATCTGCCGAATCTGATGGTCAGAAGACTGGCCGATCGGAGAACGGCCGTGCTCGCCGACGGTACGCTGGCCTCGGTGGAGGGCGGAAGCTGGACGCCAATCGGAGGCAGCGACGCCGAACTCGCTTTGCGCGCGCGCCTCGGCGCGACAGTTCACGCCGACCTCACAGCGGCGGCGCTGGCGGGAACGACGGCTTACGCGGGCACCGCGACCGGCCGGTTGCTGGCCTCGCACGACAATGGTGGGAACTGGCGGGAAGCACCGCTGGCGCAGAACGGCGGAATCACGCGGATCTGGGTCGACCCCGACCGCCCCGATACGGCACTGGCAGCGGCGGGGACGCGACTGCTTCGTACGGTTAACGGAGGACAGTTCTGGGACGAAGTGACGGGCGCGCTGCCATCCGCGCAAATTCATGGCATCGCAGCGGATCGCTCCGCCGGAGTGGTCTATCTGGCAACGGATCGGGGAGTTTTTTCCGGCAACTTGTCTTTGAACGATGCCGGAGCAGCCGACCCAAACTGGAAAGCAATTTCGGGAGATCTTCCGGCAGCGCCGGCATGGGATGTGCGGCTCAACACCGACAATACACTCACGGTGGCGCTCGACGGGTATGGCGTCTTTGAAGCGCCGGCGCCGCATCGCACGCGCAATGTCCGGATCGTAAGCGGAGCGGATCTGACGGAAAGGCCTGCTGCTCCCGGGTCGCTCATCAGCGTTTTGGGCGCGAAGGTTGAAGCGGTGAGAAACGACGGAGTGACGTACCCGGTGCTCGCTTCGTCGGATCAAAGCTCGCAATTACAGGTGCCGTTCGAAGCGACGCCGGGAACTTTTTCGTTGACGCTGCACAGCGCGGGCGAGCAGGGTTCGGCCGACAGTTGGAGCCTGCCTCTGACCGTGAAAGACGCGGCGCCGGCGATATTCGTCGATGGGGAAGGAGCGCCGCTGCTGCTCGACAGCGCAAGTGGACTGGTGCTCGATTCAAAGACGGCGGTGAATGCGGGCTCGACTGTCGAAGTGCTCGCGACCGGGCTCGGAAAAGTTACACCGGAATGGCGCACTGGCGTTCCGGCGCCGCTCGATGCCCCGCCCGCTGTGAGCGGCACGGTGACGGCGTTTCTCGATGGGCGCCCGATCGAAGTCACACGTGCCGTCCTCGCGCCGGATTATGTCGGTTACTACCTGGTCGAGCTGGCCATTCCGGCGATTGTGAATCGTGGCGCGAGCGAGCTGCGGATCGTGATGAATGGTGTGGAAAGTAATCGGGTCAAGCTGTTCCTCGAGCCGAATTTGCCTTCGCAATGAGTTTAGCCGGGCGCTGAGAAGCGGCAGGCAAAAAGGCCTGCCCCACCTCGCTGTTATTGAAGACAGAACGTGGGGGCACTGCTTGACCTCAAAACCTCCACCTGGGATCCTTCATCAGGAGAGCGATATCCAGATAAAGCCGTAGCCTTTGGCCGCATTGAATCACTTCACCATATTTTTTCCTTCACAGACCTTCTCCTGAAGACGCGCCCGGCATCACAGGGCCCATAAAAAGAAAAGCCGCGGTGAGCGCCGGTCCCCTTTACCTATTCTTGTTCGCGGCCGAATCCGGACACTTTGTTGTACTGCGTCCGCGGTATCGCGCAGGAAAATATGCTGGACAAGAGCCGGAATTTCCAATACCAGAACCCGGTTCAGCCGGCTGGTAGACTTCGACTTGCGCGACGAACGAGCCATCACGGAGCGTCTGCGCCGGGCCGCGGCAATACCGGCAGGATCCCCGCTCATCCTTGGCATTGGCGACGATTGTGCGATCTACCGTCCGCGCGGCTCGGCGGATGATCTGCTGTTTACAACCGACATGCTTATCGAGGGTGTTCATTTCCTGCGTGAAACGAACTCGCCTGCGATTGCCGGACGGAAGGCCCTTGTCCGTGGACTCAGCGACATCGCGGCGATGGGCGGCGCGCCGCGATTCTGCCTCATATCTCTCTGCGTTCCCGGGTGGGCGAACGCCCGATGGGTGGACAAATTTTTCGACGGGGTACTTGAATTGTGTGCGATGTCCGGCGCCGTTCTGGCAGGCGGGGATTTGTCGCACGGCGAGCATCTCGCCTGCGATGTGACCGTCTGCGGGGCGGTCCCGCGGGGAACCGCGCTACGGCGTGACGGCGCGAAACCGGGTCACGAGATATTTGTTTCGGGCGCTCTCGGGGGCTCGGCGCTGGGACTTGGCAACGGAAAAGGGAAGGCACGCCAGCGGCATTTGCGGCCGGAGCCTCGTCTTGCGCTCGGCAGTTTCCTCCGGGAAAGGCTGCGAGCTTCGGCCGCGATCGACCTCAGCGACGGACTCTCGCTTGATTTGCAGCGGCTTTGTCTGGCCTCGGGGGTTGCGGCGGAGATCGAGGCGCCGCCGCGATTCAGTGGAGCGAGCCTTGAACAGGCGCTGCACGGCGGGGAAGATTACGAACTGCTCTTTACGGTCCCGGCTGGGGTCCGCGTTCCGGATCGTTTCGAGGGCCTCCTTCTGACCAAAATCGGCGCAACCGTGCGCGGAACCGCGGGTGACGTTCGTTTGGGCGGAGTGCCCCTTCCGCCGCTGGGTTATGACCATTTCGCGGCTGCGGCTTCGTCCACAAACCAACCTCAGTCAAAATCCCGAATGTGACTTACATGTGTGACGTTGTCGCATCCCACCAAAACAGGATTCAGCCAATCAGATGATCGGCTTGGCCGGGCTCCGCACCCGGGAGTATCCCGGCTTTCCCTCTGGCGAGCGCATATTCGGCGGCGAATCTCTCGGACTCGCGGGACGCCAGTTATCGCCAGTGGTTCGCAAGCGTATCTTGTGGACTTTCGCCGTCGATCACGATCCGGGCTGCACTTTCACAGGCCGATAGAACGGCCCTGAAGTAAAATTGAACGAATGCGCGTTACCGTAATCGGAACGGGTTATGTCGGCACCGTCACGGGTGCGTGTCTCGCATATCTGGGGCACCGCGTCACCTGTGTGGACACCGATCTGGCAAAGATCGAAAAGTTGCGGATGGGCGAAGCTCCGATCTATGAGCCCGGCCTTGAAGAACTGATCGTCCTCGCGAAAAACCGCGGCGGGATCAACTTCGAAACGGACCTTGCTCCGGGGGTGCGGGAGAGCGACGTGATTTTCATTGCTGTCGGCACGCCGTCACTCCCTTCCGGTGAGTCAGACCTCCAGTACCTCGAAACCGCCGCGCGCGGGATCGGCGGCGCCATGGATTCGTCCCGCTTCCGCGTGGTCGTAAATAAGTCCACCGTGCCTGTGGGATCGGGGAATCTGGTAGAGGCGCTGGTGGCGGAAGGCATTCTGGAAGACAATCCGGAGGCCGCGGCCATCTTGTTTGGCGTCGCCAGCAATCCGGAATTCCTGCGCGAAGGATCGGCGATTCACGATTCGCTCTACCCGGACCGCATTGTCGTTGGGTCGGATGACATGGCCACGCTCGAAATGATGCAGCGGCTTTATGCGCCTTTGGCCGAACAGGAATTCGCCGACCCCTCGTTCGCTCCAAGGCCCACCGCCCTGCAGCCAGGTCCGCGCGCGGTGCCGATTGTTGCCACGACGATTACAAGCGCCGAGATGATCAAGTATTCCGCGAATGCGTTTCTGGCATTGAAAATTGGATTTTCCAACGAGATGGCGAATATCTGCGAACGCGTCGGGGCGGATGTCACCGAGGTGATGATGGGGATCGGACTCGACTGGCGGATCGGGCGCGGTTTCCTGAATGCCGGACTCGGGTGGGGTGGAAGCTGTTTCGGCAAAGACATCAGCTCGCTGTTGCATACGGCGTCCGAGTATGGCTACCAGGCGCGCATTCTGGAAGCGTCGCTGGCTGTGAACCGGATGCAGCGCGGCGTCGTGATCCAGAAGCTGCAGGAGAAACTCTATATTCTGAAAGGCCGAACCATCGCTCTATTGGGACTGGCATTCAAGCCGAATACGGACGACCTTCGCGACGCGCCCAGCCTGCAGATCGCGGAGAGGCTGATACAAATGGGCGCCCGGGTGCGCGCCTACGATCCGGTGGCGATGAACGCCTGCAGGGAGCAAAATCCGGATCTGCGAGTGGTTTATTGTAACGACGCGCTCTCAGCCGCCGAGCACGCCGACGCGCTCGTTCTCGTGACGGAGTGGCCCGAATTCGCCGCGCTCGATCTGCGGGAGCTCGCCCGAAGGATGAATAACGCTGTTCTGATCGACGGCCGCAATCTATTCGACCCCGAAAATGCGCGCGAGGCGGGATTTGAATACGCGGGAATCGGGCGAGCCGTCACGCGGGGAGCGGGCGGGGGGGTGCACCACCCAAAGTCCTCTTTGCACGTTGCGCACGGCGAAGCTTCGCGTGAAGCTTCCAGTAAAAAAACACACGGGGCCGCTGACTGAGCAATCGATTGCAATGGGGCACGTAATCGCGATTGACGGCCCCGCGGGGGCCGGCAAGAGCACAATCGCGCGGCGGCTCGCAGAAAAGCTCGGCTATGTCTATATCGACAGCGGCGCGATGTACCGCGCGGTGGCGCTTTGGGCGATCCGGGAGAATATCGATCCCGGCGATGCGCATCGTCTCGAACAACTGGCGCGGGCGGCCGAGATCGAACTGCTTCCCCTCCGCGTAGTGCGTTTGAACGATGAAGACGTCAGCGATGCGATTCGTGTGCCGGAGGTCGCGGTGGCGGCGTCGCGGGTGGCGGCGATCCGTGCCGTGCGGTCCGCGCTTGTGGCGAAGCAACAGCACATGGCGGATCGCACCAATGTGGTCATGGAAGGCCGCGACATCGGAACCGTTGTTTTCCCGAATGCGCGGGTGAAGATTTTCCTCGATGCCAATCCGGCGGAGCGCGTGCGGCGGCGCGCCGGCGAGCAGCCGGAAGTGCCTCCGGAGCAACTGGCGGCGCAGATCGCGGAGCGGGATCAACGCGACCGCAACCGCGCCGAATCGCCACTTGTACAGGCGCCGGATGCAGTCTACGTCGATTCGACAGGCCTCACTGCGGAAGAGGTGGAGGAGGAAATCCTGCGGCTGATACGGGCACGGATTTCAAACGGGAAAGAACACCGATGAACGATTTGCTTGTAATGAAATTCGGCGGGACGAGCGTGGGATCGGCTGAGCGCATCCGCGCCGCATGCGATCTGATAGCCATCGAAGCAGCGCGGCGTCCCGTGGTTGCGGTGGTTTCCGCGATGTCGAAGATTACGGATTTGCTGCTCGATACTACGCGGCATGCCGAAGGAGACGATCAGGCGGGGATCGATCAAAACCTGCGCCAGCTTGAAGCACGCCATTTCGAAGCGGCCGATGGGTTGGTTCCAGATGCGGGGCGAACGAGGGTCCGGGAAGAGATCGCAGCGCTCATCGCGGAATTCCGGCGCATTACAGGGGGCATTCAGATGCTGGGGCATCGGCCTCCACGCACTGTGGACGAAGCCGTTGCCACCGGGGAACGGCTCTCCGCGCTTCTTGTCACGGAACACCTGAAATCGCGCGGCGTGGCGGCGGCGGCCATCAACGCGGCGGACCTGATTGTCACCGACGCGGTGTTCAACAACGCCTCACCGCTGATCGCAGCGACGGAAAAGAAAGCAAACGAACGGCTGATGCCGCTGTTGCAGAGCGGCGCCATCCCGATCGTGACCGGTTTCAACGGGGCGACGGCCGATGGCCGACCGACGACTCTTGGGCGGGGCGGGTCGGATTTCTCGGCGTCGATACTGGCCTCGGTCCTCGGGGCAGGCGAACTGTGGATCTGGACGGACGTGGATGGAATCATGACGGCGGACCCGCGGCTTGTCCCCGATGCGAAGATCCTCTCGGAAATCACTTATAGCGAAGCGGCCGAACTGGCCTATGCGGGGGCTAAGGTGCTGCATCCGCGGACGCTCGCGCCGCTGCTTGAACGCCAGATACCGGTGTGGAGCAAGAACAGCTTCGCGCCGGAAAAGCCGGGAACGCGGATCGTGCCCGTCCTCGGAGCGGGCAACCCTGGGGCGCGTGCTGTCACTTCGATGGCGAAGGTCGCGCTGGTGTCGATCGAGCCGGCAAGCGCGGGAGGGGGCGGCGTGCACATCATGGCGCATTCGCTCGACGCACTGGATCGGGCCAATGTGGAAGTGCTGGCCGTATCGAGCTCGAGCTACCGGCAGAGCTTCTGTTTTTTGGTCCGCGAAGAAGAGCTCGAATCGGCCACGCAGGCGATCGAGGCGGCGCTGGCGCTCGAATTGGCGCATGGGTACGTCCGCGGTATCGAAATCGACCGGAACGTCGGATTGCTCGCTGTGGTAGGCGAAGGGATGCGGGGTTTCTCAGGGGTCGCGGGACGGATCTTCACGGCGATTTCGCGCGAGAACGTGAATATCATCGCGATCGCGCAGGGTTCGAGCGAGTTGACGATTTCGATCGTAGTGCGGCGCGCCGGGCTGGAGAAGGCGGTGCGGGCGGTCCATGCGGAGTGCCATTTATAGGAGTAGTCTTCGGAAACCGGAGCGGCGGCGGATATTGCCCTAATCGATGTAGAAGCGTTTCACGCGGGCGCTGATTCCACACAGAACGTTGTATGAGATCGTGCCGGCTACGCGGGCGATCTGTTGGGCATCGAGCGACAAGTCCCTTTCGGAGCCGAGCAGCGTGACTTCGTCGCCAGGCTGCACGTTCGGGGAGTTGGTGATGTCTATCGTCGTCAGATCCATCGATACAGTTCCTACGATGGGCGCGAAATGGCCGCCGGCGATGACCTTGCCTTTGTTGGAAAGACGGTGAGGAACGCCATCCGCATAGCCGGCTGCCAGCACGGCCAGGCGCATCGGCGCGGGCGCAACGAAGGAGCCGCCGTAACCGACTTTGGCCCCTGCCGGAACGTCCTTGACGGCTATGATCCGGGTGCGCCAGGACAGCGCCGGCTGCACCTTGAGGACGGCGGGTGGCGCGTGGCCGCGCGCCGGCGATACATACCCATAGATCGCGTGGCCGGGCCGTACGAGCGACAGCGTGCCGGTTATTCGCGGATAGGCGATGGCATTCGTGCTCGCAAAATGTACCAGAGGCGGGCGCACGCCGAGATCGGCTAATACGCCACGGGTGCGATTGAAGGCGCCGATCTGCTCCTCAGTCTGCACCGTCGTGAAGTCGGCAGCCGAAGCGAAATGCGAGAGCAATCCCTCGACCCGCGCGTGGCGCAACTGGAGGACCGCGCGCGCGATCTCGGCGCCGGACCCGGCAATGCCCAGGCGATTCATCCCCGTGTCGATCTTGAGATGGATATCGAGGGGGCCGTCTTCATCGAACCGCCGCAGATCGTCGAGCGAGTGCGCCACCGGCGTGAGCCGGAACTCGCGCAGCGCCGCATGCTCCCACGCCATAACGCCGGCCATAATGAGGATCCGGCACGAGATTCCGGCCTGGCGGAGAGAGATGCCTTCCTCGACCGAACTCACTGCCAGCCACTCGACACCCTGCGAGGCGAGCACGCGCGCGACTTCGACCGCACCATGCCCATAGGCGTTGGCTTTGACGACGCCTATGATCGAACTGTGCGGGCCGACCGCGGCGCGCACGGCGCGATAGTTCGCCGCGATGCGGGAGCGCGAGATTTCGACGTAACAGCGGGCGGCCTGGGGCACGATGGTTTAGAAATGGCGCACTTCAGCTTTATGTTGCCAGACTGGCCAGGAGCTTTTCGTACTGCGTCGCGACGGCCTCCCAGTCGTAACGCTCCCGCGCCCGCCGGGCAGCCCTTTCGCGAAGCGCCTCGCGCTCGGGTTCGGTCATGTCGAGCGTCTCTTTGATGCGCGCGGTGAGGCCCGCGTCATCCCGATAGGACAATCCGGCATCGCCGCAGACTTCCCGATTCTCCGGCGTGTCGAAATAGAGTACCAGGTTGCCGCGCCCCATCGCTTCGATCAATGCCGGATGAGTGCCGCCGACTTCCGTGGCATGGATATAGGCGAAGCACCACGAGCCCAGCTCGCGGTATCCGAGCCCGTAAACGCCCCCGGGCGCCACGATGCGCGGGTCCTGCGTATCACGCACGCGCCGGATGTAATCTTCGGCGTGCGGAGCATCGCCGATCAGCGCCAGTTTCATCGGCGTGACGGTTAACTCAAAAGCCTGGCGAACTTCGAGCGCGCGGTTCTCCGGCTCCATGCGGCTCACATACAAAAAGTAATTGCCCGGCTCGAGGCCCAGCACATCCAGCGCGCCGCGCGTCGCCACACGCCCGGTATCAGCGCCGTAGGGAATGAAGAGCGAATCTTTGTTGTACTCGCTCTTGTAATACTCCCGAATGGTTTCGGCATCGGTCACAAACCGGTTCGGAAAGATGGTCGAGAGATATTCCGACATGCGGTACCAGGCTCGTGCCATTCGATTCCACTTTCTGCGCTTCCGCTCGATGCCATCCACGTTCAACACCACAGGAATGCCGGAGAGCCGCGGCAGGATCGTAAAGAGGGCGTTAGCGGCGTTGCAGTAGAGAGCGGCATCCATGTCGTGCATGAGGAGATGTACCGTCGACAGGAGCGTGTGCGCCAGAGTGTCGAAATATTTGTGGTGAATGGTGGGGAGGTAAACGAGTTGCACGCCGCGATAAGAGGCGCCGTTCCGCTCCCTGCAATAGACGGTGACCTGATGTCCCCGCGCCGCGAGGCGTATGGAAAGCTCCTCGGCGAACGTCTCGAAGCCCCCGTAGTTGGCCGGGATGCCGCGGGTCCCCAGAATCGCTATCCGCACGGTTTGCCGGTTGAATGCACAAAGTCAGGGCAGGCCGTTTGGCCTGCCGAAACAACAAAAGACGGCAGGCGAAACCGCCCAATGCTCCAGGCGGCACCAATGGCCGCGACGGCCAGAGCAATGGTTTTCAGGCCGAAAACCACCGGCGACAAGAGCGCCGGCAATACCAAATCTGGTTTTCCTGAAAAACCGGCCGGCATTGGGGCGTTTAGCGCCGGGTGGCCTTGGAGCGGGTGGCGGAAGCGGTAAACTTCTTCGGGGCCGGCTTGCTCACCGGCTTGAAATCGAACCAGCTTGCGATATAGGCGTCGTCCACACGCTGGCGCTGCATGATTTTGCGGCGCTTGGCGACAACCGTCTTCCAGTTGCGGAACAGGAAAGGAAAGGCAGTGAGCGAGGTGTGCTCGCGCAGAAGACAACAGCTGACGACCACGATATCCCGCGCCGTAATCGAGAAGAAATTGCGACGGTAGAGATCCCACGTCATGTTCTTGATGCGCAGCAGGAAGCGGTTCTTCACCGAGTGCATGTTGATTACGGCAGGCAGCGCCCGCCGGTTGCCCGGCAGCGCCTTGCGCACGTGATAGCCACGGGCGTAGGGCGCATAGAGGCACTTCCAGCCCAGTAACTGGGCGCGCCACGCGACGTCGGCATCCTCCCTGTACACAAAAAAATCGGTGTCGAAAAACTCGCCACCGATGGAGATATCGTCGATCATTTCGCGCCGGTAAAGCGCGGCTGCGGCCGTCGCCCCGAACACGTACTCATAATTGCGGAAATGGCCGTTATCCACCTCCAGACTGCCGCGATCCAGATGGCGCAGATTGGGCGTGAAATAAATGCCGGTGGAATCGACCAGCGGTTTCTCCGGAAAGTCGAACTGGGAGCTCATCGTGAGGAGCTTGCCGCAGACAGTTCCCACCCGCGAATCGAGATTGCCCGCCGTCACCAGAGCTTCGATGAAGCCCTGCAGCAGGAGGACATCGGGGTTCAGCGTGAGAATCCACTCGCCGTTCGAGAGAGCGATTGCCTGGTTCTGGGCCGCCGCGAAACCGATATTTTCGTTATTGTAGACAATTCGGCAGCGATCTTCGAACGGTTCGAGGATGTCCGCGGTGCCATCGGAAGAATTGTTATCAATGACGATAATTTCCTTGAACGAATAGTTCTGGTCAAGGACGGATTCGAGGCACTTCTTGATGAAGCGCCCACTGTCATAGGTGATGATCGTTACCGAAACGAAGTCGCTGCGGGACATGTACGCGCGGGCCGGCTCCACTCTTCAGATTGAAAGCTGCTATATCAGACAACACTTACCCGAGTGCTTGCCGGTAACGAAAAGCCCGGCTAAGGGCAAGGCCAACTATACCGCCGTAAACTGCGAAAGCTTTGAACTTGTAGCGCGGAAATCCCGCCACCGCGCGCATGACTGCACCGGCTGCTACCGCTACACAAGTCGTTCTAAATGCTGGAGAACGGTAGTGTTTCGCCGCATACTTAAGAAGACTACCATACCAATATCGTTGGCGGTTCTCCAGTGCCAAAGGCGCAATCGAGTGCGATCCAGAATGTTTTGCGACCGCTTCAGGGTGATAATAGTTACAAAAGCCCGCGGATTTCAGGCGAGCGCAGAAATCCACGTCTTCAAACCAGATCGGCCAGAACCGCTCGTCGAAACCGCCCACCCTTTCCCACGCGGCGCGGGTGAACATCAGGAACGCCCCGGCGGGTTGGTCGACGAGTGACATAGTAGTGCGGTCCAGTCCTAAGCAACGGTAATGCCAATTCACGCGGTTGTGCGGCCAGAGGCGATTGATGCCGATGACTTCCAGTACCAGTGCGGTTGGACTGGGCAGATTTCGGGCCATGAAGCCAGTTTGCGGATTGCCGTCTTCACCGATCAGCAGCCCGCCAACGGCACCTGTACCCGGCTGTTCGAGACACGTAGCCATAACATCCAAGCCACGGATGAGTTGCGCGTCCGGATTGAGGGAAAGAATCGAGGGTGCGGTGGTGGCCCGCACCCCCTGGTTTACGGCTGCCGCGAAGCCGGCATTTGTACTGTTCGAGATCAGCGTGATCCTGCGGGCCAGGATTTCGTCACGAGTACTGTCGGAAGAAGCATTGTCGACCACCACGATCTCGGCTTCGGCGGCCGGAAGGCCGGCGAGCGCGTCGAGACATTCGCCGATTTCGCCGGCGGAATTGTAAGTAACGATGACGATTGCGACACGTGCCATGTGTCAATGAGCCACAGTGACGAAACGGAAATACCAGCGCCAGTAGAAATCCTGAGTTGCGCGGCGATGCAGCTCTCTTTCGGACTGGACAAGAAATTCGCGAAGCGCCGGCGATGGTTGACCGTTGGGCCGGAAGCCGCGCAGCCCGTCGATTTTGCCGGAGATCCACGCGAAACCCCGACCGTGCCGCAGGGCAACGAGACCCCACAATAACTGCCCGGCGACAATCGGCCAGAAACACGATCGGAACAGCGCAGCGTCGTAGTTTCGGGCGATCAGCAGGACCTGGTTGCGCGAGATCAGCCGGACCGAGCGGGAGCTCCAGCGTCCGAAGCTCGCGCTGCCGCGATGGCGCGCAAGCGCGTCCGCCACATAGATGCCCGGTACACCCGCGCGCACACAGCGAAGCCCCATGTCCACATCTTCGAGGTAGGATCCAAAACTCTCGTCGAACCCGTTGAGTTTCTCCAGAACCTCACGCCGGAAGAGGCAGGCTGTCGCCGGGGCTACCGCGATCAGGCGGAGAGCGCCCCGGCCATCCGCCACGGGCTCGCCATGTCCCGCGCGCGAGGCGCAGCCGGCCCGGCTCACAAGATCGTACGTTCCGTCAACTATGTTGCGCGTGACCGCGTCGACAATCGTTCCGGTGGCGAACCCCACGCCGCCGGCAGCCTCCAGCAACCGCTCAAGCCAGGCCGGATCCAGCTCGACATCGCTGTTCAGGATCGCGACCCACTCCGTGCGCGCCGCCCGCCACCCGGCGTTGACGGCGCGCGCAAAGCCGGCATTGCTCCCCATTTCGAGAACGCGGCATCCGCTCCGGCGTGCAATATCAGGTGCGGCGTCGGTCGAGGCGTCATCCACCACCACAATCTCTGCAAAGGAAACCGTCTGCGCGCGGATGCTCGCCAGCAGGCATTCGAGCATAGCCGCCCCGTTGTGAACAGGAACCACGGCAGTGACCACGGAGGTAACAGCTGAAAGCGGCACAGTAAACTGTGATTGTATGCGTGCCGGGAGACGCTCCGCCGCGCGCGAAAGAGAATCCCGTATGAAACGTTTTCTAATTGCCGGCCTTTTCGCGACGTTGGCCTTTGCGCAGTATACGGGTCCGAAGACGGTTTACATCCTGCCGATGTCGGCCGGGCTCGATCAATATCTGGCCCAGTGGCTGACGAAAGATCACGTGATGCAGGTCGTGTCGAACCCCAAGACCGCGGAAGTGGTGATGACCGACCGGCTGGGCGAGGCGTTCGAACAAAAGCTGAACGATATTCTGCCAGGCGAAACGAAGAAGACGGACGAGACCGCTCACAATACGTTTCGCACGTCGAAGCCGCGCGGGACTATTTTCCTCGTGGATGCCAAATCGCGCGTCGTGCTCTGGTCGGATTATCAAAAGCCGCCGCGCTCCAGCTCCGACCACGATATGAACGTCGCGGCTGAAAAGATTGCCAAGGCGCTTTCAGGGCAAAGGGCTTCAGGCAAGTGACGCTCGTTTGCGCGTGATGGCCGCGGCCAGGGCCTCACCGAGTCCGATGGCCATGATGCCCAGCAGAACATGGCACACGCGTACCACCAGATGGCCGCCCTGGCCAAGCCACGGGAGTTGCATCATGCCTACGCTTACAAGCCCGAGGCCCACGAGAAAGCCGGCCACCGCGGCGGGCGACTTCGCACGGGTGATGAAAGCCATGACGCCGAGAACGATCAGGGCGAGCGCGACCAGGCCCCCAAGCGCCATGTGAACGTTGATCAGCGCGACGCGGGCGGGGATTGCCCCGATTGCGAGCGCGCCTAGTCCGGCGACGCGAACGATCCATCGAAGCAGGGTGATCATGATTGTGCGCTTCCTCTCTTTTTCTGAAGGATTTCCTGGTACTTTACTACGAGGCGCCCGGTAATAACTCCAGTGTCCCAGTTGGCCTCGACTTCCTGACGGGCCCGCGCAGCCATTTCGCGGGCGGCGTGGCAATCATTGAGAAGCTGAACGGTTTTGGCGGCGAAGGCCTCGGGGTCGTCAGCGAGGGCGCAGAATTCGCCATCGACACGTGCGAGGCCTTCCGCGCCGAGGCGCGTCGAAACCACCGGGATGCCGGTGGCGAAGGCTTCGAGCAGCTTGACGCGCACGCCCGAACCGCTTCGAATGGGGCAGACGAAAAGCGCGCAGGAGGCAAAGAGAGGCTGGATGTCTTCCACAAAACCGAGCCAGTCGATGGCGTTGGCCGGATCGGGAAAGGCATGCCGCGGCGGCGGGTCGGAGCCGGCGACCATGAGACGGGCGCCGGGGAGCTTCTCGACAATCAAGGGCAGCACGAAGCGCGCGAACCATTCGAGCGCCACCTGATTGGGCGTGTGGCGGAAGCTGCCGAGAAAAAGCATGGTGCGCGGCTGGCGGGGTCCGCCGGGATACGCGTAGGCGGTGACGCCGATGCCGGCGCGCATTCCGGAATCGATGCGGGGCGCGAGCGCGGGCAGGAAGCTTTCGAGATAGCGTTTGTTTTCCTGCGTGCAGACCTGAATGTGATCGCACGACGGCAGCAGGCGGAGTTCAAAACGGATGGCGCGCAGGTACTCAAACCGGGCCTTGAGGCGATCGAGCGGACTCTTCACAAACGGCAGCGAACGAGCAATCGACTGAAAGTACACATCGTGCTCGAAGAGAGCGCAGACAAGACGATCGAAGCGCCGCGCATATTGGCCGAGGGCGGTGTATTCGAGCTGGATCACGTCAATCTCGCGCAGCAGAATCTGGCGCTGGATGAGCCATTCGACTTCCGGTTTGTAAAATTCGTGGACGGCGTGCGGGATGATGGAGGCGAGATGCGGGTCGCGGTCCGCCGTGCGCACGTGGAACTCCACAGTTTTGCACCAGCTCAGCAACTCTTCATTGGCGGCGCGCTCGTGCGCATAGTCGAGCATCACGATGGCATGGACCTCGCAGGACCGCGCCAGCTCGCGGATCGTCGAGTACATGAAGAGCGCCCCGCCATGCACAGGCGGGCAGACCGGGTAGGGTGAAACGAATAGAACCCGCGGACGAGCCGGGCCGGCAGGAAGGCGTGAAAACCGATCGCGGAAATAAGCGGGCTGGCTGCGGCGGAAAACTTCCGCATCGTCGACCACAGCCAGACTGCGCGCCTTCCACCGCGAACCCAGCGCGCGCGGCAGTTGGCAAAAAGCCCGCAGGACTCCGACGGCGCTGGTGCGCGTCGGGGAATTCCCGGACCATGCGGTGACCACCGCGCCCGCCAGCGAAAAGAAAAAGTGCCCGGCGAGCCTGCGCCATCCGTGAATATTCTTCCAGCAGAAGAGAAGGAAGTTCTTCTGGAGAATCGATTCGATATAGCCGGGAGTAAAGCGCCGCCCGATCGTGCCGCGGTGCTCATGGTGCACGATGCTGGCGGGCTGGTAGAACACTTTCCATCCGCGTTTCCAGGCAAGAAACCCGAGGTCGGTGTCCTCGAGATAGAAGGGAGCGAGAAGCGGATCGAAGCCGCCCAGCTCGAAAAACTTGCGGCGATCGAAGGCGCATGATCCGCCGCCGCCGTAGAAGCAGGGGAAGAGTTCGGAGACCTCGGGATCCTCGCGATGGCTTACGCGCAGGCTGCCATCGCGCCACCTGCCCTCTGTGAGTCCGGTTTCTTCGCGGCGTTTTGTGGGGTCGCCGAGAAAAATCTGGCAGGAGACCGCGAAGACGCTGTCGTCGGTAAAGCCATCCAGAAGAGGAGCGAGGAACCCGGGCTCGACGCGCATGTCGCTGTTCAGAAGCACGACGATATCGTTCTTCGCGGCCTGGAACCCCGTGTTCGAACCGCCGCCGAAGCCGCGGTTTTCGGTGAGCGCTACCAGCCGCACCTCGGGATAGTTCGCCTGCAGCCATTCCGCGCTGCCGTCGGACGAGCCGTTGTCGACGACGATCACCTCACTGCCCGGATGTCTTTCGATCGCGGCCAGCCAGGACGGCACGAAACGCTGCAGCAGATCTTTCCCGTTCCAGTTGGGAATGACGAGCGAAGCGGCGCGTGCCTCAGGCCGCGCATTGGCAGGCTTGCGACGCCGGCCCAGAAGCATCCACGCCAGATCGGTCGCGACAAGCGACAGCGCGCCGATGGCGAGCAGCACTGGAGCGCAGACCAGGAGCGGCAGTGCGCGCAGGAAGCGCAGAAAAGCTGCTCTCATTCCCCTCTTTCGGCACTGCCTTTTTCGGCGTTTCCGGCCGGCACCAGATTTAACCTGCGCCCGAGCCGGACCAGGCCGGTGCGGCCGATCGCCTCAAGCTCGGCACGGGCCTGATTCAGATCGCGCTCCAGCGACTGCGCCCACAGGGTCCGCTCTTCGATGGTCCGCTCCTGCGTCTGGTTTACTTCGTTCAGACGCGCGATTTCAACCCGCGCACGGGCGATCTGCGCTTCCAGATCGCCGACCCATTCCAGGCGCACGGCCGCTTCCGACTCGAGGCGGGCAATGTGCTCCTGGTAACCGGCGTGGGTCGTTTTAATCTCGTCCTGCAGGCTGGCAATGCGCTCGCCTGCCTGCGCGAGTTGCGTGTTTAACTGGCTCGCCCAAAGGTTGCTGGTTTGTAACTCGGCGATGACGGCTTCGTGCGATTTCTGGAGTTGCGCGTGCGAGGCGTGCGACTCGGCAAGCCACCTGTGGTTCTGTTCGAGCTCAGCTTCGAGCAGCGCGATGTGACGCTGACGCTCCCGCAGGATATTACCGGAAGAGGCGAGCCATGCAAAGGCGCCTGTCCGCGCGATCGGCGACGCGCTGCAGGCGGCAAGAAAGAAATGCGACTGCTCCGGCTTCAGCCCGGCCGGCGCGTCGAAGTCTCCGATGGATTGCTGCGCGGGCACAAAAGTAATGGTTTCCGAGTGGTTCTGGCTCCACAGCTGAACGTGCGGGAAAACCTCGCGCAGGGCTGCTTCGAATTCGCGGTATTCGAACTCGTGTATGTGCCAGGGGTTGGCGCCGGCTTCCGCGCGCGATTCGCCGTACCAGGCTTTGTTCGGAGTGGAGACGAGCAGAGTCCCCGACTTCCCCAGCACGCGGCGCGCTTCGGCGAGCAGTCGCGGCCAGTGCTCCAGATGTTCGATGACTTCGAAGGCGACCACAAGATCGAATGAGCCATCCCCGAATGGCAGAGACTCGCAGGCGCCCTGCAGGAAGTCCGCTCCCGGCCGGTGAAAAGTGCGGCGGGCGTGCGCGACCGCTTCAGCCGAAACGTCCATCGCCACGACGGCGCCGGTGCCAGGGAATTCGGCGGTTCCATATCCGGAGCCGCATCCGGCGTCGAGAATTTTTGGGCTCCGCGCGAGGCCGCCGGCGAAATGCGCCGCAAACCGGTAGCGCGCGAGATGCTCATTGAAGAGATTCGGATCGACGAGACCAGGTACGACACGCTCGCCTGTGAACTCAAGCAAGCGACGACTCCAGGGACGTGCTGGAAACGCCGGGGTTGAACTCCACTTTGCAGGGCGTGTGGATATAGCCGTATACAGGCCCTTCGCCGCGGGCCATCTGAACGGTTATCGCGTTGTCGATCCAGTCGCAGGTGACACCATCGCGCACGAAAGGCGAGAAGGAAAACGCACAGGGATAGAACTCGGGAACATCGAGATGGAAATCGACCGTCGACACTGCGGCTCTCGCCATTGGCGGCAAGCTCTGGCCTTCGCGCTCGGTGTCGGTATCGGTGAAATCGAGCCCGAGATGGTTCCGCAGCAGAAACCCTACGGCGGGGCGGGCGAGATCCTGATTGGCGCGAAACGTGACTCGCACGAGAATACGGCTTTGCGGCAGCATCAGGTGAACCGGTTCGGAGAATTCGTTCAGGATGGCGATGCCGAGGATTTCGGCGCGGCCGTCGCCGTGGCGGTGGTCCACATTCGGGATGGAATCGGCCATCGGAACCCGCGACGGCAGCGCGGACGCGGAACCTTCGCGTGCCGTCATGGCGGCCAGATACTGCGGGAGCACCGTATCGGTCTCACCGATCGCGATCGCGCGCCCGTGCTCGAGCCACAATACGCGATCGCCTATAGCCTGGACGTCGGCTACGGCATGCGAAACGAAAACGATCGTGACGCCGCGCGCGCGCAACTCGTGCACTTTGCGGAGACAGCGGTGGCGAAAATAGGCGTCGCCAACCGCCAGCGCCTCATCGACCAGCAGGATTTCCGGATCCACCACGATCGCGACCGCGAAAGCCAGGCGCACGATCATCCCGCTCGAATATGTCTTGACGGGCTGCCGGATAAAATCCCCGATCTCGGCAAAGTCTTCGATTTCGCGATAGCGGCGGTCGATCTCGCGCCGGGAAAGTCCGAGGATGGAAGCGTTCAGGTAGACGTTGTCGCGGCCGGTAAACTCGGGGTTGAATCCCGCACCCAGTTCCAGCAGGGCCGCCACGCGCCCATTCACTGCGACTGCCCCGGAGGATGGCTGCATGATGCCCGCGACGATCTGCAACGCCGTGCTCTTGCCGGATCCGTTTTCGCCGACGATGCAGAAGACTTCACCGCGCCGGATGGCGAAGCTCAGATCGCTCAGTGCCCGAAAGTCGCGGTGGTGCGAGCGCCGCCCAAGCGACAGAAGTTCCCGGAGACGATCGCCGGGTTTTTCGTAGATGGCGTAGACCTTGGAAACGCGTTCGAACTCGACGGCATTCACGGAAACTTCAGTCTATATGCTGGCCGCGAGCCGACTGCTACTTCTTCCGGCGAGTTGTCGCGGTCGAGGACCCGGCAGTGAGACCCATCGAACGCAACTGTTCGGTAGCCTGGCCGGCCTGGTCGGAACGCGGATACTTCTTGATCAGCGCCCGGAAATCCGTCGCTGCGTCATCGCGATGCCCGTTGGCTTTGAGGGCCATGCCCTTCATGAAGTAGGCGTCGGGGGTGCGCTTGTTTTCCGGATAACGTTCCAGCACGGCGTCGAAATCCTGCACCGCCTGGTCGTACTTCTGCTGCGAGGCATGAATCTGCCCGATCCAGAACTGAGCGTCGGGCGCATTGGGATCGTCCGGGTAGGCTTTCAGGAAAGCGGCGAATTCGGTGGCGGCGAAGTCGGGCTTGCTCGAATAATCACTGTACGCTTCGCTGTACATCACGCTGGCGGGCGGCAGGGGGCGCGTGGAGGCGTCGTTATTCGTGCTTGAAGGCGGCGGCGCGGCGGGGGGCGCCTGCAGGCTCTTAATCGCATTGTTGATGTCGTTCAGCAATTGCTGCTGGCGATTGAGTTGGGTGTTGAGGTCGGCCATCGAATTCTTAACTTCGGAAACGTCGTTGTTGACGTTATCGAGTTTGGCGGCGAGCCCGGCGACCGGCCGGAGCGAATCTTTCAATTCGCGGTCGAGCGTCTGCGCGACGTTGGCGCTCAGCACGCTGACATTGGTATTCGCTTTGTTGCCGGCATCGAGCGCTTGTTCCACGAGCGTGCGCAACTCGGCCATTTTCATGTCGAAGCCGCTTTGCAGCGCGCGCACCTGATCCTGTAACTGTGCGATGTCGCGCTGCATTTCCTGCTGCTCGCGGCTGGCGGCGTAACCGGAAGCCGGAATCAGCAGAAGGGGAAGAGTTGCCAGGATGGTGTTGCGCAGAATTGTGTTACGCCTCATATGCTTTACTTTACTTCCGTTTTGTCTGGTTGCAACCCACTCTATTTATGCCGCTTTTGCGAATCGCTTTTACTGGCCGACGGAGAAATGCGCGCGCCGGTTCCTTTGCCAGCAACTCTCGTCAGATTCCGTGCAAACCGGGCGTTCCTTGCCGTAGCTGATCGTTTTCAGTTTGTCGGCCGGGATTCCCAGTTGCGCGAGAAAGTCGCGGGCCGAAGTGGCGCGGCGATCGCCCAGACCGAGGTTGTATTCGGCCGAGCCGCGCTCGTCGCAATGGCCTTCCACGTTGACGGAGGCGGTGGGAAAGTCGGCGAAGATCCGCTTCAGCGCGTCCGCATCGGCGGTGAGAGCGGCGCGAGCCGCATCGCTGATGTTGTTCGAATCGTAATCGTAAAGCACGTCGCGCAAATCCGACTGAACGCGGGATTCAAGCGTGCCGCGGCTTCCGCCGGTATTGTTCCGGGCCGGCGGAGGCGGCGCGGCCGGACCCGTTACCGTGACCGTTGCAGTCGCGGTCGTTTCGCCCGCGGTTCCGGTGGCCGTCAGCGTGTAAGTAATCGTCTCCGGCGGAGTCATGCGGCGGGTTCCGCTTGCCGGCACCGTTCCGACGCCGTTGTTGATCGACACGTTGTTCGAGCCCGTGACCGTCCACCGCATAACCGCGGATTGACCGCGTTCGACGCTGGATGGCTCGATCGAAAATTCTGCTACAACAGGCCGGCCTGAAGTTGGCGCGCCATTGTTGTTGGAAGCCGTGGGAGGCGGTGGTGGTGGTGGCGGCGCGATCGGCGCTTTCTTGCCGCAGGCGGCGGCAAGCAGCGCGATTGCCAGCGTCAGGGCAAAGACCTTCTTGTCAAAGCGGAACGAGTAATTTTTCATAATTACTTAACACCCCAGACGGGGAATCTATTAATGCCTTGCGTGGTCAATTGCTTTATCTGCGTACCGTTGGCGAGCATCGTATAAATCTGTTCCGTGCCGGAGCGATTGGACATAAAAACAAGATGCTTGCCGTCCGGCGCCCAACTCGGATTTTCGTTGCGCCCCTCACCGTGAGTCAACTGAAGATATTCGCGCGAGCCGATATCCATAACAAAGAGATTGAAATTGCCGGCCGCGATGCCACTCGTCCATGAGAATGCGAAGTGCTGCCCATCGGGATGCCACGCCGGATTAGTGGCTTCGCCCTGGCCATTGGTCACGCGCTCGACGCCCACGCCATCGGAATTCATCTGGTAAATCTGCGGGTGGAGCGGGCCGCCGACAAGCAGAAGCTGACCCGGGTTCTTCGGATTGACCTTCGGCTCGACTTCGACAGCGTCGCGATGCGAGACGCGCCGGAACCCCTGCCCATCGACCGATGAGGCGAAGATCTGGGCCGTGCCGCTCGCGGTGGACGCATAGTAAACCTGCTTCCCGTCTGGCGTAAAACTGGCATTCTGATTCAACGAGGCTTCCTGATTATAAAATGGCAGCGCGCGGCCGCTCATCGTATCCAGCATCATGAGGCGCGGCGTTCCCTTCGCATAGCTGGTGAACGCCACCCGCGAGCCATCGGGCGACACGGAGGGCATGAACGAGAGGGAATTGAGGCGCGTCAGTTGCTTCTGGTTGGAGCCGTCCCAATCCATGACCCAGATCTCTTCCGACCCTTTCGCGCCGTTGCGTTTGGAAGAGAAATAGATGCGGCTGCCCAGCAGCGACCCCGTGCCGCCGAATTTCTGGATGATGTCGTTGGCGAATTCGTGCGCGACGTGGATCGCCCCCGCTTCATCGAGCGAGCCGGTATAACGCGAGGCCAGCAGCGGCACCGATTGCGGATTTCTCTGGCTGGTGTCATCGACGTTTCCATAAAGCACGAGCACGCCATTCTGCGCCGCTGTGTAGCCGAACACGAGATGAGAGGCGCTGACCGGCGCATTGGCCCAGTCGGAAAGCGCGAAGCCCTGGCCGCCATCCTCCGCGCGCAGGTCTTCAGGCCTTTGCGGATTGTTGAGCGGAAACATACTCTTCGGCCGCAGGTCGAAGAGCGCGGAGCCCTGCAGATCGTTGAACAGTGTGGAGTTGAACTTGTCCATGAACGGCTGGGAGCCGGAGCCGCGAAACTCGATCACGGCGAGCGCAGGCTTACCGCCGGAACTCGTGATCCAGCGCTGGATATCCTGCGCAAATACAGTTGCAGCGCCCGTGAGGAGGAGGGCCGCAATTGATACGCTGCCAGCCAGCTTTACCCGCATGTGAGTCTCTATTCGCCTTCGATACAGGCGCGATTTCAAATGTGAGATCCGCATCATTTGTTGTTCAACTGGAACCAGAGTTCCACGGTGGCTTCGTTATGTTCAAATTCCCTCGGCAGGGGCGGCAGCGGACTCGTATCCAGCACTGCTCTTTTTGCCGAAGTATCCAATAGATAATCGCCGCTGGTTTGAGTCACTTGCACGTTGGTGACCGTACCGTTTCGCGCAATTGTAAAGCTGACTGCACACTTCTGCGACGAATGGAGGTTCGCTCTGTTCCAATGTTGGGCGACAAGATCCCGCACCAGATCGCCGTATTGGCCGAATCGCTCGCCGAGAACGGACGCCGGCCCCACATCAATCCCGCTCGAGCCCTTCACGCCCAACAGCGGCGAACTCGCGGCCTGCGGGGTGTTGGAGAATACCTGATTGTTTTTATAAGGCTCCGGCGGCTTGAGCAGGGCCGCCATCTGCTGCTGGGGAGAGAGCTTCTTCGGCTTCTGGACTTTATCGGGAATCGGGATCGCCTTCTCCGGCTGGGCTTTCACCTGCTTCTGCAATTTGACCGGCGCGGGCTGCTGCGGCACTATCGACGTGGTGTCGTTGGCCAGTGGATTCACGGGCGCCGGCCGCTGCGGAATAGGAATGGTGGGCACGATGTTGACACCCACCGATCCGCTGCTGGCTCGCGCGGAGCCAAAGTTATTCTTCGTAAGGTTGAACAACCCCGAGGTGGCCAGAAGCCCGACGACAATTCCGTGAGTGATCAAAGAGCCGGCAAAAGCCTTGCTCTGCGAATCGCTCCCTGGCGTAAGACCGGGCGGGTAATAAGCAGGCTCCATGCGTCAGCGTCTCTTACCTATATTTTCATCCGGTTGTGTCACCACGTTGACGTCGAGGTTAGCTTCTTTGAGCGCACTCATGACGCTCGCAATCGGCTGAAAAGGCGTTTGGGCGTCGGCCCGCAGATAGACCCCTTTTTGGCCCGGGTAGCCGCTGCGCACCGCTTCCGCGAGGCTGTGGATATTGACGCCGTTCTTGCCGAGATAGATATCGCCGGCTTTGGAAATCTGCACGACGGGGAGATCCTTCGTGCTGGTGGCGACGGTTTTCGTCTTCGGGACGTCGATTTCGATCCCGTATTCCATCACGTGCGCCGTGATCATAAAGATGATCAGCAGCACAAGCGCCACATCGACGAAGGGCGTGACGTTGATTTCCGCCAGCGGCTGGACGCCACGGGATCGCCGTCCGCCACCGCCTGCTGCACTAACGTTGATTGCCAAGGCGTCAGTCTCCGAAGCTCCGCTCGATCAGGTTCAGGAACTCGAGCGAAAAGTCGTCCATGCGCGTACCCATTTCCTTGAGCGCATGGCCGAACTGGTTGTAGAAAATGGCCGCCGGGATGGCGGCGAACAGTCCGACAGCCGTAGCAATAAGAGCGTCCGCGATGCCGGGCCCGACGGCACGCAAGCTGGTGCTGCCGGCCGACCCCAGATTCTGAAAAGCGCGGATAATGCCGACGACGGTACCAAACAATCCTATAAACGGGGAAACGGACGCAATGGTTGCAAGCTTGCTGAGGTTATGTTCGAAGCGCGACAGTTGCTCGCTGGTGCCGATCTGCAGGACACGCGAGATGGCTTCGCGATTGGCGATGCCGCCGCGCGATTTTACCTGCCGGCTGACTTCCTGATAGCCGTAATCGAACACCGCGACCAGCGGCGCCGGGCGAAACTGCTCGCTTGCAACCATTACAGCTTCAAGTCCCGCCGCTTTGCGAAATGCGCGGAGGAACCGCAAATCGGTTTTGCGAGCATGGCCGAAAGCGGACCATTTCGAAAAAATTACGGTCCAGGAATAGATGGAAGCAAGAAGAAGGACGCCGAGGACGGCATAGGCCAAAGCCGTTCCGTGGCTTACGAGATCCCAAATATCTGTCTGAAGTACGAAAAGCGCCGCGTGCGAACCCGGCAACGTGTCTCCTCCTTCCCAAATCTATCATGGGAACCTCGTAACGCGTGCTATTTCGCTGATTTATAGACGCAGCGAGGGCAAAAAAAAGACGGAGCCACACACCTTTATAATCGGATCGGGTGCTGCATGAACTGGTGGTGGAAGATTACGCCGTAGTCGACCGCCTCCGCGTGCGTTTTCACGCCGGCCTAAACCTCCTGACAGGCGAAACGGGAAGCGGCAAGTCGATTGTCGTTGACGCGCTTGGGCTTCTGCTCGGCGGACGCGCATCGAGCGACATGATCCGTTCCGGTAAGGAGCGGGCGCGCGTTTCGGGTATTTTCGATCTCGGTCCGAAAGCTGCGAAAGTGCTGGAGGCTGCGGGATTCGATGCCGCCGATACGGATCTTGTGCTCGATCGCGAGATCCAGGCCAGCGGCAAGAGCCGCGTTTACGTCAACAATCGCCCGGCGTCGGTGGCGCTTTTAAAAGAGCTGGCCGCGCATCTCGGCGACATCCATGGCCAGCACGATCAGCAGTTACTCTTCGAACCGGCGGCGCAGCTTGCGATGCTCGATGCTTTCGCTCAGACAAGCGGGCAACGGGCGCAGGTGCGCGAAGTGTTCCACGAGTGGAAACGCGTGACCGCCGACATCGCGGAAATCGAAAACGCGGACCAGGAAAAGTTGCGCATGCTCGATCTCTGGCAGTTCCAGTGGAACGAGATCGAAGCGGCATCCCTTGTCTCCGGCGAGGACACCGAACTGGATGCCGAGCGGCGCGTGCAGCTCAACGCGGGGCGCTTGCTCGACACGGCGGGGGCGGCTTTCGAGGCGCTGTACGAGTCCCCCGAGTCGGCGCTGTCGGTGGTGAAATCTGTGGCGCGGAAACTCGACGACCTGGCAAAGATCGACAACCAGATGGAGGCGATGCGGCAATCGCTCGAGCCTGCGCTCATCGCGATTCAGGACGCGGCGGATTCTCTGCGCGACTATCTTGGGCGCGTGGAAGCGAATCCGGCGCGCCTCGAGGAAATCGAGACGAGGCTGGCGGCGCTCGACAAGCTGAAGCGCAAGTACGGGGCCTCGGTCGCGGACATCCTGGCGTTTCTCGAGGACGTGACGCGGAAGATTTCCGAAGTCGAGACAGCGGGCGAGAGGCTTGAAAGCCTGCGCGGCGAGCAGAAGCAACTGGCGGCGTGCTACGAACAGGCCGCGGCAGAGTTGACCGCGCGGCGCGGGGCGGCGGCGGCGCAACTGGCGAAGCGCGTCGAAGCCGAATTGAAGCCGCTGGCGATGGAACGCACTGTTTTTCGCATTCAGGTCGAGTCTGCAGCGTGGTCGGAAAACGGATCCGACCGGGTGGAATTTCTTGTCTCGCCCAATGCGGGTGAAGAGCCGAGACTCATGGAGCGGATCGCCTCCGGCGGCGAGCTTTCGCGGATCGCGCTCGCATTGAAGACGTGTCTCGTCAGCGGGAAGCCCAGCGCAAAGGCCACTCCCCGGACCCTGGTTTTCGACGAGATCGATACGGGGATCGGAGGACGAGCGGCGGAAGGCGTGGCACGCCGACTGAAGGCGCTGGCAGCGGAGAACCAGGTGTTGTGCGTTACGCACCTGGCGCAGATCGCGTGTTTTGCGGACCATCATTATCGCGTGGGAAAGTCAGAGCGCTCCGGACGGACCGTGGCCGCGATCGAGGAACTGGATGCGACCGCGAGCACGGAAGAGATCGGCCGCATGCTGAGCGGGCAGACGCTGACCCCGGAAGCGCTGCGCAACGCGGCGGAACTGCAGCGCGCCGCGCGGGCCTGAAGGAGGGGCAGCCGGAAAACGCCACAAAAAACGCCGGCGGCAAGATCCGCCCGGCGGTACAAAAGGGCGATTGGCTCTCATCCGGGGGGATGCTTATGATTTATCCGGTCCAGCGCCCGCTTCGCCGGCTGATTGCCCGGATCCTTCGCCAGGAGACGCTCCAGATTCGCAATCGCCGCATCGACCTGGTGAGCATAGAATTCATCGAGAGCTTTCTCGAACAACTGGTACTCCGCGATCTTGTCTTTCGGGTCGGCCCCGGACCCCGCGTCCCCACGGGCTGGGCTGCCGCCGAGATATCCGAGCGATTGCAACGTCCGGCGCGTCCCGGCTGAGGTGTCGGTCTTTGCGGCACCGGCTCCTGCGTAGCGCGCCATTAAGTTCGCCAGTTCCACGTGCAGGGTATTCGTTTTCACAGAATTCGCCCGCAGAACATTCGACCTCTCGCCGGGGTCTTTGCCGAGGTCGTAGAGCTCGCCATGCGGCGCTTCCACAAATTTCCACTCGCCCAGCCGCAGCGCGTGCAACGGCGCCCATCCGAACTGATCGCTCGTATATGTGGCCTCGCTGAAGACCGGATGCAGCGGGCTCTCGTCGAACTTCATCAGGCTCGTTCCGGCGAACGAGGCAGGCGCCGGAAGGTGAAGTGCGTCCAGAAGGGTTGGTGCGACGTCGATCAAACCCGCCGGATGTGTTGAACGCGCGGGATATTCATGCTCGCTCGCGGGCCAGTGCACGATCAAAGGCACGTGCAGCGTGCTTTCGTATGTGAAGAAGCCGTGGCTGGATTCGCCGTGTTCCCCAAGGCTCTCGCCGTGATCGGCCAGCAGGACGACGATTGATCGCTGCCACCAGCCATCTTTCATCAGCGTCTGCGAAAAGCGGCCCAGGAGCTGGTCTACATATCGGAGCTGCGCGTCATAGCCAGCAAGGGCCGGCAGCGCGGACCCTCGCGTGGGCTGCAGTCTGTAAGGCGCATGCAGATCGAAGAGATGGATGAACACGAACGCAGGCTGCCCCTGGTGCCCTGCAAGCCACTGGGTCGCCGCGCGCAATACCAGCGCCCCGTCACGTCTGACGCGCGACGAGTACGGGCTCTCGGCTTCGGCCGCCGGTGCGCCGAAGGGGCTGTCGTACGTCTCGAAGCCTTTGTCGAGCCCGGCACTTCGGGCCAGGATATCGCTGCCGATAAAGGCCGCTGTTTTGTATCCCTGAGCTTGCAGGACCGACGCGAGAGTGACCGCGCCGGAAGGCACAATCTCGCCATTCTCCTCCACACCGCTCTGAAACGGATACGTCGACGTCAAAAGGGACGTGTGCGAAGGCAGCGTCAGCGGGATCTGCGAATTGACATCGGTGAACAGGGTGCCGTGCTGCGCAAAAGCGTCGATGTTGGGCGTCGCGATCGCGTGGTATCCGTAAGCGCTCAGATGGTCCGCGCGCAGAGTGTCGATCGAGATCAGGATTACCGGCGTCTGCGCGGCGGCCCCACACGCGAGGGCGAGCCACACGAAAGCACCGAGGCGCCTGGTCATCGCTTCCAGCCTAAAGCAGTTGCGAAGCCGGACGCCATCGATGCCGCGAAGAACCAAAGCATCCAGTTCTCGCCCCATAGTGAAATACGGGGATAACGGATCTCGATCGCGGGTCTTCGAAACGGCAGGCGCCACTCACTGATGAGACCAGGTCCGGCGACAATTCGTTGCGTCAATACCTGCCCGTCTTTCAGGCGAAGCGTGAGTTCCCCCGATGTCTTCCCCGCGGGCCGCACGCGCCAGCTCACCTGCTGGTCGTGAAGATCCACCACTCCGGGAGTTTCCAGCACGATGCCAGGCGGGGCTTCGAGCGCGCCGGTGTCCTGCGCAGTCACGACAGTCCTCTCGCCGACACGCAGCGGCGCGTGCCCGAAAGCGGCGTCCAATTGCGGGAACAACGCCACGAAAATGACCAACGGAATCAGCGATGCCGGAAGCACTAAAGACAGCAACCGAAAATTCTCGCGAAGGAGATCGCGTTGCGCGCGGAGAACCACCGACGGGGAGTCAAGGAATAACTGCAGTTCCATCAAATGCGCGAGGATGCGATTGACTGTCCGGCGCACCAGCCTTCTGTCGGAGAAACGCCGCATCGCAAGTGCCGCCGCACAGCCATAGATCGCGCCGACGAGAATGAGCGCCCAGATCACTTTGCGGTCACCGCGCCATAAGAGGCGCCATAAACGGAGTGGCCCTTCATCGCCGGCTCCGGCGCGACTCCGAACAGAGCAAGGATGGAAACCGGCAGATCCGCAATGGCGGGGTTCGACGCGGATATGGGGCGACTCGTGAACAATACCCCGGGAACATCTGCCGCGTTGATGCAGTGGTCCGCAATCCACGCGTCAGTGTTGTCGTCCAATACGGTGCGGCCCACAGCGCCCACGCCCGTTTCCCACGATCCGCGATAACCGGGTCCGTATCCGACGATCAGATCGGGGGCGACCTGCCGATTCGCATCGGAAGCGTTTACCGCCGTGACAGTTTCGATCGGCGCACGCCCATTTACCGGATCGCGCAGCGCGAGCAACCCGGTGCGGATCTGCTCCAGCAGCGCCCGACTCTCGCTGCCATCCGCAACGATGCCGTGCCGTTCACGACCCGCAAGGTTGAAATAGAGGCTGTTGAGTCCGAGCGCGTAGGCTTTGGTGCGGCTCCAGTCGATCTGGTCCGGGCTTTGGCTCAAAGCGAGCAGACGCTCGTGATACAGCCAGTTGTTCAGATCAACGGATCGGTCGAACGACGTAAACCCGTGGTCGGACATCACCATCAGCTCAGCGGCCGGCTTCCGGCGGCGCACCTCGCCGATCGAGGCGTCAACGGCACGATAAACGTTCAGCAACTCCTGCTCGTGCTGCCCCCACAGGATGTGTGAATTCTGATCCACCGAGGAGAAGTAGAAAAACAACAGACCATCGTGAAATCGCTCCAGCGAGTCGTCGAGCAGTTTCTTTTCGTCGTTCAACACCAGTGCGCTCTGCGCGAGGAACTGCGGCAGATCGAACACTCCCTGACGCAGCGCCGATGTATCTTCCGGAATGCCGAGCGTGTAAAAGCGGCCGGTCGCGCGTGAAATCTCCCTGCTCAGGGAACGCGGCGTCGAGATCGGCAGTGCCGGCGAGTCCGGATCCACATTCACCGGCGAGACATAAATCCGCAGTCGCGGATGCAGCTGCTTCGCGAACACGCGGACCATCCCGCGCACGGAAAACAAATGCGGCAGGAGCGGAAAATCCACCGGCAGCCAGTCGGACCACTCCCCTTCGCGGACAATGCCTGTGGAATCGCCAATCGTCAAACGCGCGAACGGCTGCGCGGGGTCCACATCGACGACCAAATCGGCGAAAGATGCCCGATGGTCGCGGCGAAGCGAATTCGGCGGACCTTCGAGATGCAGAATTGCGCGGCCCCCGGTCACTTGCGCTTTCGAGATCGCGCCACCACTGACTGCTCGCGCCGTTTCCCCCGGATCGTCGCTGAAATAACTGAACGTTCCCTGCGTCCCCTGCAAATCCGGCGTGCCCATGCCGGCGAGGCCCTCGCCAGATTCGACCGGCGGATAGTTCGTCGGCATATGAACGATCGTTGCGGGAATGCCATGCTCGCCGAGCGTTTGCCAGAACGGCTTGCCTTTGCGCAGCGATACGATCCGCGCGCGAGAGAGCGGTAATTGCCACGATCCGAGCGAAACCTCGAAGCGCGCATCCTTCGTTTCCGTCATGGAAAGAAATGGCTCCATCGTCGCCGGATCGCGATGCACGAAATCGAAAATTCCGTGCTCCGCCGGATCGAGGCCCGTGATGAAAGTGGACCAGGCGGTCGGGCTCTGCGGCGGTGTCGTCGTCGTGAGGCGCGCAAAACTTCCCTGCGAACGCAGGCCGGCAAGGTTCGGGAGATCGGCCCAGTGTTTTTCGACGAACACGGGATCCATGCCGTCAACGCCGATTACAATTACCTGCCGGCCCTTCGCATTGGAGCGATGCTCTCCGCAAGCCGCGAGACCCAGAGTGAACACCAGAGTGAACAGGAAGATTGTCCGGGGGTGGTCAGGCAAAGTGGATGACCGGCTTTCCTTTCATCCGCTCGGGAGGCGCCACGCCGAAGAGGCGCAGCACGGTCGGCGCGATATCCTCGCAACCCGGATCTTCCGCATCGGTTTTCCGATTCGAGAACAAGACGTTCGCCGAGAGCACAAACACTGCGGTGTCGCCGTGCGCCCGCTCGAGCGTTCTCGCCACGACGCGATCCATCTCGCGATACGTCCACCTGGTAACTTCGCCGTGGTCCTGGAATACGCGCTCGATACAAGACGGCGTATCGAACATGCAAGCCACCACCCCGGCCGGCTGGTGTTCGAGAGCGCTGAAGAAGATGGATTCCCTTTCGTCCTGCGCAAGTTTCACCTGCATCAGGAAGTCCTCGGCCTCGATGGCGCCGGCATGCAGCGCCGCTTCGTCACCCGCTGCCTGCGTTGCGAACGGGCCGTGCAGCCTTGCAAGGTAAGCCGCATAGCGAGGCGGATAACTGATTGGCTGTTCGGGATGCTCCGGATCCGGCTGCATCGCGCTCGCATAAAGCGAAAACTCCTCGCCCGTGCCTGTGGCCAGGAACCGCACAATTCCGCGAACGCCGCCGCAAGTCACATGGACCCAGGGAGTAAAGGCGTGCGGCTTCAGAACGTACGTCTCGCCTTCGATTTCAAGATGCGGGTCGGTCCGGGGACCCGTAATCCGAAATTTCACCGACCCCGCCAGCGTCCCTTCGAGAGATCCCTCCGATTCCTTCAGCTCAAAGCGTCCGCCATCTGCGCGCGGAGCTTCGGTCGTGAACCACGAATAGCCGCCGCGGGGCGCGGAAATATGGGCCGCGAGCATGCGGCCATCGAATTCGTCGCGCGCAAAGGATCCCGGCATTTGGAGGATCGTGCTGCTCACCGAATGCCGCCCGAGTATTTTCCAGAACGGCTCGCCGCCGGCACTTGATCCCGTCGCAAGAGAAGACCACTCCGCAGGGCGCAGGCGCTGGTACGAGCCTTGTTCTTTCAGACGCGCCAGGTTAGGCAGCTTTCCTTCGGACAACAACTCTTCGGTCAGGTCCGGATCCAAACGGTCGACGCCGAGCAGGATCACTCTGCGCACACGCGCCGCGCGCATCCCACGGCCGCGGCGCACAGCTGCCCAAAGCATGCGAAACGGCCACAGCAGAAACGACAAGGCACTCGCGAGCAGTGACAACAGCAGCGCGAGAAACGAACCGGCAAGCGCGAACCCGGCCCCCGGTCCAATGTAGGCAAGAGGCAGGTGCATCATCCGGCTTCGCCCGAGTGGCACATGTCTCCAGTATGCGGCCAGCCCAACGCGACCGGACCAGCTGGCGCTATAACTGGAGCATGGCCTCTTTCCGCGGGCTCTCCCTCTTCTGCATCGCCGCAATCCTTTTCGCCGGCCTTTTGCCTGCGCAGAATCGCGACGTCGCCACGCGTCTCGCCAAATGGAAGAACGTCGACATGCCCTTTTCGACCGCCGGACTGACCGACCGCGAGCGCGAGATGGTCGACAAGCTGGTCGAGGCGTGCCGCCTGCTCGATGATGTTTACTGGCGGCAAAGCGATGCCGCCGGACTCGCGCTCTACAAAACAACCACCGACACTTCGCTCAAAACCCTGCTGACAATCATGGGCGGGCGCTGGGACCTTATCGACGAGAATCGCCCCTTCGCCGGCGCGCCCGCGATGCCTCCGGGCCACGATCTCTATCCGCATGATTTGACCCGCGCCGGCGTTGAGAAGTACGTCCGGAAACACCCGGAAGACAAAGCCGCTATCTACGATCCATACACGGTCGTGAAGCAGCGCCCCGGCGGCAGGCTGGCCGGAATTCCGTACCGCGAGGAGTACAAAGCTTTCCTCGTGCCCATGGCACAGAGGCTGCACGAAGCGGCGGATCTCAGCCCCGATCCGGCGTTCGCGAACTTTCTGCGCCTGCGCGCGGATGCGCTGCTCTCGAGCGACTACTACAAGAGCGATCTCGCGTGGCTCGACCTGAAGAACCCGCGCTTTGACGTGATCTTCGCGCCCTATGAAACCTATCTCGACGATCTGCTGGGCGTGAAGACTTCCTTCGGAGCGTCGGTCCTGATTCGCAATGAGGCCGAGAGCCAGCGCCTCGCCGTCTACCAGAAGTACGTCCCCGAGATTCAGGACGCCCTGCCGGTGGATGCCGGCGCACGGCCTTCGAAACGCGGCCACCTCACGCCCATGGAGGTGATGGACGCGCCTTATCGGGCCGGCGATCTTCGCCACGGCTATCAGGCAGTGGCGGACAATCTGCCCAACGATCCGCGCATTCATCAGGAGAAAGGAACAAAGAAAATTTTCTTCAATAATTTTTTGAATTGGAGATTGAAAGCCGTGATCCTGCCGCTTTCTCAGCGGGTCATGGCGCAGAATCAGACATCCAAAGTGACGGCGGATGGCTTCATGGCGTCTGTGGTGCTGCACGAAATCTCCCACGAACTGGGTCCCGACTTCGCTCTCCGGAACGGGAAAAAGATCGATATTCGGGAAGCCATTGGTCCGACGTATTCGGGATTGGAAGAGGCCAAGGCGGACGTCGTCGGCATGTTCGGCCTGAAGTGGCTGGTTGACCACAAGGCGCTTCAGAAAAACGATATGGAGGAGTACTACGCCTCGTATGTCGGAAGCATCTTCCGCACGCTGCGTTTTGGAACGGGCGAAGCGCACGGACGAGCCGAAATGATGGAGTTCAATTATCTGCTCGAGAATCACGCCCTGAATTTCGCAAACGGCCGCTACAGCATCGACTTCACGCGGATGCCGACGGCCCTTGCCCAACTCGCCAAAATTCTTTTGGAGACGGAAGCGGCGGGCGACCGTGTCCGCGCGGAAACGTGGTTTGCGAAATATGACAAAATGCCGCCGGATCTGACCAAAGCCCTTGCTTCGACCAACGATATTCCGGTCGATATCAATCCGGTCTTTGCATTTAAGGACGATGTTCGCTGATTGACCTGGGCGATCCCCGCCGACATTTGTCGGATCGCTGAGACGGCGGTACTACTACAAACGTTTTCCTAAAGAAAATGCCTCCATGGTAAGATTCCGGACATGCTTAGGAAAACTTTATGGTGCGCCATATTCTCTCTCTTCCTATGCTCAACCCCTTTAATGCAGGCCGACAGCTTGAACGGCGATTCCATCACGGTGACCAGCGTGTTTAATACCGATGCCGCCCAGCAGTGGGATTTTTCCAACATTACCGCGGAGCGGATCAACGCAGGGGTGTTCAGCGACTGGATGCTCGGATTCGACTCCGGAACCAACATCACGATCATCCCGGGAGTTCCAGACGGCAATCAGACGCGGAACGAATTCGACGTCAATTTCTCTAATGGGGACCTTAACGACGGGGAGTTCCACGACTACACACCGACCGATACGCTGCAACTGACCCTGCAGTTGTCGCCTGCCGACAAGATTTTCAATGTCGGCTTCTTCGCGCTCACGATCGCCAACGATGTGCAGGTGCCGACTTCCAGCGTAAATGGAGGCACGTTCACCTTCGACTTGACCAATCTGGATCAGATCAATGGCAACGGCGGCCAGGCCCGGTTCATTTTCGATGTGGAAGACGCCGCTCCACAAGCCCCCGAACCAGGCACGATCGGGCTCGTCGCCATCGGCGGTCTGGCGGTGCTGATCACCTCACACAAACGCGCCCGCAAGACTGCGCGCGCATCGCTCCCAAGCTGACTGGCTCCCAAGCACGGCGTTTTTGGCGCGAAGTCGAGCCGCAATGTCCAACAGATTGATATATTCTTGTTGGCCGCACACTCGGAACCAATCTGGAGGGTTTATGGAATCGAAAGCAACAATCACGCTCGCACTCAGTGTCCTCGGCGCGATAGGCCTGTTTGGTTGGGCGCAGGCGCCCCCCGCCGCTACTCGCACCGGACCGGGCGTGCAAGCCGCGCAGGACGCTAAAGAGCCCGATGTCCTCAAGACCTGCAAAGTTCCACCCCCTGCGCGCGGCGGACGTGGAGGCGGCGCGCCTGGACGCGGCGCCGCGGCGGGCCCACCCCCGCTACCCGCGCCGCACGATTATAAGGTCACCGCGATCCCCGGCGTCGTCGCCGACGGTGTGCAGTGGAAAGAATTCTGGAAGGTTTCGGGGAACAACGCCGACGGCATCATCGGAACGAAAGATGGCGGTCTGCTGATCGCGCAGAACGACAACAGCGCCGTCGTGAAGCTCGACAAAAACGGCAAGGCTTCGACCGCCTATTCGGGAACCAACACGGGCGGCGCGCTCTCCATGAATTCAAAAGGCGTCCTCTTCCTCAACAATCGCGGGCTAAACGCGGACATCCTCGAGCTTGCGCCCAGGCGCCAGAGCTTCGCCAACAAGTACAACGGCGATTCGTTCGATTGCATCGGCGGGGTTCTCAATGATCTGGCGGCCGACAGCAAGGGCGGCGTCTACTTCACGATGGGCGGACTCTACTACGCCGATCCAAAGGGCGTGGTGAAAAGTTATGGCAAAGATCTGCGGACCAACGGCATCGTGCTCAGTCCCGACGAAAAGGTTCTCTACGTAACGAACGGCCCGACGCTCGCCGCTTTCGACGTGCAGCCGGACGGCTCACTGAACAACCAGCGCGAGTTCGCCAAATTCGAGGGCGGCGGCGATGGCAGCACCGTCGATGCCATGGGGCGGATTTATGTCACCGCCGGCTACAACGTACATGTCATCTCGCCGGAAGGCAAGCTGCTCGGCAGCATCCCGACACCGCGCAGCCTCATCAGCGCGGCTTTCAGCGGCAAAGGCAAGAAGACGCTCTACGTGGTGGCCCGCACCAACGACGACGACTGGATTCTCGGGATCCCGATGCTGACCTCCGGCTTTAAAGGCCGCGCTAAGTAATAGCCGAGGTTTTGATGCGATACAGGACGTGCCTGACGATCGTCCCGTTCAGGTCCGTGTCCCGGTGCCCCACGAGGACACCGCCGATCTTCTCGACCGCACGGCGCGACCGCATATTCTCCGGACCCACCTGGAACACGACGTTGCGGACGAACCGGAATGCGTGATCCAGCATGAGCCGCTTCATCTCGCCGTTGTATTTTCCGCCCCAGTGCGAGCGTATGAGGAATGTCCAGCCGATTTCGATTTCGCTTTGAGCTGCATCGTAATTGCAATAGCGCGTGGAACCGATGATGCCTTGCGAAGCCCTGTCGAGCACGGCGAACGCTCCACCCGACTCCAGTGCGCCGCGAAAATATTCCCTGAACACTTCCTCTTTGTAGCGATCGTGCGCGGGATACTGCTCCCAGATCAGGGGGTCTGAAGCAGCCGCGAAAAGGGCTTCCCAATCCTCCGCGCGCAGTGGACGAAGCTCGGTTCGTTCTCCAACCAAATGCGGCTGTAACTCGGGAATCTCCACTCACCACCTCTTCATCCAAGATAAACGGGGGTACCCCAAGGGGTGTACCCCAGTCTTACTCCGACGATGAAAGGATCCCGATTATGCAATCACGAATTAACGCGCAGAAGGTTGGCGGGCCCGCTTACCAGGCCATGCTCGGACTGGAGATGTTCGTCCGGAAAACAAAGCTCGAACCATCGCTGCTTGAGTTGGTGAAGATGCGCGCATCGCAGATCAACGCCTGCGCCTTCTGTCTCGACATGCACTCGAAGGACGCCCGGGCCGCCGGCGAAAGCGAGCAGCGTCTTTATGCGCTCAACGCGTGGCGCGAGACACCGTTCTTCACCGATCGGGAACGGGCTGCGCTCGCCTGGACCGAGGCCGTCACGCTCGTTGCCGAGAGCCATGTCCCCGACACCGTGTACGAGGAAGCGCGCGCGCAGTTCTCCGAAGAAGAGCTGGTGAACCTCACGCTCGCAATCGTTACCATCAATGGATGGAACCGATTGTCGGTCGCCTTCCGGGCCGTGCCAGGGGAATACCAGCCGCCCGCCCACAAAACCGAAGGAGCGTAACAATGAATCGTCTCTGCATCCTCGCCCTCGCTGCGTCCGCACTGCTGGGGCAGGACGCCAGGGTCACGCCGCTGATCACGAAGGATCTCCCCGGCGTTCCCGGCAAGGAAGGCTCCATGCTCACCGTCGAGTATGCGCCCGGCGCGTCTTCGGCCGTACACAGGCATAACGCCAGCACCTTCGTTTATGTGCTCGAAGGTTCCGTCGTAATGCAGGTGAAGGGCGGCCGCGAAGTCACGCTCGGCCCAGGTCAGACGTTCTACGAGTCGCCGGACGACATCCACACCGTTTCGAAAAACGCCAGCGCCACAAAGGCTGCAAAGTTCCTCGTCTTCTTCGTCAAGGAAAAAGGCGCTCCCGGAACGGTCCCGGCAAAATAGGCCGGAATGCGTTTCGCGTTGTTGGGCACAGCCGCTGGTCTTGCTCTTTTGGTATTGTCCGGCGCCTTCGCGCAACAGCCGGGCCGGCGTGCCGTGGCGATTACCGTTGACGATCTCCCTTATGCCCCCGGCCACCCCTTCTCGTCCGACCTCTCCGGGGAGGTCGCTGCCGCGCGCGCGGTCAATCGTCGACTGCTCGCCGCCTTTCGCGATCGCAAAGTTCCCGTCACCGGCTTCGTAATCGGCGAGCGGGCGCAATCCCTCGGTCCCGCGGGTGTTGAAATTCTCACGCGCTGGACGCACGACGGATTCGATCTCGGCAATCACACGTGGTCGCATCCCGATATGAACGATCTCAGCATCGCGCAGATCGAGGGCGAGATCATGCGCGGCGATGCAGTCATCCGCCCTCTTATGGAAGGGGCCGGCAGGAAGGTCGCGTTCTTTCGCTTCCCCATGAATGAGACGGGCAATACCAAGCCAAAGCACGACGCCATTGCGGAATTTCTGCCATCGCGCGGATACGCCTCCGCGCCTTGCACGATCGACACCTCCGACTACATCTTCAACGCAGCCTACGTCGAAATGCTTGCCCGAAAAGATGTCGCGAGTGCCCGGAAACTGCGCGGCGAATACATTGCCTATTCGGATTCGGAAATCGACTACTATGCCCGGCTCAACACGCAGGTCCTGGGCTATGAGCCTCCGGAGGTCATGCTCCTGCACGACAACCGCTTGAACGCCGACGTGATCGGGGACCTGTTGAAGCTGTTCGAGACGAAGCACTACCGGTTCATTTCGCTGGCCGCCTCGCAGTCAGATGCCGCATACCGCGCGCCCAGCACCTACATCACAAAATATGGATGGATGTGGGGCTACCGCTGGGCTAAGGAGCGTGGCATTACGGTGGACGGCAGCCTCGAACCGGATCCCCCGAAGTGGATCGCGGAATATGACAAGCCCGCGAAGAGGTAGGGCTGTCGCCGCGCCCGGCCGCGGGTGTAGCCCCTTCAGCGGCCCCGCGATAGTCGACGGGACCATGTTAATTTGTACGCAGGTCGTTCACGCCGAAGTGACCGGCGCATCACATCTATGGCGCAACGAAAAGACTCCCCCGATACCGGCATCAGCTTCAGCCGCCGCGAGCGGCAGATCATGGATATCCTTTTCACGCTCGGCCGTGCCAGCGGGCCGGAGATCCAGGACCGCCTGCCCGATCGCCCGAGCTATTCCGGCGTAAGGACGATTCTCCGCGTCCTCGAACGCAAGGGTCACGTTCGTCATGTCGAAGAAGGGCTTCGCTATGTCTACCTGCCAGTAATCGCACGCGAGAAGGCGAAAAGATCGGCCATGGAAAGACTGGCCGCCACATTCTTCGGCGGTTCCATGAAGGCAGCGGCTGCCGCCTTCCTCGATCCTTCCACCACGAAACTATCGAACGAAGATCTGCAAGCGCTGGAGCGCATGATTCGCGACGCTCGAAAGGAAAAGAAGTAATGTCGATGGCCGATGCATTCCTGGTTCTGTTGAGAGCCACCTTGCTCTTCGTCTCCGGCCTCGCAGTTTTATCGGTCTCCAAACGATGGACTCCGGCTGCCCGCCACCTGATTTGCCTTTCCGTCATCGGAGGATCGCTCGCCGCCATTCTCGCGGTCTTCCTTCCCGATTCGGCCGCGATCATTCACATACCCTCGATCCACATACCAGCGATCGCCGGCTTCCCTGCACCCGAACAAACGGGGCCGAAGACCTGGTCATCAGCGGCATTCGCCGGCGCGATCTGGGTATGCGGATGCGCGCTGGTGTTGCTTCGTTTTCTGATCGGGTGTACTGTTCTGTGGCGCCTGCGGCGCTCTACGGCGCCCTTTGGCCCGGTCGCTGGCTCCGCAGAGAATGCCGCCTCTGGCGTGCAGATACGCGCGGCCGACGTGAGCGTGCCTGTCGTCACCGGCCTTATCCGACCGGTAATCCTGCTGCCGCGAACGGCCGTCGACTGGCCGGAGTGGCAGGCGCGCGCCGCTATCCGCCATGAGTTGGCTCACGTGAGGCGGTGGGATCTCTGGGCCAATCTGGCCAGTATCGTTGCCTGTTCGATCTACTGGTTTCATCCCCTCATCTGGATTCTGGCAAGGCATCTGCGCGCGGAACAGGAAGCGGCGTGCGATGACCTCGTGGTCCAAAGCGGCTTCGATCGCGCGGACTATGCGGAAGCGCTCGTCGAAACTGCCCGTCGCTCGCGCGGCCTTCTCATGCTGGCCTGCCCCATGACAGATTGCGAGGGCGTGAAGGCGCGGGTCGTTCGCGTGCTTTCGTCCGCGACAACTCCACCTGCTCCCGCTGGAATCAAGCGCATGTCCGCCGCCCTATTCGCGTCGTTTTTGTTCGTGTTTGCGGCGGTAAGCTCCATCGGCCAGGAACGTGTCTACAAGGTTGGCGGTGCTGTCACGGCCCCGGCGGTGGTCTGGAAGATGGACCCCGCCTACACCCCCGCGGCAAGCCAGGCGAAGGTTCAGGGCCAGACGCTTTTGGACCTTGTGGTCGGTCCGGATGGCACAGCGAGGGACGTTGTTGTGGTGCGGGGAATCGATGCAGGGCTCGACAACAACGCAGTGCAGGCAGTCCGGCAATGGCGATTCAAACCGGCCACCCGCAACTCCCGACCGGTGGCCGTGACAGCGAAAATCGAGGTCAATTTCCGTTTGCGGTGAACGGCTCTCCGGCCAAATGCGGCGCTTCGGTGCGCTTAAGACCAATGCAGTTCCATGTTGTGACCCAACGGACATGAGAAGCTATACCGCTCCCGCGCCTGGCGCTTCATGGACGCGTTATTTCCCGCTACACTCGGAAACGAACGGAGACTCCGATGAAACGAGCCGCCCGCATCGCTGGAATCGTTATCGTGCTCCTCGTCGCGATTGCGATAGCCATACCTTTTCTGATCGACGCAAATCAGTTCCGCCCCACTCTCGAAAGCCGCCTCACAGCCGCCCTGGGGCGCGAGGTCAAACTCGGCGATTTGAAAGTTTCGCTTCTTTCAGGCGGCGTCTCCGCCAGCGATCTCTCCATAGCCGACGACCCGGCGTTCAGCAGCGCGCCCTTTCTCCATGCTCAATCGTTGAACGTGGGCGTGGAGATGCTGCCCCTCATACTTTCCCGCAAGCTCAATGTGACCGCGATCACCATCAACCAGCCGCAAATCAGCCTGGTCGAAACTCCGGCGGGAATGTTCAATTTTTCGAACATCGGCGGGAATCCACGCGCGACCGCAGCACCGGTTGTTCAGTCACCCGCGCAGCCGGCACAAAGGCCGGACCTTTCGATCGAGCTGCTCAAAATTTCCGATGGCCGCATCACAATGCAAAAGACCGGCTCGCGGAGCAAGCCGCTGGTTCTCGACAAACTGAACATCGAAGTAAAGAACTTCGCTTCCGCCGCGCAGTTTCCGTTTTCACTTGACGCCGCGCTTCCCGGCGCGGGCTCCATCAAGCTCGATGGCACCGCCGGACCCATCGATGCGGGGCAGGCGGCTGACACGCCGTTCAACGCGAAACTAAACGTGACTCATCTCGATTTGATTGCGTCGGGGCTCGTCGACCCCGCAACCGGTATCGCGGGTATTGCGTCCGTCGACGGCGCCGTCACGTCCGCAACCGGTGTGATTGGCATCACAGGCAAAATCAACGCCGGGCAACTTGTCCTCGCCAAAGGCGGCGCGCCCGCCAAACGGCCGGTCGAAATCGATCTGGATCTGTCAGACAATCTCGCGATGCAGTCCGGTGTAATCCGGAAGATGACGATTCATCTTGGCAGTGCGGCCCCGAATCTCGCGGGAACCTACAACCTCGCCACGGAACCCGCCACCGTGAATCTCAAACTCACCGGATCGAGGATGCCGTTGACTGAGCTGGCGACGTTTCTGCCGCCGCTCAACATTTCACTTCCCGCGGGATCATCCATCGATCAAGGCACAGCCGACTTGAATTTGAGCTCGGAAGGTCCACTGGATCGACTCGTCACAGATGGAACTGTCGACGCGGAAAACGCCAGGCTCGCCAACTACGATTTCGCTTCCAAACTTCAGGTGCTTCACGAACTCACTGCGATTAAAGCGCAGCCGCACACCACGTTTCAGACTTTCCGCGCGCACCTGAAAAACACGCCTGAAGGGACGCTGCTGGACAACCTCCAACTGGTTGTCACTTCCATCGGCACCATCACCGGAGCCGGGACAATCAGTCCGTCGCACGCGCTCAATCTCAGCATGCGCGCAAACCTCGGAGGCGGCGCCCTCGCTTCCCTGACCGGCAATGGCAGCATCCCTTTTATAATCCAGGGCACGGTCGAAAATCCCTCAATCATCCCTGATGTGAAGGGTCTGGTCAACGACCGGCTGCGGAGCCTCACCGGCGGCAAGGCGCCGACTGACGCCGGTAGCCTGCTCAAAGGCCTTTTCGGAGGTAAAAAGAAATAACCGCAGGAACGATGCATATGATTCCCTACTTTTTTCCGGAAGGACCTGATCAGGCTCGCCTGAGGGACCAGCGTGATTATAGGTGCGCCTGGATACGCCGAGACCCGTCAGTTTGAGATCCAGGCTGAGGCTCCCGCGTCGGGTGCCACTTCGGATGTAAGCCTCGAGTCTCTACGAACCATGATGAAGGCGTTGATGACCGAGCGTTTTGGCCTCGCTGTTCACACGGAGAACCGCCCGGTGGACACCTTTGTCCTGACGTCTGTCAAACCGATGTCCTGACGTCTGTCAAACCGAAACTCCGTACAGCCGATTCGTCGGCACGCGCCGGCTGCGACATGGCGGCGGCCGCCAACGCCGTGCTCACCCAGTCGATTTCCTGCCACAACGTCGCGATGGCTCAGTTCGTCTCCTCTTTACAACGGCTCGCGCCCTCCTATATAGACAGACGCCCGGTCGTCGATGAAACCGGAATTGCCGGGACCTGGGACTTTGATCTGAACTTCAGTCCGGCTGCGCCTCCGCCAGTCACCAAAGAAAGCGAAAGCACCGACTCGTCGATCTCGTCCGACCGCCGTGTTGAGCCGTCCGATCCCAGTGGGAGCGTGTCTTTGTCGGAAGCCATTCGCAAGCAAACTGGCCTGAAATTGAAATTGCAAAAGCGCTCTATGCCCGCGCTGGTTATTGATCACGTTAACGAAAATCCAACGGATAATTAACTTCCGCGCCGGGGCATTGGTTTCAAACAAGATGAAATACATCACCAGCCGATGCGCTGAAAAGCGTTGGCCGCCACAGCCTGCGGCGCGCCGCGGCTCTGCCTTCTAATGAGATTCTCGCCGCGTTCCTGGTCCAACTGTTCCACCCGCCGGGGCCGCGCCCGCAATAATGACAGCGCAGGTAAGCACGAAAGTGCGCGCCGGATGCTCCGAAATCGGCTTTGGGTCTTATTTCTGGTCTCCGGAAGTGCTGTAGTCGAACGTATCGATGTTGATGCGCGTGTTTTTCGTGGGCATGAAGATCACGGTGTGGATGGCGTAGAAAGGACCATCCTTCAGAACCGCGTACTCCCGCGTCAACTGAACCGGCTTGCCGTCAAGCTCGGCATGAATGTCAATGGACACGGGCCGGCGATTGGCGACGCTCCAGATCAGAGTAAACGAATCAGACGGCTTCATAATGCCCTTCGCCACAACTTTGACATCCGCGTCCGGCCCGGGTCCGGTTCGAGAAATTGCAGCCTTCTCGAATACGGCCCGCATCGAATCCGATCCGGGAGACAAATAGCTGTGGAGCAGGGCGTCGAGCCGCTCCCGCTCCTCTTTCATCTCGTCCGTTTTCTCTTCGATCTTTTTTTCGACAATCTTGCCACGCAGTCCCCGGCGGCCACCGGACTGGTCCGGACGAGCGGGCTTTTCAAGCGGAATCGTTTCCCTCTTCCCATCGACGTAACGCACCAGGTCCACTCGCGGGCCGAAGGATTTGTCTTTCACGTTGATTTCGGTCCGCCGCTTATAGCTGTAGTGTTTCAGCTCGTCGGCGTTCTGTTTCATGCTCTGTCCGATGCCTGGCGCGCCCGGAATTTGTGCGACTCCCATCGTCGCCGCCACCAGCAATGCTGCAATGCTCCATTTCATAGCGATTCTCCTTACTTGTTCCTTGTACTTGAATCCTTGCGGCCAGAAACCGAATCATAGTTTGCTGTTCTGCCGGTTCCAGCGCGCGTTTGCAGAGTGATTCTGTTCCATCATGAGGACGCCGCCGCCCCCGGGCCATCCCGGTTTGTCGGCGGCGTGTAAAGAATTGCAGGTCAGCGGCGGAAGCGCACCGGCCGCGAATACGTCCGCGTGTTGCCGTTTCGTCCGGTGACTGTGTTCGTCACGGCGCCGCCGCCGCGAGACACGGTGTCCGTTCGGGTGCCACCGTTCACTCCGGTGTAGGATTTGCTATCGGTATACGTGCCGTTGCCCCAGCTCCGATTGTTTTCATAGCTGGAACTCTGGCCATTGAAACCCGTGACCGTCGTCTCTCGCGAAGTAGTTCCGGGAGCCCGCGACGCGGTTGTACTCGAAGTCGCGGTCTTGCCGTTGACGCCGGTGACGCTTCGAGTATCCGTGTACGAACCGTTTGCATTGGACGCGTTGTCCTGATATGTCGCGGTCCTGCCGTTTGCGCCGGTGACCGTCGTGTCGCGGGTGTAGCTGCCCGGGATTTCCGTAATCGTTGTGGCGACGGACTGTGCCGACGCTGTGAACACGAACGCGGTGCCGAAAGCGCACAAGGTGACGATGCGCTTCAGTCTGAATCTATTTTGTTGCATTGCATTCTTCTCCTTTATGAGCCGGTCTCGAATGACCGACTCTGTTCTGATTGACGAATTGTCAGAATCGTGGGCCGAATAGTTATGTCGCGGCAACGTCAAGTTTTGTCCGGCGACAAATCTTCACCGGATTGCGACATTTCCCGAATACCGAAATGACGCGCCCGCCCCATCATGAGGGTGGCCTGCAGCAGCTGGCCAATTTTTGTTTTTCAGGAGAGTTTTAATGCGAGTATCTCTGTATCTTTTTATCGCGGTCGGGGTCAGCGGTGGCTTGCTGAACGCGCAGGAAACTTCGAAACCGGTTATCGAATTCGTTCGAAGCGAGGTCGGCTTCATTCGAGGCCAAACCGATGGCCAGGTCGACCGATTTCTCGGCGTCCCCTATGCCGCTCCTCCAATTGGCAATCTTCGTTGGAAGGCGCCGGCTCCTCCCCCTGGATGGTCCGGTATACGCGACGCGGCCGCACTCGGGAATGAGTGCACTCAACTTCAAAATGCGAAAGGCGGCCAGGTGGTTGCCGGGAGCGAAGACTGCCTTTATTTGAACGTCTACCGTCCAGCTAACACGCGCTCCAGGCAACTCCTGCCCGTGTTTGTTTTCGTCCATGGAGGCCTCAACCACCGGAATTCAGGCAATGATTACGACCCCACGGAAATGGTAGCGGAAACGGGAATCATTGTAGTCACCATTAACTATCGGCTGAATGTATTTGGCTTCCTCGCCCTTCCCTCTCTGGATACCGAGGCGGACAATCCATCATCCGGAAATTACGGACTGCTGGACCAGCAGGCGGCCCTGCGCTGGGTTCATGAAAACATCCTCGGGTTCGGTGGAGATCCCACAAACGTCACGCTTGGGGGTGAGTCAGCCGGAGCGATCGATACTTGCGCCAATCTGGCATCGCCCGGGGCGGCTGGCATGTTTAACAAAATCATCATGGAGAGTACTTACTGTCCCGCGGCGCCGCACGACGAGGCGCTTGCGACCAGCGCTCCAGTGGTGACTGCGGCAGGATGCACGGACGTGCAATCCGCGGCAGCATGTCTGCGGGGGAAGGCAGCGGCGGACGTGCTGCGAGCCGCAGTGCCTTTGAATCCGATCGTGGGCGGCGACACGGCTATCCCTGCCAAGGGGGCGGGCTTTAACGCGAGTCCGAATTTTGGTAATAACGTCTTGCCAGTGAAGCCGTCGGATGCTTTGACTTCCGGCCAATGGAACTGGGCAAGCATCCTGTTGGGGTCTAATCATGACGAGGCGGCGATCTTTGTGGCGCCGGCGATGATTGGCAAAGTGAAATTGCCTCTGAGTGTTGATGGTCACAACGCAGTCGTTGCAAGCCAGTATGGCTCTTTTGCGCCGGCTGTCTTGAATGAGTATCAGCTCGATCAATACAAAAATCCATTTATCGCCTACGCCGACGAGGCAACAGACGATTCCCCGTTCGGATGCGCGATTACGCAGCTCTCTCAAACTCTTTCGGCCTCCGCCCTGATCTATCGCTATGAATTCGATGACGCTGGAGCGCCGACGCCAGGGGGCAACAAAGCCGGCCTCCTTGCCGGACTTTCACTTGGCGCGTATCACGGGAGCGAACTGCAATATCTTTTCAAGATGACGCAACTGCCGGGACCTCAGACTCCGGCGCAACAGCAACTCTCCCAACAGATGATTCGATATTGGGGGAACTTCGTGAAAACCGGCAATCCGAATGGAGCGGGGCTGGTCTCCTGGCCTCACTACGACGCACAGATGAACCAGATTCTCTCACTCAGGCCGGACGGCAACGTGGTTATCAACAATTTCGACACGGATCACCACTGCTCCTTCTGGGCGACTGCTCCAGGGCCGCCGTTCAAATAGAGCCGGGATGGGAGCGCGGTATGCGAATGCCGCGTTTCCGAATCCTGCAGTATGAAAGACGAGACGAAACCAATGCCCGCCAATCGTTCCATCTCAGGCTGTACGGTCATTCCCGATATTCGCTATCCGGATCTCGATGCTGCCATTCTTTGGCTGTGCGACACTTCCGGTTTCGCCTTATGCCTATAAATCGCAAATTACCGCGCATAGCTGAATGTGGGGGATGGCCCTCGTGGGAGCGACCGCAGCGGAGTGCGGGGCAAAGTGGCCGGTCAATATTATTGAGGATCTGGCAGGACACCGCTGGACGTTCACCAAGTCGATCGCCGATATAGAATCTGTGGAGTGGGGTGGAAGGCCAGGCAAGCTTTAAGCGGGACCTTCAACTTCCACCACGGGTAGCGTGACCCTTAATTCCAGGCCACCCGCCTCCTTGTTCATTGCGTGGACAGAACCGCCGTGCAGCCTCACAATCTGATGTGTGATGGCGAGGCCCAGCCCGGCGCCGCCGCTTCCGCGATCGCGTGCGTCGTCCACGCGGTAGAAGGGCTCGAAGATGTGAACAAGCGCCTGCGCGGGCACGCCTGGGCCGTGATCTTGCACGATAATGTCGACATTTCCCTGGTTGACTCTGAGTAGCTTGACGAGAACCTCGGTGTTAGGGTCCGTATATTTAAGCGCATTCCGGACTACATTCTCGACCGCGCTACGAATAAGATCGCGAGCTCCTAAAATCGAGCACGCGGCGCATTCCACAAGCTGCACGCCACGATTCGTGCTGGCAGCTTCGAAGTCGGCGTCGGCTGAGATTTCCCTCACCAGTGCGCCAAGATCCAGTATTTCCATCGGGGGAGACTTGTCGGCGCTCTCAAGGCGCGAGAGCGTCAACAACTGGCCGATCAGACTATTCAGCCGTTCGACTTCGCGCTCCATTCGCGCGAGCGGCACGCTCAGGCCGGCCTCCTTATTGCGGCGAACCAGCCCGACGGCCAGACTCAGGCGAGTGATGGGAGACCGCAGCTCATGGGAAACGTCGGCGATCAGCCGCTGCTGCGCCTTCATCAATGTTTCGATCCGCTCCGCCATTCGGTTGAAATCTATGGCGAGCCCACCAATCTCGTCTTTTCGTCGGAGGACGCTCGCGAGAGAAATGCGCACCCCGAGATCACCTTTCGAGAGTCTGGCGGTCGCCGCGCGCAGATGAGCCACTGGCGCAGTGATATATCCCGCAAGCATGTAACACAGCACGGCGCCCGTCAGAATAAGTAAGACGACGAATGTCCGTGACCAGAATCCGCTGGGTTCTCTTCGGGGGACGATCGCGACGAAAGAGTACGACCGATCACCCCGGCCAGATAGCTTGACAATGGCCGATCGTCCGCGACGGCGGATCACGAGTTGGCCATCGCGATACTCTTCCGCGTCGTCAGGTGGGCTCGATCCGTGCGAAAGCCCTGCGAGGTTGTGCCGGGAAGAATCGAACAAGTCCGCCTGGAGTCCGGTGTCGCGCTCCAGCGTTTCCAGATATTGCGCGAGCTGCGCTGCTCCTCCGCGTTCGTAGGTTTCTATAGCGGTTCGAGCGGCCGAAACAACAGCGCCTTTACCAACACCAGGCCAGGAGAAGGGAAGCTGATCCGGGTTTGCGATCTCGTATCCCAGGAGAATCGCACCAAGCAACAGGGCGTTCGCCGCGCAAAACCCAAGAAACATTTTGAGGAACAGACTTTTCACGATTCCGGCGGGTGCGATTCAGGAGCCGCGTAGACGTAGCCCGCATTGCGTACGGCTCGAATCCGCTCTCCCCCTCCAGGCCGCGGACCCAGCTTCTTCCTGAGGCTGCTCACATGATTGTCGATGCTCCGGTCAAACACTGAAAATTCTCGGTCGAGCACCTCCCGGAACAGCTCCTCGCGGCCAATTACGCGCCCGGCGGAGCGCAGGAAGGTGCGGAGAAGATCGAACTCCGCCGCAGTCAGGTCCACGATGGATGCGCTGCGCCTTACGGTGCGAGCACGGGTATCGAGGACGACGTCCGCAACAGCGAGAACATCGCCTGTTTCTCCCGACCGCAACGCTCCGGGTGAGGTGCGGCGCAAAATTGCTCGCACCCGGGCAATCAGTTCCTGCGGATCGAATGGTTTGGGCAGATAGTCGTCCGCGCCGGCCTGAAGCCCCACGACTCGATCCACCGCATCTCCTCGCGCGGTCAACATCAGGACGGGTATCTGCGATTCCAGACGCAGACGGCGCAGGACTTCAAATCCATTGATGCGGGGCAACATCACATCGAGGATGACAAGACGGCAGTCACCCTGTAGAGCTCTTTTCAATCCGGAATCGCCGTCGTGATGGACTTCTACCGCGAAGCCTTCAGGCTCCAGATACTCGTCCAGCATTTCGGTCATCTCGACATCGTCGTCGATGACAAGAATGGTTGCACGATCATGTGGCTTCATCGCATCGTGCGGCTCCTGCGGGTGAACGTCTCCGAGCCTTTCTTGATTTTCCCATTCGTCCAATTTGGTTGCAACCAGAGTGTTCGATTCGTTTATCGCCAGAATCCCCAATAAACACATATGAGGCTTTTGCCGGAACATAGTCCCAACGCGGCGCAACCCAAACGGCGGTTGGACGCGGCGGCAATGCCCAGGCGCCCGGAACCCAAACGTAGGACCGTCCCGACCAGCGATAGTACCCGCCAACCCAAACATACGCGGCACCTGGGCGGCGGACCGGCCTTTCGACCACGGCTCGCGGAGGACCAACTCGGACGCGGACCGCCGCGCCAGCGGCAGAAGCGGCAAGCCATACCGCGAGGGTTATCCCGGCAAAACTCCAATGAAAAAGTCGCTTGACCATAATGAACCTCCGTCTGGCAAGCCCCGATTTCCTGGCCTGCCGACAACTCTATGGTCGAGCGAAATCGATTGCCGAAACGTCGGGATCTGTCGCGACAAAGTAAAATATTGTCGGCAACCTTGTGGCGGATTAATTCGCTGTGAACGACTGAGGCACCCTGCCTTCGGCGACCTTCACGGGCACGCTCACGTCGGTCCAGCGGCGCGGGCAAAGAACCCGCCGTCGGCGTCAGCAACAACACCGCACTTCCCTGTGGAACGCTTAGATAGACGCCTGCCTGAGGATCTTAAAGATTTGTCGGCATACGAAGCGCCTTTCAACTGCTTGCCGGAGTCCAAATGTTTCAGGGCAATACAGGTGGGCACTGCCCTTACCCGGACCGGGTGCGCCCTGCGCGCTGAAATCTCAATATAGGAAAGCTGTCAGAAACGATCAAAATGAATGTCTAACGCCGCACAGAGGCGCTAATTTGCAATGGAACTGATCATTTCAAGCGGATTTTGCCGATGAAACGCCTGTCTTCGTATCGAAAAGACCGGCAGAGATCAGGCTTACGGCAGTTGTTACGAATTTTTCGATATCCATCTTAGGCTCCCAGGCCTGTTGAAGAATCAGTCCTTGCAGAAGCGCGAGCATGACACGCGAGACAGCATCGACGTCCAGATTGCTCGCCAATTCTCCCTTCCGTTGAGTCTCGCGAAGTGCGATTGAAAGACGATCACGCTGCCGGATTCCCCGTCGGGCGATCTTCCTTATTCTTCGATCAAGCAGCGATTCGGCCCAGAACTGAATAGAGACTTTGCGGCGCTGCTTTTCCTTCGTTTCCTTCAGCATTACGAGCAAAGTGCGGCTCATGGCATTGAGAGCCTCGCCGATGTTGGGCGATGATGTTAACTCGGCCAGTAAGGCCGAATCCCGCGCATGGCGCTGTGCGGAGATAGCTTCGACAATCTCGTGCTTGCCGCGAAAATAGCAGTAGATCGCACCGGGGCTAAGTCCCGATTCCCTGACGATATCCTCCATGGAGGTCCGGTGAAAACCGTTCAGTGCGAAACACCGCGTAGCTGCATCGAGAATTTGGAGCTGGCGCGCCTGTCGCTTTGCGCCGCTGATTTTTGGCATTCGCTATACCTCGGCGCGAACTGCGGTTGCGACATGATAAGCCTGAGAGCCGGGCTCTGTACGGCCGATTGGTTGGCAGTAGCGCCGGGCGATGTCTTCTGTTGATTCGTCGCTGCTTAGAAGAAAGCCAAACGAGCGCATTGCCTCGCCAAGAGTATTGGGGTCAAAACCAAAGATGAAGGGCTCTCCGCTGAATCTCACCCAGGACCGCCAGCGGCGCGAGCCGGGAAATGCTTTGGA